>JAZNUV010000048.1:0-51800 GCA_045592445.1 Clostridia bacterium | reverse complement strand
GTCCAACATCCGCGATGTGCTGCCCTTCCCCCGTACTACCGGCAGCGCGGAATTCTAAAAAACAGTTGCGGAGCGGGCCTTTCTCCGAAAAAGAAAGGCCCGCTCCGAAAGAATTACTATTGACAAAATCCTGCTGCACGGATATAATATTCTGCGTTGTGACCCATTAGCTCAGTCGGCAGAGCACTTGACTTTTAATCAAGGTGTCCGGAGTTCGAATCTCCGATGGGTCACCAGCAGGAAACGTTGTAAACACGCCGTTTACAGCGTTTTTTGTTTTCTGTGCATTTGTAGGATTCGTATCTTCATTACACACACCATTACACAGTTTTTCCATAGAAGAGATTGCTTCCGTATCCCATGACTCAATAACGTGCGCGTACACATTCAATGTTGTCGACGTTTGTGCGTGCCCTAAAACACCCGAAACCACAGTAACCGGGATTCCATTTTTAAGCATCATTGTTGCGGCAGTATGGCGCAAGCCGTGAAAAGTCACCTTCGGCAAACATTTATGCCGCTTGATAAAATCTGCCCACCATGATGAAGGTGTGTGCACGTGCATAATATTGCCGTACATCTGCGTAAAAATAAAATCTGTATCTTTCCAAAGAGTACCCATTTTCACCGCGTGAGCATTATATTTCACACGATAGCGTAATAAAAGAGAGCGCAATGCATTCGGCAAATGCAAACGCCTATTCCCCGCCGCGCTTTTTGTTTCCTTAATCGTGGTACCTTCTCCAGGCCTTACTTCAGCAGCACGCCGCACATAAAAACAATTTTTTTCAAAATCAATATCTCCCCATTGGAGCGCAACAATTTCTTGTCGACGTAAGCCACACAATATAGCAAAATAATATATAATTTGATATTTTAAATCCTCTTTTGCAATAAAAAAGGAAATTGCGTGTAACTGTTGTTCATTAAAAACAAGCTTTTCGCTCTTCTCATATTTGGGCGCATCAATCAACGCAAAAAAGTTTGTTGTTAAATAACCCCAACTTACACCCTTTTCGCACATTGCTTTCAGCATTTTATAAACGCCCTGCGCCGTACGCCCGGTCGATTCATTAACGATTTTATTACATATGACCGGGGAAAGATCACAAAGCTTACATTTACCAAACTGAGAAACATGATTTTTCCATAGGTTTCTATAAAATTCTTTGGTATTTATAGATAAGCCGGAAACGTGAACTTCAAACCATGTATCAAATAAAGCCGCTAAAGTCTGCGGCTTTCCCGCGCGCCGTGCATCCGTAAGGGCATCCTTTTCCGCATAAAGCTTTGCAAGTTCCTTTTCGGCTTCACGTTTCGATGCACAATATACAGTGCGGCTTAAAACAACACGTTTCCCGAAAGCATCAAACCCATTCGAGATACGGAGAAAATATTTGCCGTCCTCAATTTTTCGAATATTTCCGAGCTTTCTCTTTTCACTCATTTTCATGCACTCCTAAAAGTTTATCTACTGCAGCGCACATTTCGGGCCGCGCGCGATATGCATCCAAAACTGCACGTTCATGTTTGGTAACATGCACCATATCCCCAGCATAATCTGCGACAAAATCAATATAAAACCTTTCAACATTTACCCCAAGTGCCGAACAGATTTTCAAAAGCACTTCAAAGTCAATTTTCATATTATCGCGTTTTATAATACTATATAAAGTTTGGTTGCTCACGCCCGTGAGCCGTGAAAGTTCGTTAACATTTATGTTTTTTTCTGCTAAAATTTCCCGCAATGTTTTCCCAATCATTTTACCACCTCATACCTATGATAACAAAAAAAAATACGCATGTCAACAAAATTTTATGAAAAATCATAAAAAACTATTGACAAATTATGCAAAGGCGTATATAATATAAATAAATTTATGCGTTTGCATAACGAAAGGATGAAAGCTATGTATAAAAACCTCGTAGCAGAAATGGCAAAAGAACGTATTACACAAAAGCAGATTGCGGACACAATCGGCATCCATCCCAACAGTGTATTTAATAAACTGGATGGGAAAACACCTTTTACAATCGAGCAGGCATTTGCAATAAAAAAAGCATTCTTCCCAGAGCAATCTTTAAATTATTTGTTCGAATCACAGTAAAAGGGGGCAGATCTATGAAAAGGGAAGTTCTAACACGCGCACAAACATGCGAATATATACATTGCGGACGCAGTAAATTGCGCGAATTGGAAGCCATGGATCTATTTCCTCAAAACTCTTATTTTACATTAGGAAATAGAAAATTCTTTTTCGTCGACAAGCTTGACGAATGGCTTGAAAATGGCGGCGAAATAGGCGCAAAACGGCGTACTATAAACGCCTTTTAAAAGGTATTTATAGCGTGCTACATATGAAAGGAGAAAGCCATGCAGAGTGGGATAAAGTATTTTCCCCTCGACGTTACCATGGATGATTCCGTCAAGCTTTTAGAGGTCGAATTCGGTCCAAAAGGTTTCGCAACACTAATAAAACTTTGGCAACGAATTTACGGCGGCGAAGGCTACTATATGAAGTGGAATAAAGATGTTGCATTGTTGTTTAGCAACGAAATAAACCTAGGTTACAATGTAGTGTCGGAAATAGTGCTTGCGGCAATTGATCGCGGTATATTTAGCCCGGAAATGTTTAAAAGATTTCATATACTTACATCTACGGGCATACAAAAAAGATACCTCGAAGCAACTGCCAGACGGAAAGAAGTGCAGCTTATTGAGCAGTACCTCTTAGTTAACGTTGGGGAAAAATATAAAAATGCGCACATTACAAGCGAAAATGTATACATTTTTGATAGAAGTGTAAACATAAAAGAACAAAAGAAAGAAATAAAAGAAAAAAATTTGGTTGTTGAAGTTACGCCCGAAGAAGAAATATATATTTCCTTCTTTGGTACACCTACGGAAAATGTAAAAAAGCAACTACACGAATATGCTAAATCTTTGTCCTTAGAACTTATATATCATATTTTAGATGCTGCAAAAACAGATTCAAAGCCGTGGAACTGGGTGCGCGCAGTCATGGACACAACCATCCGCGATAATGTACGCACAATCGAAGAATATGAATATAACAGAAAAAAGCACAACATAAAGCGAAGCCAAAGTAAAAGTGTGAGCAAGTTTAAAAACTATACACAAACTGCAGAATATGACTTTGATGCAATAGAAAAAAGGGCACTTGAAAAAAGATTAAATGCATATGACGGCACGGAATAAAAATATTTCTTCGGCAGCATTGTCCCGGCATAGGGCAAAGCTGCCTTTTATATAGATGCATTAAAACCCCAATAAAAAACCAATAAAATATATAAATTATGTTGCAAAAAGCAACATAAACTTGACAAAATTGATTTTTTGTTGTATAATAATAATGGTCGATAAAGAAAGTATCTATCCTTAAAAAAAGAGTTCTAACGCCCCGCATAGGGGCGGCCAATACACGATATAATTATCGTTTTTTATATATACCCCAATAGTAAACCATGTTTAAACCACAAGGAAGTGAAATATAATAACTGAAATAATCCCTTTTAAGACACTTAAACAAGAAATTGACGAAACCATCACCGGATATAGCATCGGGCACATACTATGCCGCGCAAGGCATGCAAAACTATTAACGCAAAGAGAAGCAGCCGAGCGCATAGGAATATGCATCAGCCTATATCAAAAATATGAATATGACGATATAACCCCAAAAGGTGCAAACCTTTTAAAGCTTACTGCACTCGGCATCCCGGCAGAAAAACTCATTGAGTTACGAAAAAAACGAAAAGCCGGGTGATAATCATATTTTACCAACTCTTTATCATGAATCAATATCATGAAAGCACTTGATTTATTGCAAGTGCTTTTTTGATATAAAGGCACGCCGCCGCCCCGCACCGCTACGCGCGCATATGGGCGGCAGCTCCTTCAATCCTTTCGCATTCAGCCAGGCATACACATGATATATAATAAAAAAGGTCGAAACGCTACTGCGTTTCATTGAAGTCGGCGCGGCGCGCCACAGGCTAAAGCCGCGGCAATTCGCGCCGCACCTTTGGAGGGTATCAGAAGCATGAGGATGCAAAATCACACAAAAGAAGAGTTTTGTCTAATTGGGCGCATGCGCCCAATTGCTGCAGCCCCTTCGGGGGACAAAACTTTTCTTTTGTGCAATGTTGCTTTTATAAAGTGCGTCCTTGTTGTGCGGGGCGCGGCCGTAAGCCGCTGTTGCTTTGCAACCCCCGCAACAAATCAACCCCCCTACCCCCCAATCATGGGGGGTGTGTGATTGTCAGCTATAGCCGTTCCGGCTCTATCTCATTATACACATACTCAAAAGTCAAGGTAGTATGCGCCTGCGGCGCATCTCCACCTTGACAAAATAAGAAAGTGCAAACGCCACGAAGTACAAAACTAAAGAAAGTACAAAGGCGTTTTCCCGCCGGGGGCAAAACCGCCGTCAAGGTAGTAAAAAAATTTTTTTGCAAAAAATTTTTTTCTCCACCTTGACCGCAACAATTAAAAAAGAAGGTTTTGCCCTTCGGCGTTTCGCCCTGAAAACGCCGCTTAGTCGCTATCAAAGAAGGTTTTTTGCTGCGGCAAAAAACCCTTGAAGAACTCCGCGCGGGTCGGTTTCCACGCTCCCGCGCGCCGCTTAACGAGGGTATCAAAAGTAAACAGAAAAAACTGAAGGAGCGAACTATGCGGGCGTGGGGCACACGCCCGCCGCGCCTTCCGCGCCCTGCGGGGCGCGCCCAAAACGTATGGGCGGCGCGTGTTTCACCCCCCTGCCCCCCTCAAAGGGGGGAAATAAAAAAAGTGCGCATCATTTTACGCGAATTTATAACTAAAAAAACAAGTGTGTAATTACACACATCATTACACACTTATTATAAAACAAAGAGAAAAAAAATAAATTATCAAATGCAAAAAAACGCATAAAACCGCCATTTGCAATATTATACACAATTTAGAAAACATCAATTTTTTTGCCTTTTAATCAAGGTGTCCGGAGTTCGAATCTCCGATGGGTCACCAAAAATCGACATTCTTCGATAGAGGAATGTCGATTTTACTTATTCCCTATTCCTTCTTCACAATTCCCTAAAAATCCTTGTCGATTTTTGAAAAGTGATAAGAAATCGTGAATAAGGAAGAAGTTAAAGTTGCATATGCAAAGCTTTTTATGTGTATCTAACCCATTCAACTCTTTCCAAAAAAAGAAAGTAAGGGATACGATGAAGAACAAAAAAACACTACAAAAAAATCTTGGCGTTTTAGCGGTAATAACCCTGGTTGTCGGCAGTGTAATCGGCGCAGGCGTGTTTTTTAAGCCATACGCCATTTATCAAGCCACAGGCGGCGCGCCGGGCATGGGCATGCTGGCATGGATTATCGGTGGTATAGCCAGCATTTTTGCTGCGTTGACGTTTGCGGAAATTGCCGTTATGATACCGCGTACAGGCGGCATGGTTGCCTATCTTTCAGAAGCATATGGTGACAATCTCGGTTTTTTAGCCGGCTGGATGCAAACAATTATTTTCTACCCCGCCTTCCTTGCAGGGTATGGCGTAACAGTCGGAACAGAGCTTGCCACGTATGTTGGTGATGCCTACGCGCTCCCCATTGCGATGGCAGTCATTATCATTCTGGTTTTATTCAATATTTTAGGTTCAAAAACTGCGTCCCGCGTACAAATTTTATTTACTTTTTGTAAGCTTATACCCCTCTTCCTTCTCATGTTGTTCGGATTTATTCTCGGCAAAGGTACAAACTCCGTATTTACACCTATAATTGCAGAAGGAACGAGGCCGGCTGCTGTTTTGGGTTCTACACTCCTTGCCGTTCTGTTTGCATTTGAAGGCTGGACAAATGTAGGTGCCATTGCGGGTGAAATGAAAAACCCCGGCCGTGATTTGCCCCGTGCCATTATTGGCGGTGTTTCTATCATTATGTTTGTGTATTTAATCATAAACATTGCGTATCTTTGGGTAATGCCCGCAAGCGAACTCATGCACCTTTCTTCTCCTGCTGCCGCAGTCGCCACTTCCATTTTTGGTTCAACCGGTGGCATGCTCATAAAAATCGGCATTATTGTTTCTGTTATCGGTGCCGCAAACGGATTTTTAATGTCCGGTTCCCGCGTTGCCTATCAGCTTGCCGAACAGAAAATGTTGCCGTTTAGCCGTACATTCAGTAAAATAAGCAATACGCATGTTCCTGCCAATTCCATTTGGCTGATTGGTTTTTTAGCCTGTATATATTCCGTAAGCGGACGTTTTGATATGCTTACAAACCTTGCGGTTTTCTCTTGTTGGATTTTTTACACGCTGACCTTTTTCGCAGTCATTCTTCTGCGTAAAACAAAGCCCGATGCTCCTCGTAGTTATAGGGTTCCGTTTTACCCTGTTATTCCCATTCTTGCCATTATAAGTGGTTTATACGTTATTATAAGCCAGCTCTTTTTATCAGGTAAAGACGCGCGCATACTTTCGCTTTTTAGTGTCGGCGTCACACTTTTGGGGCTTCCAATTTACATGCTTGCAAAAAGATTTTACAAAAAAGAAAAATAAGCGTCTACGCAGCAAGATGCTCTGCCAAGATTTTTACACCGATGACAATCAAAATAATGCCGCCAAAAAGTTCCGCTGCTGTCTTATATTTTTCTCCGAATACATTTCCGATTTTCACACCCATTGCGGACAGTAAAAAAGTAACAACCCCAATCAGCAGAATTGCCGAAAAAATATTCGTCCCAAGCATGGCAAACGATATGCCGACGGCAAGTGCGTCGATGCTTGTAGCAACTGCTAATACGAGCATTGCGCGCATATCAAGAATGCTTCTTTCAACTGTTTCTTCTTTTCCCATCGATTCATAAATCATTTTAAGTCCTAATATCCCAAGTATTGAAAACGCAATCCAATGGTCATACGCTTTAATAAACTCCGAAAAATAAATTCCCAGAAAATATCCCAAAAGTGGCATAATTGCCTGAAATACTCCAAAATAAAGTCCCGTGATTGCCGCATATTTCCATCGAAAATGCCGAACATTCAAACCAAGGCACATAGCCGCTGCAAATGCGTCCATACTAAGACCGCATGCTGTACCAAGTAGCGTTATAAATTGCATGATTTATCCCCTTTTATGTATTATTTTCTATTATTATACTTTTTTAATTGTAAAATAGAAACGGACAAATTTTAGATTTGTCCAATTTTTACACAATATATTTAAAGTGTCCATAGACAAAACAATCAAATTGTAATACTATATTTTCAACATTTAAAACAGGAGGTATTTTACAGTTGGAAGCTTATCAACAACCACTTTCTACATTGAAAGCAGAAGGTCTTTCCTCAAAGGAAGTCGCCGTCCTCTTGGAAAAGTACGGTGAAAATAAACTGGAGGAAAAGAAGAAGAAAACATTGGTGCAACGTTTTTTGGCACAATTTTTAGATGTAATGATTGTGATTCTGATTGTTGCCGCTATTATCTCCTTTGTGGTCGCTCTAATAGAGAAAAATCCCAAAGAGTTTTTAGAACCCGCACTGATTTTTGCCATTGTAATTTTAAATGCTGTAATGGGTGTTTTACAGGAAAATAAAGCGGAAAAGGCATTGGAAGCACTTAAAAATATGTCCGCGCCGCACGCACGTGTTTTGCGTGACGGAAAAGAACAAAAAATTGATGCCACGCAGCTGGTGCCGGGAGATATCATTTTTCTCGAAGCGGGCGATTTTGTTCCTGCAGATGCACGGCTTTTGGAGTCTGCCAGCTTAAAGGCAGAGGAATCCGCACTGACAGGGGAATCTGTTCCTTCCGAAAAGGATGCGACATTTGAAACAGAAAAAGAGGTTCCTTTGGGTGACCGCAAGAACATGGTATTTACAGGGTGCAGTATTACCTATGGCAGTGCCCGTGCTGTTGTGACCGCAACAGGTATGCAGACGGAGATGGGTAAAATTGCAAGTCTTTTGCGCGGCGAGTCGGATGGGAAAACGCCGTTACAGGAAAAGCTTTCGAAACTCGGTAAATATCTTGGCTTTGTTGCACTTTTTGCATGTCTTGTTATCTTCATTGTCGGTATTATGAGCAACATGCATATACTGGAAATCTTTATGATTTCCGTCTCACTTGCCGTCTCCGCTATTCCTGAGGGTCTGCCCGCCATTATAACCATTGTACTTTCCATCGGCGTACAACGCATGGTTAAAAAGAATGCAATTATCAGAAGGCTCCCTGCCGTCGAAACACTTGGCAGTGCCTCTGTTATCTGTTCCGACAAAACGGGTACGCTTACACAAAATAAAATGACGCTTGTTCGCGCATATACAGAGCATGCAGACGAGGCAATTTCTGAAAAAAATTCAGAAACGATTCGCCATCTGTTAACATGGGCATCTCTTTGTTGTGATGGCGCCGTTTCCTTAGAGGCAGATGGTACAGTCCGCCACATCGGTGACCCGACTGAAACCGCTATTTTATATGGGGCTTTAAAAAATGGTATTGAACGTGATGCCATTCGAAGTGCTTACCCCCGCGTCGGTGCCATTCCCTTTGACTCGGACCGAAAAATGATGACCACACTGCATACAATTGACGACAAACCCATCGCAATTGTAAAGGGTGCTTTCGATGTTTTGGCATCGCGGTGTACATCGGGCAACTTGGAAGCCGCAAGAAAAGTAAATGATGAAATGAGCAAAAACGCGCTCCGTGTAATTGCCGTTGCGTATAAGGAAACAGACAGCCTGGAGCCGGATGCTGCCGTACAGGAAACGGGGCTTACCTTCCTCGGCTTGCTTGGCATGATTGACCCGCCCCGCAAAGAAGCAGCCGCCGCTGTTTCCACTTGTATCCGTGCAGGCATTAAGGTTGTTATGATAACCGGCGACCATGTCATTACCGCCACCGCGATTGCGAAAGAAATTGGTATTTTCAAGGAGGGCGACCGCGCCGTAACAGGCGCAGAGCTCGACAATATGTCTGACGAAGAGCTTGACGCGTCAATCCGAAACATTTCGGTCTACGCACGTGTTTCTCCCGAAAATAAAATTCGTATTGTAAAAGCATGGCAAAAGGCAGGTGAGGTCGTTTCCATGACGGGTGACGGCGTAAATGATGCGCCTGCCCTTAAGGCTGCCGACATCGGCTGCGCAATGGGTATTACAGGCACAGACGTTGCAAAGGGCGCAGCAGATATGACGCTTACGGACGATAACTTCGCTACCATTGTGGACGCTGTGCAGGAAGGTCGCGGAATTTACGCCAACATCAAAAAGGTGGTCGGCTTTTTGCTCGGCACCAATATCGGTGAAATTTTAACAGTTTTTCTCGCCATGCTATTTTGGAGAGAAACGCCCCTCCTTTCCATGCAACTTCTTTGGATAAATCTTGTAACAGATAGCCTTCCCGCCATTGCGCTCGGTATGGAAAATGTAGAAAAAGACGTTATGCAACATCCGCCAAAGCCAAAACAGGAAGGTCTTTTTGCCCATGGCTATGGCGTTCGTATTGGTTTATTGGGTGTCCTTTTTGCCACGCTGACGCTGACTGCCTTTTCTATCGGTAAAACACGTCTCGGCACGGAGGGTGGACAAACGGCCGCGTTTCTTGTTTTGGCACTCTCGCAGATTGTGCAGTCCTTTAATATGCGAAGTGACCACTCCCTGTTCCTTGTCGGTCCTTTTTCCAATCGCAACTTAAACCTCGCCGCACTCTTTTCTCTGGCATTGGTTCTGTTGGTGACCGTAACACCCCTTCGGCATGCGTTTCGGCTCATTCGATTACCACTTTCCCTTTATGGTGTCTGTTTCATACTGGTCCTGATGCCTTTTGTGATAACGGAACTCGTAAAACTGTTCGCTAAACATTTCAAATCAAAATAAACATAAAAAAGGTGTGTCAAAAATGCGATTTTTTCGCCTGTTCAGACACACCTTTTTCCATATGAAAAAAATGTAAATATTTTAGGTTTTTCGCATATAATGCTTGACACGGACATATAATTTCGGGTACAATAAAAGTTATCATGAAGAAGTGTATTTGGCACGTATTATGAAGGAAGGAATCATTATGTCAATCAAAGCTCCCAGAGGAACAGCGGACATTCTGCCGCAGGATTCGCCCGTATGGCGTTATATAGAAAAAACAGTAATGGAAACAGCCGCCGCGTTCGGCTACGCCGAAATCCGCACACCCGTTTTTGAAATGACTGAACTTTTTCAGCGCGGTGTCGGTGACACGACGGACGTTGTGCAAAAGGAAATGTATACGTTTACCGACAAGGGTGACCGCAGTATTACACTCCGCCCTGAGGGAACTGCATCCGCGGCACGCGCATATCTTGAACATACCATGTATGCACTTCCCCAGCCTGTAAAGCTTTTTTACAACTGTGCATGCTATCGGTATGAAAAACCACAGGCAGGCAGATTGCGCGAGTTTCACCAATTTGGCGCCGAAGTGTTTGGCAGTGCCGACCCACTTGTCGACGCAGAAATAATCGCTCTTGCCGCCACGACCTTTAAAAATTTAGGCATAAAAGGTCTTTCACTTCGCATTAACAGTATTGGCTGTCCCACTTGTCGCAAAAAATATAATGATGCTCTTACGGCATATCTTACAGCACACAAAGAAACACTTTGTAGTACCTGTAATGATCGTCTTACGAAAAACCCCATGCGTATACTGGACTGCAAAAGCCCGATTTGCAAAGGAATTGCTGAGGGCGCACCGCATGTTCTTGATTTTATATGTGAGGATTGCGCCGCACATTTTGAAGCGGTACAAAACTACCTTAAGGCACTTGAAATTCCATTTTCAATTGATGCAACCATCGTTCGCGGCCTTGATTATTACTCTCGCACCGTTTTTGAATTCGTTTCCACGGAAATCGGGGCGCAGGGTACGGTGTGCGGTGGCGGCCGTTATGATGGCTTGATTCGTCAACTTGGTGGGGACGACACGCCCGGCATTGGCTTTGCAATGGGTATTGAGCGTATTCTTTTGGTAATGCGCGCACAGAATCTTCTGCCCGAAAGCACAGCAGTACCGCTACTTTATGTTGCATCCATCGGTTGTGCAGGCGAGGCGCTCCGCCTTGTGCAAAAGCTCCGCGAGCTTAACCTTTATGCCGCTTGCGATCTTGCAGGCAGAAGCCTAAAGGCGCAAATGAAAAATGCAGACCGGCTTGGTGCGCGATATTCTCTGGTTCTCGGAGATTCAGAAATTGCCACAGGGCAAGCAGAACTTAAGAATATGGAAACGGGCGAAAAACAAACTGTCAATATTCATGATATTTCCGCGCTTTGTCGCGCCATGTCATAATTTCACAGAGGAGAGATATACATGCAATTTAAAAGAACACACAGATGTACGGAAGTTAGCTGTGCCCCCATCGGCACAGAAGTAACTGTTATGGGTTGGGTTTCTAAGGTGCGCGACCTCGGTCACCTGATTTTTGTTGATTTACGCGACCGCACAGGCATTGTGCAGCTCGTTATGAATGCCGACGATACAGAGGTTTATGCGATTGGGCAATCACTCCACCAGGAATATGTAATTGAGGTGCGTGGCGTGATAAGACCACGTGCGGAAGGCATGACAAATGATGCGATGGAAACGGGTGCAATTGAAATTGAAGTGCAGGCCATCAACATTTTGTCTGTTGCCGAAACGCCCCCATTTGTGGTTTCCGACCAAACGAATGTAAAGGACGAAACGCGTCTTAAATACAGATATCTTGACCTGCGCCGTCCTTCTATCTCCCGCAATTTGCGTATACGGCATCAAATTGCATCCATTGCACGCCGCTATTTTGAAGAAAACGGTTTTTGGGAAATTGAAACGCCGATGCTCACCAAAAGCACGCCTGAAGGCGCGCGCGATTATCTTGTTCCCAGCCGCGTGCATCCGGGGAATTTCTACGCATTGCCACAGTCACCGCAACAGTACAAGCAGCTTCTGATGGTCTCGGGCATGGATCGTTATTTTCAGATTGTCAAATGCTTTCGTGACGAGGATTTGCGTGCCGACCGCCAACCTGAATTTACACAGATAGACCTTGAGATGTCGTTCGTCGATGCGGATGACGTTATGGAAATAAACGAAGGCTTTATTGCGCGTATGATGAAAGAGGTTTTGGATATTGATATCCCGCTTCCGCTTCCCCGCCTTCCTTACAGCGAGGCTATGCGTCGCTTTGGCTCAGACAAGCCTGACACGCGCTTTGGTATGGAACTTTCGGATTTATCCGATGTTGTACGCGGTTGTGATTTTTCTGTGTTTGCATCGGCGATTGAAAACGGCGGCAGTGTTCGCGCAATTTCCGTTCCGGGCGGCAGCAGTATGTCACGTCGTGAGATTGACGCACTCACCGAATATGTAAAAACCTACCGTGCAAAAGGTCTTGCATGGATTAGCCTTGGTGAAACTGTAAAAAGCCCCATCGCTAAATTCTTTACGGAAGAGCAATTGCAGGAGATAATCAAGGCTGCATGCGCACAAAGCGGGGACTTGATTTTGATTGTGGCCGATAAGGATAAAATCGTATTTGACGCGCTCGGCAATCTGCGTGTGCACATTGCTAAAAAGCTTGAAATGATAGATGAAAACAAGTGGAACTTCCTTTGGGTGACAGACTTCCCGCTTCTTGAGTATGACGAGGAGGAAAACCGATATACGGCTATGCACCATCCCTTCACCTGCCCGCGCGATGTCGATATAGAGTTTCTTGAGACTGCACCGCAAAAGGTGCTTGCAAAAGCCTATGACATTGTTTTAAACGGCGTTGAAATTGGCGGCGGCAGTATTCGAATCCACCAAAGTGACCTGCAGGAAAAAATGTTCCGTGCCATCGGCATGTCGGAAGAAGAAGCAAAAGTACGTTTCGGCCACCTTTTGGATGCGTTCCGCTACGGCACACCGCCCCATGGTGGTCTCGCATACGGGCTTGACCGTCTGGTTATGCTGCTTTGTGGATGTAGCTCCATCCGCGATGTCATTGCCTTCCCGAAGGTACAAAATGCGTCTGACCTTATGATGTCGGCTCCTGACACGGTAGATGAAAAGCAACTTTCTGAGCTTTGTATCGCTGTAACAGAGCCACAATCCGAATCATGTCATAAAGGATGATTGAGTATGATAGAAGTATCACATCTTTCTAAACATTTTGGGACAAAACATGCCGTAGACAACATAAGTTTTACGATCGAAAAAGGAGAAATTGTTGGCTTTCTCGGTCCGAACGGCGCGGGAAAATCCACAACCATGAATATGCTGACAGGCTACCTTTCCTCTACGCAGGGCAGCATTAAAATTGACGGATATGATATCCTGGACGAGCCATGTGAGGCAAAAAAGCGTATCGGCTACCTCCCGGAAGTACCACCGCTTTATCCTGATATGACGCTATACGAATATCTGCAATTTGTATATGATTTGAAAAAGGTTACATTGCCGCGAGAGGCACATCTTCAGAATGTACTGGAAAAAGCCTCTCTTACAAACGTGAAAAATCGTCTTTTACGTAACCTTTCCAAAGGCTATAAGCAACGCGCAGGACTCGCACAAGCGCTCGTAGGGGACCCGCCTGTATTGATTTTGGACGAGCCTACCATTGGTCTTGACCCTACGCAGATTATTGAATTTCGAAATACAGTTCGTTCCCTGGGCAAAACAACGATCTTCAGCACGCATATTCTTTCGGAAGTCAGTGCGCTCTGTGACCGTATTTTGATTATAAACCAAGGGAAAATTGTAGCGCAACGCGCGTGCGACGAATTGGAGGATAACGCATTTCGCTATACGCTCACCGTTGCTGCAAAGGACACAGACGTTGTCCCTCTTTTACGTACTTTAGACGGTGTTTCATCAGTCGATGTGATTGCGCCAAAGTCAGAAGATTGCACACTGCAGCTTACTTGTACGCGAGATGTCAGAACCGCCTTATTTCATCTGCTTGCAAAAGCAGATATGCCGATTCTGATGCTGAAAAATACCGTGCATACGCTCGAAGAAATCTTTCTGCAAACTGTTTCGGGAGAAAAGGAGGCAACGAAAGCATGAAGGCAATTATAGCGCGCGAATTACGCGCATACTTTCATACGCCTGTCGGCTATATTTTTGTCGGCATGTTCCTTTTAGTATCAGGTTATTTCTTTGCAGTTGCCAATTTACTGCCGAAATCGCCCGAGCTTGGGACTGTATTAACAAATATGATGATGATGTTTATTTTCCTCATTCCCATTCTCACCATGCGCCTTTTAAGTGAGGAAAGAAACAGCCGTACAGACCAGCTTCTCATGACGGCGCCCATATCTGTCCGTGATATTGTACTCGGCAAATTTTTTGCAGCTGTCACACTTTATGTGATAACCTTGGCAGCCACGCTTTTATACTTATTTGTAATTGGCATACACGGGCAACCTGCATACGCCAAGATTGCCTGTAATTATCTTGGCTTTATCTTGCTGGGATGTGCCTTCATTTCCGTAGGACTTTTCATATCTTCTTTGACGCAAAATCAGTCCACAGCGGCAATCGCAACATTTGCTGCCGTTCTGTTCCTTTATGTTTTGGACTGGTCACGCGGTGTTGTCGGCTCGGGGCTGATATCCTTCATTGTTAATATCTTAAATGTCACGCAGTGGTATACAGATTTTGCACTCGGCATTTTAAGTATACCCTCCATTCTTTATTATGTCAGTTTTTCCGCCGTATTTTTAGCGCTGACCTGTCATATTGTGGACAAGCGGCGCTGGAACTGATTGGAAGGGGGTTTTTGTATGATGAAACAAAAAAACAAACGTACACTCTCCTCTGTAGCTTTCACGGCGGCTATCATTGCAGTTATACTTCTTTTCAATGTAGTTGTCGGTGCAGCGGCAGATAAAATACAACTTTCATGGGATTTGTCCGAAAACCGCATTTTTGCACTCACCAAGGAAACAAAGGATGTTCTCGATACGCTCGAGGACGATGTTACGCTCTATTATTTTGTATCCGAAGGACAGGAGGAAGTGCAAATTCAAAAGACAATTGAGATGTATCTTACTGCTTCCTCTAAGCTAAAACTCGCAAAACGTGACCCCGCCACCGACCCTGTGGCGGCACGAAAATTTACGGATAAGGGTGTTGTGTTGCAGCAAAATGCCATCGTGTTGGAACGCGGTGATCGCTACCGTGCGATTTTACCTTCTGCAATCTACGGCTCATACACTACGCAAAGCGGCTCCACGCTCGAGCGTGCTTCTTTCCTGCTTGAGCAGCAGCTTACACGCGCTATTGCCTATGTCTCTGACACAACGACTAAAACGGCATTCTTTACAATCGGTCATAACGAAACCGATTATACTTCTCTTGTGACTACGCTTGAGAATGAAAATGTTGAAACGCATCAAATTGATTTAAAAACCACAGAAATTCCTGCGGCTGCGGATGTTCTTTACATTGTCGCCCCTGCCGCGGACTTTACTGAGGCGGAAATTTTGCATCTGGACGCATTTTTAGAAAGCGGGAAAAGTGCACACATAAGCTTTGATGCTTCTAAAAACGGATTGCCGATGCTCGAACAGTATCTCAAAGAATACTGGGGCGTTACGATGTACCATGATATTGTTTGCGAAAGTGATCAAAGCCGCATTTTAAAATATCCCTATATCTTTTTACCCGAGGTGCAAGAACACTCGGTTTGTGACGGTATTACAAACGGAAACCGCAGCATTTTATGGAGTTATTCCCGCAGCATGGAGATTTCGGAGACTGAAAACGTGAAAGGAACTCCCGTTATCACGACCTCCCCCACCGCCTTTTCCCGTCACGGTTCCGACAAGAACGTAACAGAGAACATTCGCGAGGGGAGCCTGCCGCTTGCCGCCGTTTTAGAACGAAAAACAAGTTCTGCGCCAGCGGCACGCCTTTTTGTGTCCGCTTCCGCACGCGTCTATGATGCTACCTATTTTGCAGAATCCTCTTTGGCAAATCTGACGCTTTTTTATAACGTGAATCACTACCTGACGCGTGACTCGAGTGCCGCCATCTCTGTTACGCCAAAAGATTTGACACAACGCCTTTTGGTACTAAGCGATGGTATGACCTCGTTTTATATCATTGCCGTTTGCATTTTACCCGCACTGGTAATCTTTGCACTTGGCATCTTGCGCTTTAAAAGGAGGCGACATCTATAATGAAACGAAAACACATTTTTCTGTTTCTCTGTCTTTTTCTTCTTTTAGGCGTAGCATACTTTTTTATTACAGCATACACGCCCGAAAAAGCGCCGCAACCGTCAGAAACACCTCTGATTCCCATTTCGGTTTTTGAGGCTGACGCGGTGCAGGAAATCGAAGTCACAAACTCTCATGGCAAGTATACCTTTTCAAAAAAAACGGATGAATGGCAGCTTAAGGATAATCCAGCGGCACAAATTCTTTCGGGGAGGGTAACGGCTTTATGTCATAGCATTGCCTCCTTCTCTGCCGTACGTATAATTGAAAAAAATCCTTCCGACTCTTCAGTATATGGGTTTTCATCCCCTATGGCGAGTATTTGCGCTACTCTATCCGATAATACCATGCATTTTATCTATATCGGACAATCAGCACCCGCGGGGGACGGATACTATTGTAAATCAGGGTCTGACCCTACAGTTTACTTAGTGAACTCAGGGTTCGTTAGCGCCTTGACAGAGCCGCTTCGTTCATACCGAAACCTGCAAATTACATCCCTTGATACCAATGCAATCAGGGGTATTACGCTTTCTTTAGAGGGGCACGTGCTACGCCTTTCATATCGCGAATCCCAAGAAGGCAAATACGCTGCAGCGATTTCGAATTGGCGTATGGAAAGTCCTACCCAATGCGATGCAGAAAATGCAAAGGTTTCAGAAAAATTATTACAACCGCTTTCTATGCTTACCGCCGTCGATGTTGCGGCGGATACCATAGAAAATGCCTCATCCTACGGCTTTTCGGGGGACTTTGTGGAAATAAAGACCGAAAGCGAAACAATCAAACTGAAAATTGGTGAAAAAAACGGAAGAACATATCTTGTGCAGGATGGCAAAGCGCCCATCTACGATATGGGAGCGGCCAAGCTTTCGTTTATGACGCTTACACCCTTTGATGTGATTGAACCCATGATAAATCTAATTCCCCTCGACGATGTGGCCCGCGTTGAAATCACTATACCAGATTGTCAAAAAACGCTTGAGATTTTGCGTTTCGAAGAAAAGGTTGACTATCGTATCGATTCAAAACCCATGGACGAGAAGGCTTTTAAGTCACTGTATATGGAGCTTGTAGGCCTTTCCGTGGACGGGCTTTCAGATAAAAGCGTATTATCAGGTGCCGCGCCGATTGGCAACATCACCTATTACAAAACGGATGGCTCACAGGAGAAGAATGATTACTATGCTTATGACGCACTAAACTACGCTGTCAGCCATAACGGAAATGCCGGATTCTATATGAAGAAAACAAAGCTTTCCGACCTTGCGGACAAACTGAATGCATAAATATAAAAATCCCCTTACGGAACTGAACAGGTCCAGTAAAAATGGACAATAGAAAAAAACGCCCTCCTATGGTAGAATAAAAGAAACTACCATAGGAGGATTTTTTTATGCCCAGAGAATACCGACATATAAAGGAATACAGAAAAGAACTGCACAAATTAAAGGATCAAGGATTAACACTAAGAGAGATTGGGGAAAAGTTAGGTTTTAACAGAGAACAAGTGAAAGGCTTTTTCAAACGAGAAAGAAAAAACGAACGTAAACTTGCAACAGGTATAGCCTTAAAACGAAAAGGCCGACCGCCTAAGGACTACATTGTTTCAGAGCAAGATAAAGTTACCGAGCTCAAATATATCCTTGCTCGCAAAGATGCGAAAATTAAATCATTAGAAATGGAAAATGAACTGATGCGGGATTTTCTCTCGCTCACAGAAAGGAAGTGAGAGCAAGTTTGAAATATATGGTTATCTACCGTCATAGAGAAAAATATACAATTAGTGAAATGTGTAGATTTTTCTCCGTTTCAAGAAGTGGATATTATGCTTATGTAGCACGAATGGATATACCTGCAAAAGACTTAGAATTAGCAAAGAAAATTCAAGAATGCCAGGAAAGGTGCGGAAAAACATATGGCTATCGCAGAGTGCATATATGGCTTGAAAGAGAAGGTGTATACCATAATCCTAAAACAATTCTTAGAGTGATGCAAAAATACAATCTATTGTCAGTTATTCGAAGAAAGAAATATCGTAATTATGGAGAATATCTTCATAGATATCCAAATCTGCTTAACAGAGATTTTAAAGCGGAAAGACCAAATCAAAAATGGGTTACAGATATTTCGTATATCAAGACAAAACAAGGAATCTTGTATTTATCTGTAATCAGAGATTTATATGACAACAGCATTGTTGCTTACAAAACTGGCACTGAGCAGAACATAAATCTCGTACTGCAAACAATTAGAGAAGCAAAGAAAAGAGAAAAGGTCACCGCAGAGCTGCAACTCCACAGTGACCAAGGCTTCCAATACACCTCAAATCAGTATTATCGCCTAACTAAATCATACAACATAACGCCATCAATGTCAAGAAAAGGCAATCCTTATGATAATGCTTTGGCTGAAAATTTCTTTTCTATTCTCAAAACAGAATGTATTTATCGAACCAAACTACAAACCTATGAGGAGGCTCGCCTCCTCATAGATGAATACATACATTTTTACAACAACGAAAGAATACAACTAAAAACAAAACTGACACCGCTTGAAAAACGATGTCAGTATGTTGCCTAAAATTTAATATTTGCTACCATAGGGTTTTTTTGTGCTGTCTGCACAAACTGGTGCACACCAAACATTCCGTAAGGGGATTTTATTATACTCTACTCGTCGTCTTCCGGCAAATCACAGTTATGATATACGTTCTGCACATCATCGTCATCCTCAAGCATTTCAATAAGCTTATTCATATTTTTGAGGTCTTCTTCTTTTGTCAGCTCAACCGTGGTCTGTCCCAGTCGCATAATTTCTGCAGAAACAATGGTATACCCGCCATTTTCTATACACTCACGTACTGCACCAAAATTTTCAGGTGATGTCATAATCTCAAAATAGGCATCTTCCCCGTCAAAATCATCTGCACCTGCCTCAAGGGCCTCCATCATAAGTGTTTCCTCGTCTGTTCCCTCTTTTTCAACTAAGATAACACCACGCGTATCAAACATGAAGGTAACGCAACCTGTTTGCCCTAAATTACCACCGTACTTATCAAAGTAGTGGCGCATATCCGCCGCCGTACGATTGCGGTTGTCGGTCAGTGTTTCCACGATAACCGCCACACCGCCGGGGCCGTAGCCTTCATAAACAATTTCTTCGTAATTATCCGCAGTTTGGTCACCCGCCGCCTTTTTAATACAGCGCATAATATTGTCGTTTGGCATGTTATTGGAACGTGCCTTTGCGATAATATCCTTCAGCTTCCCGTTTACTTCGGGATCAGGACCGCCCGCCTTTACAACCACTGAGATTTCTCTTCCGATTTTTGTAAAGATTTTCGCGCGTTGTGCGTCACTTTTCTCTTTTTTGTGCTTTATGTTGCTCCATTTGGAATGTCCCGACAACGTTTATCCCTCCATTTTTACCTTTACTTTGTCAAAGAATTTCTGATTTACCGTAAATCCGAGCTCGTCTGCCCAAGCCATGACTTTTGCATCCATCCGTTCGGTTTCGAGCGTACTCTTAATTGTATTGATTGTTGTATCGTAGTCCTCGCCCGCAGTCGGTAAAGCAAAGCGTTTGATAATGTGGTAGCCGTAGCTTGTCTTTACAAGTTCCGTTGTGTACTTTCCTTCTTCAAGCGCCATCGCCGCATCTTCAAATTCCTTGACCATTTGGCCATTATTGGTCATAATATATCCATCGCTCTGTAATTTGCCTTCTTCATCACGACCATCATCGGAATGCTCATTCATAAGGGCAACGAAGTCCGCGCCGCTACCAAGCTTTGCCAAAATATCTTCTGCTTCCACTTTTGCTACTGCATCATAGTCAATCGGCTCCGCTGTTTCATCTGCCATGGTAACCATTTCATTCGCATCCATGGGATTCTGATTTGAAATCAAAATGTGCCGTACAAACACATAGTCTGCCTTATACTTTTCCTTTACCTCTTCATCGGTCGCCTTTAAAGAATCGTCTGTTTCTTTGTAGAGTGCAGCGTATGCATTTGCCTTTACACTTCTTTCGATTGTTCTGTTAAAATCGTCCAAACTGATACCCATATCCCGGAGCACGCTTTCATACTCATACACACCACCGAGCTGACTAATCATCATCTCTTTTGTATTTTTGATTTCCTCGCGGTCGGCATCTGTCATCTCGTAGCCAGTATCGTTTGCTTTCTTTTCAAGCGTCATAACGGTTTTCAGGCTATCCAGTGCCTCGTCCTTTGCAAATTGTGCCGCCGTCTTATCGCCGAGCATAACTGTCTGCCAGTCTTTATCGGTTGCAAGCGTAAGCCCCAATTTTTGCGCTTCCTGCGTTGCAGCAGACTTGCCAATCATCATGTAATACATAAACTCGCCCTTGTATACAATCGTATCACCAATGGTAGCCGCCTCCGTAACATTGACCGCGTTACAGGCGGACAAAAGCATCAGGGCCGATGCCAGTATTGCCAACAATTTTATTTTTTTCATCGTATTCTTCCTTTCTTTGTTCTGCATGAATGCTTATATGATACTACAAATTTATGAAATTTTCAAGTCTTTTAACAATTTTTTTAATTTTTTCATATCTTTTGTATTCTGCATAAAGCTCTCCCTAAGTGCCAGGTAAGGTCTTTCGCCCGCACCGAACAAAAGTCCACCGCGATTCTCCGCCATAACCGCGCTCACACGTTCCATATTGGGCGTTTTATCGTAATATAGAATGATTTTCCCGCCGCTTTGTGTGATTTCACCGATACCTGCTGCCTCCGCGTACACGCGAAGGAGTGCAACATCAAAAAGGCGTACTGTACGGGCAGGGGGTTCGCCAAAACGGTCTATGAGCACATCCAGAGTCGTCTCCGCATCCTTTTCGCTACTGATTTCGGCAATCATGCGATATGCCTCCAGGCGTTGACGTGGGTCCTCGATATACTCATCGGGGATGCCGGCATCAACCACAAGGTCAACAATTGCCTCTGTCTTCGGTACCTCACCACGCATTTCCGACACAGCTTCCTCCAAAAGGCGCACATACATATCATATCCGACCGAGCTCATAAATCCATGTTGTTCGGGCCCCAATAGATTCCCTGCACCTCGGATTTCTAAATCACGAAGTGCAATTTTAAAGCCTGAACCAAGCTCCGTAAATTCTTTAATGGCCAAAAGGCGTTTTTCCGCAATCTCGGAAAGGGATTTATCCCGTCGAAAGGTTAAAAACGCGTATGCAATCTTGTCAGCGCGCCCTACGCGACCGCGCAACTGATAAAGCTGCGAGAGTCCCATTTGGTCTGCATTTTCAACGATCAGTGTGTTAACGTTCGGAATGTCGATGCCGGATTCAATAATGGTGGTGGAAACCAAAACGTCAGCCTCACCCTCTATCATTTTCTGCATGGCGTCTTCAAGTTCGGTTTCACTCATGCGGCCATGTGCCACAATGATGCGTGCCGCAGGCAAAAGTGCCTGCAGTTTTTCCGCCACGCGGTATATCCCCTGCACGCGGTTAAAAACATAATACACCTGTCCACCGCGTGCCATTTCCCGTTCCACTGCGTCCCGCACCACAGATTCGTCATATTCAAAAACATAAGTCTGGATGGCTTGCCGCTCTGCGGGCGGATTGGATAAGACACTCATATCCCGTATGCCCGTCATCGCCATGTTGAGTGTGCGCGGAATCGGCGTTGCCGTCATGGTCAAGACATCAATGCCCGTTTTCATGGCTTTTATTTTTTCCTTGTGTCCCACACCGAAGCGTTGTTCCTCGTCCACAATTAAAAGGCCAAGCCTTTTATATTTTACATCATTTCCCAAAAGGCGGTGCGTCCCGACCAAAATATCTACCTCACCCTTTTCGAGTGCTTTCAAAACTTCCCGTTGCTCAGACGCCGTCCGAAAACGGGACAAGAGCTCCACACGTATCGGGAAATGCTCCATTCGTTCTTTAAAGTGGTTGTAGTGTTGAGACGCCAAAATGGTTGTCGGTACCAAATACGCGCATTGCATCCCATCCATTACACATTTGAATGCCGCGCGGATGGCGACCTCCGTTTTTCCGTAGCCAACATCGCCGCACAAAAGTCTGTCCATGGGCTTTGCGCTCTCCATATCCTTTTTTACTTCCTCGATACAGACAAGCTGGTCAGGTGTTTCTTCGTAGATAAATTCTCCCTCAAAATCAGCCTGCCAGGGCGTGTCCTTTGAAAAAGCATGCCCTGTTATACGGCTTCTTTCCGCGTACAAATCAATAAGCTTTATGGCAAGCTCACGCACAGAATGTTTAACACTTTGTTTGGTCTTCTGCCATTCGCCGCCCCCAAGACGGCTCACACGAGGCGCCGCGGTTTCTGCCCCCGCATGTGAATATTTATAGAGTAAATTCAGTTGTGTAACCGGTACATACAAAAAGTCATTGCTTCTATAGGCAATTTTCAGATAGTCGCGCGCAATATGGTCGGTTTCAATTTTTTCCATGGAAATGAATTGCCCGATCCCATGCACGCGATGTACCACAAAATCCCCCGGGCGCAATTCATCAAAACTGCGAAGCGCTTGTGCTCCGCGCAATGCCGCCTTGCGCTTTGTATTTTTCTTGACAAATATATCGCTGCCACTTATATACGCTGTTTTAATTTCAGGATACAAAAACCCTTTCCGAAGCGGGCTTTCATAGATGACAGTTTTTCCTTCCTCCGGCGCATTTCCTTCTTTTTTGGCGACCGTTATGTTCTCTTCCAGTAGCGCCTCGGAAATCCCCTTCACCTTCGCCGCCGTACCTGCCAGTATAAAAATGCGGTACCCATCCTTTTGCCAGCGTGCCACATCCTCGCATAAAAGGCTGACTTTGCCCGCATAGGATGCAAGCGTTAGTGCAGAAAAGCGCAGTGTAACGTCCGCTTTTTCCATGCCTCCCTGTCCGATTGCCGAGAACCCGACGCATCCTGCACGTTCTATTTTTTCCATCATTTTTTCAAAATCGTGGATATACGCGTCTTTTACATCCGTAAGCTTTTGCCTTTCCATTAAATCCGAAATCTTCATGCGCATGCTTTCCGCATAGGCAGAAGCCCCTTCACGAATGCGACGCGGTTCGTCAAGCAGTATAACTGCATCCTCGCCAAAATAATCCAGAATATTACCGTCTTCCCCGTCCGCTAAAAACGTTGTAATGCGCACCGATTCCATGCGTTCGGTAGACTGCTGGCTTTCTAAATCAAAATGCCGTATTCCATCCACCGTATCGTCAAAAAATTCGATGCGACAAGGCGCATCCTCGGCAGGCGGAAATACGTCCAAAATACCGCCGCGAATGCTAAACTGCCCGAATGTCTCCACCATCGGAACACGCTTATAACCCATTGCCACAAGCTGTTCCTCAGGATTTTTACACCTTGTACCCTCTTTCAGTTCCAAGGTTTTATACGAATCAGGCGGTGCTATAAAATCAAGGAGAGTTCCAACACTGATTACCGCCGTATTTCCTTGCAGAATGTGATACATTGCCTCCGCGCGTGCGGCTGACAGGGCTCCGTCCGCCCCTTCTGCAAATTGCAGCATAAAATCCGCCTGCGGTAAAAAGGTTACAGACGGATTAAAGTAAGACATATCCTCTGCCATCTGGCGTGCTGCGCTTTCGCTCCAGCTTACAACCAAACCCTGTCGCCCGCTTTGATCAAGAAGCGCCGCCATCAAATGCGCCTTTTGTGTTTCGGCGGGACCGACTGCATGGATTATGCCTTTTTTCTTTTCAACTGCCGTACAAAGGGACAAAAATGCCTCGAGCTTTTCCAAAGGTTCAAAAAATTGTTTCATGCCTCCTCCGTTTTGCCAAACCCGTTAAAGCGGTTCATCGCCGCTTCTGCTCCACTTTTGATAATGGTTTCAATAATGGCATCCGTCTCGCGAATGCAGGCGGTAACGCGCACGCCATCCTCATGAGAAAAGCCACTTAAAACATGCGTTATCACATCTGCATTATTGGGCGCACCCGCGCCAATTTTGATGCGGCAAAACGCATCTGTTTTTAGGTGATACAGGATATTTTTTATCCCGTTATGTCCGCCATCAGACCCTTTGTGGCGAATCCGAAGCCGTCCCGTTGGTAATGCAATATCATCCTGAATGATGATAACATTTTCAGGCTCTATGCCGTAATAGCGAACAATTTCTCCCACACTTTCCCCACTTGCGTTCATAAAGGTGGAAGGTTTTGCCAAAATGACTTTTTCACCCAAAACAGTGCCTTCCCCCAAAAGTGCGCGAAAGCGAATGCGTTTTACGGGAATATCCCATTTTTGCGCCAAATAATCAATCGTTTTAAAACCGATATTGTGGCGCGTATCCTCATATTGTTTGCCCGGATTCCCGAGCCCTATTATTAAGTACATGCCATTCTCCTAAAGCTTAAATTTTACATACGAATCAATGAGCTCAGCTTGTGCCTCGATAAAACTCCGTGCCTCTTTGAGCTTCATAACCGCATGCATGCTGCGCGTTACTGCCTCGATAAATGCGGGCGTCAAATCATGCGGCTGGAGTGGGCACATTGCCGTAGCGCGCGGATCGAAAATAATTTTCATACGCGTGTTCGGCTTTTTGTAGGGCACCAGCGGAAAAATTCGGCATGCAAGCGGTCTTTCCTCTCGCTTGCACCGCCCTGTGCAGCTTAAAATTTCTGCCTCTCCTCCCGGATAGAAAAAACCGGAAGGCTCTATCCTCGCCCAGGTTGATGCCTTTTTGTACATGGACACCTCACCGGGATAAAGGTACATACCCGTCCCATTGTCACTATCCGCACAGCAAATACTTCCGCATCGTTTCCCGCAATCGTCCCTGCATGGTGTTACGGTTTCCAAAAGCGACCATGCGTATGCATAAATATGCATCGGATTTATTTTCATTTTCTCGCCTCTTCATTCCAGTTATACGGCGTTATCTGATATACATAGTAATTCAGCCAGTTCACAAAAAGAAGGTGTGAATGCGAGCGCCACCGCACAACAGGGCGCTTCTCCGGATCATCATTTTTATAGTAATTTTGCGGCACCTCTATCTGCAAGCCACGGCTTATATCCCGTTGGTATTCATTGTGGAGGGTTTCGGCATCGTACTCCGAGTGCCCTGTAACAAATACATTTTTCCCGTCTTTTGACGCTACTAAATATACGCCTGCCTCTTTGGAATATGCCATAATTTCAAGGTCCGGCACACGGCTTATATCCTCTGCGCGTACCTCGGTGTGGCGGGAATGCGGTGCATAGAAAACATCATCAAATCCAAACATCAGTCTCGCTTTCGGAGACGCCACTTTATGCGGAAACACGCCGAACATTTTCTTGTCAAGATTATATTTCGGAATACCATAATGATAGAAAAGTGCCGCCTGTGCCGCCCAGCAAATATGAAGTGTGCTGGTTACATTGGTTTTTGACCATTCCATAAGCATGCACAACTCGTCCCAATAATCCACATCCTTATACTCAAGGTGCTCTACGGGTGCACCCGTGATAATAAGCCCATCAAACCGCTTATCGCAGATTTCCTCAAACGTCTGATAAAATGAAGTTAAATGTACATCCGACGTGTTTTTTGAAATGTGACTTTTTGCGTGTAAAAGCGTCAAATCAACCTGCAAGGGAGAATTACTAAGCGCACGAATCAGCTGTGTTTCCGTCGCAATTTTTGTGGGCATCAAATTAAATATGGCAATTTTCAGAGGACGAATATCCTGACTTTGTGCCCTTTTCTCCGTCATTACAAATATATTTTCACTTTGCAGAATGGATGCTGCAGGGAGCGCATCTGGTATCCTTATAGGCATACTACCCCTCCAATTTATCTTTTTGACAAAAGCGTACTTCTTTTCCATTTACAGAATACATTATAGCAGATAAACATTTTTTTTACAACAGTATTCTATAAAAAATATTGTGTTTTTCGTGTTTTTGTGTTACAATATAAAGAAATGATTTTTATGAAGGTGCTACTTTGAATAAAAGATGGAATCTACTATATACTGCCGTAGATGAACATGAAGTGGAAGCAATCCGCGCCGCATCAGGGGTTTCTCCGATTTTAGCGCTACTGCTTGCTGAGCGTGGCATCGCACCTGACGCGGTACGCACATATTTTACAGGTGGCCTCGCAGCACTTTATGACCCCTTTCTCCTTCGGGATATGGATAAGGCGGTTTTGCGCATCGAAACGGCAATCAAAAAAAATGAACTAATTACGGTGTATGGCGACTATGATGTAGACGGGATTTCCTCCGTTGCCCTTCTCCTTTCGTGTCTGCAAAGTCTTGGTGCGCGGTGCGACTTTTATATTCCTGATCGCGAAACGGAGGGGTATGGTCTGAATTCCGCTGCCATCCGCCGTATTGCCGAACGCGGTACAAACCTGATTGTGACTGTGGATACCGGCATTACCGCTGCCGAGGAGGTTTCCGTAGCTGCAAATCTCGGTATTGACACAATTGTAACGGACCATCACACTGTCCCCGATACGTTACCCGCGGCACATGCGGTCATCAATCCCAAACGATTGGATTGCTCGTACCCTTATAAATCACTTGCGGGCTGTGGCGTTGCCTTTAAGCTTGCTTGCGCGCTTTTAAAGGATACACGTGAGGCGGTTTCGCGTTATGCAGATATAGTCGCACTTGCTACGATTGCAGACGTGGTACCGCTAACGGGGGAAAACCGTGCGCTTGCCGCTTTGGGCATTCGCAAAATGCGAAAAATGCCGTCTGTCGGCATTGCCGCGCTCTGTGAAGTTTCCGCCATTGCCCCCGAAAGCCTTTCATCATATCAAATCAGTTTTGGTGTTGCCCCGCGCATTAACGCCGCCGGCAGAATGGGTGACAGTTCACCTGCCGTGGAATTACTGCTGACAGAGGATGGCGCAAAGGCGGCAGAAATAGCCGCAGAACTCGATGCACAAAATGCAAAACGCAAAGCAATCGGTGACGAAATTTATAAAGAGGCGCAATCTTATATTGAAAACGGCGATTACAAAGAAAAAAAGGTCATTGTACTCCACGCCGCAGGTTGGCATCACGGCATCATTGGTATTATTGCCTCCAAAATTACGGAGCAGTATTATAAAAGTACAATTTTAATTTCTGAGGATGGTGGCACATCCAAGGGGTCCGGTCGTTCTGTCGCAGGGCTGAATCTTTATGAAGCGCTACAAGCCTGTGCCGACACACTGTCGCGCTTCGGTGGCCACGCATCAGCGGCAGGGCTTACGCTTCCTACAGCAAATATTGACGCTTTTGATGCGGCTATAAACCGTTATGCGGACACGATTCTTTCCGACGAGGAGATGCAACCGGTTTTGGATATTGACGCGCCCTTATCCCTCTCCGAACCTCTTTTGGAACTCGCAAAAAATTTGTCGCTTTTGGAGCCGTTCGGGGCAGGCAACGCACGTCCGATATTTTTAACAGAGTGCGTACAAATATCTTCTATTCGAACCTCGCGGGACCAAAAGCATCTGTTTTTACGACTTTGGAAGGATGGCGCGGCTGTCGATGCCATTTTCTTTGGAAAAGGTGCCCTTGCCTGCACCCTTTGTCGTGGTGACAGGGTGGATGTGGTCGGGGAGCTGCAAATCAATACATACGGCGGCAACATGACGCCGCAAATGATTTTACACGATATAAGAAAGCTTTAGGAGGAACCATGCTTACAAGTTATGACGCGCTCTACGCGCAGTTAAAAGAAAAAATACGTGCCTATCAGCCAAATGCTGATTTTAGCGTTCTTGACCGCGCCTTTTCTTTTGCACGCGATATGCATCGGGGGCAAAAGCGCGAATCGGGTGAGCCTTATATTACACATCCCGTTACAGTAGCGCTTATTCTGACGGAAATGGAACTCGATATGGAAGCACTGGTTGCCGCACTACTTCATGATATTATCGAGGACACCCCGATCACCTTTGACGATATAAAGCGTGATTTCGGTGAAAATGTCGCTCTCTTGGTAGAAGGCGTTACAAAGCTTGATAAGATTCAGTTTACCGACAAGGCGGAGCAGCAAATCGAAAGCCTTCGTAAGATGTTCCTCGCTATGGCAAAGGATATTCGCGTTATTTTGATAAAGCTTGCGGACAGATTGCACAATATGCGCACGCTTAAAAATATGGCACCCGAAAAACGCCTGATTAAAGCGCGCGAAACGCTTGAGGTCTATGCACCGCTTGCCCACAGGCTCGGTATTTTTAAAATTAAATGGGAACTTGAGGATTTATCACTCCGCCATCTCGATTCAGTTGCGTATTATGAAATTGTTGAGAGTATCAATCAGAAAAAAAACGAGCGCGATGCGTACATTGAAACCATTAAAGCCGCACTTTGCGAACGCCTTACCACAATGGGTATTCACTATAAAATAGAGGGGCGCGCCAAAAGTTTTTACAGTATTTTCAAAAAAATGTATACGCAAAATAAATCCATTGACGAAATTTATGATTTATTTGCGGTACGTATTATTGTGGACAGTGTGAGTGACTGTTACACCGTTTTAGGCATGGTGCATGAGCTTTATGTGCCGATTCCGGGTCGCTTTAAAGATTATATTGCCATGCCAAAGCCCAACATGTATCAATCCTTGCACACTACGGTTATGGGGCCTGAGGGCAGTCCCTGCGAAATCCAAATTCGTACCTTTGAAATGCACCGCACAGCCGAAAATGGGATAGCGGCGCATTGGAAGTATAAAGAAGGTCGTACTGAAAAAGACGCGTCAGATGCAAAATTCTCCTGGATTCGTCAGCTGCTCGAGATTCAAAAGGACCTTACCGATGAAGAGGAATTTATGCGCACACTCAAAATTGACCTTTTCACCGACGAGGTATTTGTATTCACGCCACGGGGCGATGTTATCAATCTTCCTGCGGGCTCCACGCCTATCGACTTTGCCTTTGCCATTCACAGCGCCGTTGGGTGTAAGATGATGGGGGCAAAAGTGAATTCCAAAATTGTCCCGCTTGATTATCAACTTGTCACAGGTGATATCGTGGAGGTTTTGACCTCCGCATCCGTACACGGGCCGAGTCGTGATTGGCTTAAAATCTGTAAAACCAATCAGGCAAAAACAAAAATTAACGGTTGGCTCAAACGTGAAATGCGCGAGGAAAATATTGAAAAGGGTAAAGACCTTCTTGAAAAAGAACTCAAGCGACAAGGCTATACCGCCGCCCAGCTTTGTGATAAAAAGTATATGGAACAGTGTTTACGGCGTTACAGCTTTGCCAACACAGATGACATGTATGCGGCACTTGGCTACGGCAGTATTTCTGCCCTTAAGATTGTAACACGCCTTAAAGAATATAGAAAAGAAGCCGTCAAGGATGAAGAAATCAAGCTGCAGCTTGAGCCCGTCAAGAAGATAAACGGCAACTCCAGTATTGCTGTCCACGGTATTGACAACTGCCTTGTCCGCCTTTCTAAATGTTGTATGCCGATTCCCGGCGACCAAATTATCGGCTACATTACAAAGGGCCGCGGCGTATCTGTACACCGTTGTGACTGTGTGAACGTGCAGGCTGAAAAGCTGCCTGCGGAGGAACGCGGCAGGCTCATTGAGTGTTACTGGACGGAAAACCAAAAGGGCACGTATTTATCCGATATTCAGATTGAATCTACGGATCGCGCAGGGCTTCTTGCTGATATTACAAATGCAATCAATGAACACAAGCTCAGTATTACTGCCTTAACATCCCGCTCACAGAAAAACAAAATGGCGATTATTACGCTTACAATTGAAATTACAAGCGCAGAACAACTAAACGCTGTTATTAAAAGGCTCTATACCATTCCGGGCGTATTCAACATAATACGTCTGCACCAATAAATCAGGAGATGCTTTATGGATATAAAGATATTGTCTTGTCCGCCACTCGGCGCGAATGCTTATATTGTTTCGGATGCTACTTCCACAATTGTAATTGACCCCGGCGGCGCAGCCGAGGAAATTTGGGAGCGTGCCGAAAAGCATATCGATGCCATACTTCTGACGCACGGACACTTTGACCATGCGGGCGGTGCGGCGCATCTTAAGGCATTATCAGGCGCACCCTTATATGTGCATGAAAAAGACAGTGCTATGCTTTGCGGTCCGCGCGAGAGCCATGCCGCACGCTTTGGATTCCCGTTTGAAGCTTGCACACCCGACGTTCTTTTTACGGATAACCAGCACTTTACATGGGGAAGTCTTTCGGTTCGCGTGCTTGCTACCCCCGGGCATACTGAGGGCAGTTCATGTTTTCTGATCGGAGACTGTCTTTTTTCGGGTGATACCCTGTTTTGTGGCACTGTCGGCATTTTCGAACGTGAGAATAAAATAAAAATGCAAACCTCCCTAAAACGCCTCAGGAATCTTCCGCCGCATACGCGTGTATATCCCGGGCACGAGGGTGCATCCACCATTGAAGCGGAAATGGCGCATAATCCGTTTATGAATTTTAATTGGGAGTGGGAATAATTGAAAATAGAATCGCATGGTCATACTCTTCAATACAAAGCAGAGCAAATTCTTTTGCTTTTCTTTCCTAACCATACAAATGTCCACCTTGTCACAACGCTTACCGAAACAGACGAAATTGTATCCGTCACAACGGAAGCGGAAGTAGATGGGAAAGTTAATATACACACAGAAAGTTGCCCCAAAAAAGAAGCCGCGACAAAACGCGACCGTGGCAATCTTGTAAAGCGGAGTGTTTTTTTTGCACTACGCCCGCTTTCGGATTTGCCCGCACCGTGGGGCATTCTTACAGGGGTACGTCCCGTAAAGCTTGTACGGGACTATTTCGATTTAGGTCTGCCCGCCGAGAGGGTACGTGAAATTTTGCAAACCACCTATCTTGCACACCCTGAAAAAGCTGAACTTGCCCTTTCCGTTGCCAAGCACGAGGAACTGTATCCGAAAAATCCGCGCGACGTTGTCGTTTACATCGGCATTCCCTACTGCCCTTCCCGTTGCGCATACTGCTCGTTTATTTCGGATACGGGTGCAGTTGCTACGCAAGAATCGTATATCAAGCATCTTGTATTGGAAATTGAACGCACAGCCGAATTGATACGGGAGCTGTCACTCTCTCTTCGAGCCGTTTATATCGGCGGCGGTACACCGACCGCGCTTTCCGCACCCCTTCTCCGTACGCTTTTATCCACTGTGCGCAATTCTTTCCGCATGCCTTCCAATCTTGAATTGACAGTGGAAGCAGGTCGCCCTGATACAATTGATGCGGAAAAGCTTTCTATTTTATTGGAATATGGGACAACCCGCATCAGCATAAACCCACAAACGTTGCATGACGAAACGCTGCGACGTATCGGTCGTCGCCATTCGGCAGAAGATTTTTTTCGTGCCTATTCCCTGGCGCGCCGTGCAGGCTTTACGGATATTAACACAGATTTAATTGCCGGTCTGCCCGGTGAAGATTTTTCGATGTTCCGCGAAACGCTGGATCAAATTCGTTCGCTTACACCCGAAAGCCTTACTGTGCATACGCTGTATTTAAAACGTGCTTCCTACTTAAAAAAAGAAGGTGCACTCCCCCAACCGCATGATGCTGCCGATATGGTTTCATACGCGCAAAAATGCGCCATGGAAGACGGCTATGTGCCATACTATATGTATCGGCAAAAGGCAACTGTCGGCAATCTTGAGAACGTGGGCTACGCACACCCCGGGAAAAGTTGTTTTTACAATACCGTAACGATGACGGATTGCGCCAATATTTTTGCGCTTGGCGCAGGCGGCGTCAGTCGCCTTCTTTTGCCTGACAAGGTTGTGCGCGTTTTTAACTTTAAGCATGACGATGCCTATGTACATCAATTTGATGAAATTTTACGACGTAAGGATGAATATCGTAAGTTGCAATCTTAAAAAAGGATGTGATTGTATGGCATTTTTAGAAAAGGATTCTGATTACAGAGCATATCGACAAAGTCTTTTGTTTTTACTGATTGCCGCAAAGGAGCGCATTTTGCCGGGACGTGTGATGGACGTGCACCAATCCGTAAACCGTTCCACCTATTGTGAAATCCCCGGTTATGTAATCCGTGAGGCGGATATTCAAGCGCTTTCAAAAGAAATGCATCGTCTGATTGAGGAAAACTTTCCGCTTAAAACAATATCTGTTCCGACTGACGAAGCCATTCGCCTTTTACAAGAAAGCGGTGATTTAACCGAAGCCGCAAATCTCAAAAGCACGCCCTCTTCTTCCATGACGCTGTTTGAAACAGGCGGACACTATTACAGTGTGTATGGTCCGCTTTTGCCGCACGCAGGGTATGTTTCTGATTTTGAGCTTGTCGCCTTTGAATCCGGTCTACTTTTGCGCTATCCGCACCCCGCCCTGGGCGGAAAAATGCAGCCGTTTCACAGCGGCAAAAAAATTCTGCAAACGATAAGTGATTACCGCGCATGGAGCGAAGTCATCGGCATGCAGACTGTATATGATTTAAACCGCGCCATACGCAGCGGGCGGATTAGCGAATGTATCAATATTTCTGAAATTATGCACGAGAAATGCCTCTCGCAGATTGCAGATATCATTAAAAATGATATCTTGCAAAAAAAAGTGATTCTGATTTCAGGTCCTTCTTCCTCGGGAAAAACCACAACCGCAAATCGTCTCATGCTGCATCTGCGTGCAAACGGCATCTCCCCACAGCTTATTTCGCTGGATGATTACTATCTCGGGCGCAGTAAAACGCCGTTAGACGAAAACGGCAAACCCAACTATGAAAATATAGAAGCGATTGATTTCGCTCTTTTTAATCGTCAGCTTCTTGACCTTGTGGATGGCAAAACCGTCGAGGTCCCGCGCTTTGATTTTACAACAGGAGAACGTGCACCGAGCGGTCGCGTCTTATCGCTGCCGAGCGGGTCTGTTCTTTTGGTAGAAGGCATTCACGCCCTGAATGAAAAGCTGACGCTTGGCATCCCCGCCCGCACTTCTTTTAAAATCTATTGCAGCGCCTTGACAGTTTTGGGCTTTGACCGCTATAATCCGATTTCTCCCACGGACACGCGCCTTATCCGTCGCATCCTGCGTGACAGCCGTTTCCGCAATACGGATGCGATTGGAACCTTTGACATGTGGCCTGATGTGCAAAAGGGTGAAATCAAAAACATCTTCCCGTATGAAGATGCAGCGGATATTATTTTTAATTCCGCGTTAAGCTACGAATTTTCTGTATATCGAAAGCCTGCTGAAGCCTTGCTGCGCAACGCGCTTTCGCACCCTGTGCATCAACAAGATGCCGCGCGTCTTTTGGACTTTATCCATTACTTTGACCCAATTGATGCAGAGTTTGTACCGCCTACTTCCATTCTCCGTGAATTTATTGGCGGCAGTTCAATTTTATATTCCTAATGCCGTGGTATCAACTTTATTTTTCAGCATTCGCATGGCGTTTAAAACTGCCAGTACGGACACGCCTACATCCGCAAAAACCGCCATCCACATATCGGCAAGTCCGTAAGCACTCATGGACAAAACAACCAGTTTAATGCCAATGGCGAACAGAATATTTACCGTCACAATCCGTCTTGTTTTCTTGGCAAGGCGGATTGCTTCACATAGTTTCATAATTTTATCGTCCATCAGTACCACATCGGCCGCCTCAATCGCTGCATCTGTACCGAAAGCCCCCATCGCAACGCCTACATCAGCGCGTGCCAAAACAGGGGCATCGTTAATGCCGTCCCCAATATAAAGAACAGATCCTTCTGCCTTTTCAAGGTACGTCTCAAGATGTGCGGCTTTTTCCGCGGGCATAAGCTCGGCATATACGTCATCTATGCCGAGTGCATGACCGACCTTGTCCCCAACTTCCTTACGGTCACCTGTCAAAAGTACAGTGCGACGTACGCCCAGTTTTTTCAATGTGTCTATTGCTTTTTTTGCGTCTTCTTTCATTACATCCTCAATAATCAGATACCCCGCGTATTGCCCGTCCACCGCAACATGTACGGCAGTTCCCGCCTCCTTTGGCATCTTACACTGCACCGCCATCCTTTTCATAAGGCGCATGTTGCCGACTGAAATCTGCTGATTATCCACCTTTGCCGAAATGCCTTCACCTGCCACCTCACGGATTTCCGTCGCCACAGGCGGTTCCTTTCCGTACGCTGCCATAACGGATTTTGCGATGGGGTGATTCGAGTGTACTTCCAAGGCTGTCGCATACGCCAAAAGCATCGCTTCTGATACAGATTCGGCATGAATTTTCGTCACCTTAAATTCTCCCTTTGTCAGCGTGCCCGTTTTGTCAAATACAACGGTTTCCGCTTGTGCCAAGGCTTCCAAATAGGATGCACCTTTTATCAAAATGCCGCGTTTTGCATTGCCGCCAATCCCGCCAAAATACGCGAGCGGCACGGAAATCACCAGTGCACAGGGGCAAGAAACAACTAAAAACGAAAGCGCCCGATAAATCCACACTGAAAATTCGCCCCCAAAAAGCGGCGGTATCACGCCGATAACAAGCGCACACAAAACAACAGCGGGCGTATATACACGGGCAAATTTTGTAATAAAAGCCTCCGGCTTTGCCTTTGCTTTAGCAGCAGACTGCACAAGCTCCAGAATCTTTGCCGCCGTAGATGCATCATAGGTTGCTTCTGCACGCACTTTTAAAATTCCGTCTATATTGATACAGCCGCTTTGCACACGGTCCCCGTTACCCACCGCACGCGGAACAGACTCTCCCGTAAGCGCCGCTACATCAAGTGTAGATTGTCCCGAAAGCACAATGCCGTCCGTCGGCACCTTTTCACCCGGGCGAACAACAAAAACATCTCCTACCGCTACCATCTCGGGTGACACGGTTTCAATTTTGCCATTCTTTTCAATATGGGCATACTCTGCCCGAATGGACAAAAGTGCCTTTATAGAGCGACGGCTTTTTCCAACGGCGACTGACTGAAAGCGCTCCCCTATTTGATAAAATATCATCACAAAAACTGCCTCGGAGTATTCTCCCTTACAAAACGCCACTACGGTTGCAACTGCCATTAAAAAGTTTTCATCTAAAAGCTTGCCGTGCAAAATCTCGCCACAAGCTGCATACAATACATCAAAGCCTGCCAAAAAATAAGGAACAAGCATCAGAAAAAACCGCATTGAATCCGGAATGGGTACTGCGAGAATCACCGCTAACAGAACGGCTGCTATGATCGGCCTCCACCATAATTTCATATTATTTTATCCCCCACTCCATATTTAAGTTCTGCGTACCAACATGGCGCGACATATATTTTTCTCATATTCCCTCTCCTATTCACCGATATGTTCCATGCCCTGCCCAATGATCGTGCGGACATGTTCGTCCGCCAAAGCGTAAAATACCGTTTTACCTTCGCGCCGAAACCGCACAAGCTTTGCCTGCTTTAAAATGCGAAGCTGATGGGATATAGCGGACATACTCATGCCGAGAAGCTGTGCAATATCGCATACACACATCTCTGCCGAAAATAACACATATAAAATTTTAATGCGTGTAGTGTCACCGAAAATTTTATAAAGCTCCGCCAAATCATACAAAATCTCGTCCTCGGGCATGCCCGCGCGCACCGCATCAATCAATTCTGTATGCGCGTGCATGAATGTACAAAGTTCTTCCATTTCAACCCTCCTAACACTTGAATGATTGTTCAATTATAGTTTATCACATTTGGTTTTTGTTGTCAATCTTTTTTTAAACACGCACAATTGCACTTGCATTTTTACGCTAACTATGGTATACTGTGTATAATACAATATTTGGAAGGAAGAAAACCATGAAAAACGTTTTTGATACACTTTCCGAGCGCGGTCTCATTGCACAGGTAACACATGAAGAGGAAATCCGCAACCTGCTCGAGAATGAAAAGGTTACATTTTATATTGGATTTGATCCCACGGCAGACAGTTTGCACGTAGGGCACTTTTTGCAGATGGTTGTTATGCGCCACATGCAACTTGCAGGGCATCGCCCCATCGCGCTCGTCGGCGGCGGTACCGGCATGGTCGGCGATCCCTCCGGCAGAACGGATATGCGTAAAATGATGACTGTGGAAACCATACGTCATAACTGCGATTGCTTCCGTCGTCAGCTTTCCTCAGTGGTAGATTTTTCGGACGATAAAGCCATCATGGTGGATAATGCTGATTGGCTTATGGATTTAAATTATATTTCTTTTCTGCGTGACATCGGCAGTTGCTTCTCCGTCAATAAAATGCTCACCGCGGAATGCTTTAAAACACGTCTTGAAAAAGGTCTTTCCTTTATTGAATTTAATTATATGCTCATGCAAAGCTATGACTTTTTACAGCTTTACAAAAAATACGGCTGTAAAATTGAGCTTGGCGGCGATGATCAATGGAGTAACATCTTAGGCGGTATAGATTTAGTACGCCGTAAGGAAAATGCACAGGTCTACGGGATGACCTTTACACTTCTTACGAACAGTGAAGGCAAAAAAATGGGCAAAACAGCAAGCGGCGCATTGTGGCTTGACCCTCAAAAAGTTTCGCCCTATGACTTCTTCCAGTACTGGCGCAACGTGGATGATGCCGACGTGTGCCGCTTTATGAAGCTTGTCACCTTTATGCCTATGGAGGAAATTGCAGAATATGAAAAGTTGGAAGGGCAGGCTTTAAATGAAGCGAAAACACGCCTTGCCTTTGAAATCACAAAGCTTGTACACGGCGAGGAAGAAGCCGCAAAAGCTGAAGAAGCGGCAAAAGCGGTCTTTGCGGGCAGCGGCATTTCCGCCAATATGCCTTCGGCCACTGTTTCGGAAGATGCGCTCAAAGATGGTCTTTTATCTATTCTTGTAAATGCTGGCTTTATTCCCTCAAAATCTGAAGGCAGGCGGCTTTTGCAGCAGGGCGGTCTTTCTGTAAACGGCGAAAAGATTACAGCGGATTACGTGCCTGAAAAAGAAGCTTTCGGCGAGGAAGGTATGATTGTAAAGCGTGGCAAAAAAGCCGTTATTAAGTTAATTTTGGAGTGAGCATACATGATTGGTATTATTGTAGCGATGGAAAAGGAACTTTCAGCTTTGCCACTTTGCAATATACGTGAGGAACAGGTCGGCGGTCACACCTTTTTATGCGGCACATTGTGCGATAAGGATGTCGTATGTGCGATAAGCGGAATCGGGAAAGTTTTTGCCGCTATGTGTGCACAAACCATGATTTTGCATTATGCACCTTCTGCCATTATCAATTGTGGTGTTGCTGGCGCGCTCTCTCCTTCTCTCCATCTTTGTGATATTGTGATCGGCACAAGTGCCGTACAACACGATATGGATACTTCCCCCTGCGGTGACCCACCCGGGTTGATTTCAGGCATAAATCTGATCGAGCTTCCTTGTGATAACGCGCTCTCTGATGCACTTTTTTGTGCCGCATCCGCTGCTGGTCTTTCTGCTCATCGTGGCATTTTGGCAAGTGGCGACCGTTTTTGCGCAGATAAAACTGAGAAAGAGGCGATTGCTGCCCGATTTTCTGCAATTGCTTGTGAAATGGAAGGTGGTGCAGTGGCGCAGGTATGCTTTGTAAACCATGTGCCGTGCGCTCTATTTCGTGCAATTTCAGACAATGCGGATGCAGATGCCTCGATGACCTACGAAACCTTCACAAAAAAGGCGGCGCAAAATGCCGCCAAGGTACTTGTGAATTTTCTATCCTCTATTTAAATAAAAACGACCGATATGCACTGTCATCTCGGTCCCTTTTTGTGTTTTTAAGCAAACCTATTGACAGAAAACCGAAAATCATATAAAATAGAAACGAAATCATTTGAAACTCGGGAGGAACTTTATGTATATCGGCATTGACCTCGGTACAACTGCATGTAAATGCGTTTTATATGATGAACACGGCACCGAGCTGTCTGTTTTTAATGAAGAATATGCACTCATCTTACGTGACAGCTTTATCGAGCAGGATGCAGAGGAATGGTGGCGTATTGTAAAAAAAGGAATTCGCTTTGTTACCGAAGAAGCGTCCTGCAAAAATGTGCGCGCCATCGCCATCAGCACACAAGGGATTTCACATGTCCCTGTTGACGAAAATGGTATTCCCCTTCAAAATGCCGTTTCCTGGCTTGATGAACGTGCGGGTGAGGAACTGGATGCACTCCGAGCACATTTTGGTGCAGAACAAATTTTCCGCAAAACCGGGAAGAAACAACTCCCTTGTTATACATTACCACAGCTGATGTGGTTTAAAAAGCATAATCCCGCCATCTATCAAAAGGCATATAAAATTTTAATGCCGCTTGACTTTTTACAGATGCGCCTTACAGGGCGTGCCATGACGGATTATTCGATGGCAAGCGGCACCATGCTCTTTAATTTAGAAGAAAAGAAATGGGATAGCGCACTCGCCGCATTTGCAGACATTGATACAAATAAACTCCCTGAGGTTGCCGCTATGGGCACGCCTGTGGGCACAGTGCGTGAAGATGTGTGCCGCGAAATCGGGCTTTCAGGTTCGGTTATGGTCTATAACGGCGGGCAAGACCAAAAACTTGCCGCGCTCGGTGCAGGCATTTCCAACGATACTGCCACCGTTTCCTTCGGTACGGCCTCTGCCGTCACCGTTTTAAATCCTGACCATATCACGGACAGCGAAATGCGTTTTCCCTCCTTTGTATATAATGAAAAAGACTGGGTGTTTGAAAATAGCATTGCCACCACAGGCGCTTCATTAAAATGGCTCCGCGGTATCCTGGGTAAATCCTATGCTGAAATGGATGCGCTTGCGGCAGAATCCGCGCCCGGTGCCGGTGGCGTGAAATTCCCATCCCCCATGTCTATCGAAACGGCCATCTCAGGTCTTACGCTTGCAACCACAAGTGGTGACCTTGTACGCGCCCTTTACGAAGATATCGCGCAGCGCATTCACACTATGCTTTGTGAAATGCACGCGCCAAAAAATATCTGTGTATTCGGTGGCGGTGCAAAGAGTGACATTTGGTGCCGCATTTTAGCGGAAACTACCGGATGCCGTGTACACCGTCTTGATACACCCGAAACAGCCAGCCGCGGCGCCGCAATATTGGCATCGTGCGGCACATTACCGCCGGCTACGGTACAGCAAATTTTTTAGAAAGAAGGAATCCCCATGAAAGCAGGTACATGTCTGGTTGACATCACCCCCAAAGCAGGCGTTCAGCTTGCAGGCTATCCCCATTGCCCGCGCCCGAATGTTGGCGTGCATGACCCCATTTATGCCGCTTGTCTTTACTTATCCAACGGCAAAAATGAAGTCGTTATTGTTACAATGGATTTACTCTACTTCGGCAAAAAGCACGTAAAAGCCATTCGAGAGAAATTTTCCATGCCTATCCTCTTTACCACCACGCACACACACTGTGCACCGTGGGCGGCAGAAGGGCTTGCATCTGAGCAGGCAGAAGGCATTGGCGAAAATCCCGAATATATTGCTGAGCTTTTAATCAAGATAGAAGACGGCATTCGCAAAGCCATCGAAAACACATTTGATGCCGAAGTCGGCTCCTATGTCGGGCATTGTGGCGCCGAGCAGGGTGTTGGTGGTAACCGCCGCGAAAAAGGTGGTATTTGTGACCCGAGCGTGAATGTAATAGCGGTGCGTGACAGCGCTTCTAAAATTCGTGCTATCTTGGTAAACTACGCTCTCCATCCCACCTATCTGCACGCGGAAAATGAGCTTGTTACAGCGGATTATCCCGCATATATTCGCCGTTTCTTCCACTTTGCACATCCCGATGCTATGGTCATGTTTGCACAGGGTGCTTCCGGTAACCAAAGCTCCCGCTACCACCGCGTTGCGCAGGACTTTGAGGAGGCAGCACGTGTAGGCACAACCATTGGTGTTGAGGTTTTCCACTCTATTGAACGCATGACGTTTGAAAAGGATGCTGACCTTGTTCTTACATCCCAAGAAATCGAAATGCCTTTAAAAACCTATCCGCCTATCCCTGAAGCAGAAAAAGCAGTAAAGGAAGCACGCGCGAAATTCGAAGCCTTAAAGGGCGGCGACTACATTCCCATGCGAAATGCAGAGCTTGCTATGTTTGGTGCTGAGAACACACTTTCCTATGCAATCGCAGTTACCCAGGGCTACAAAAGTGGCGAATTGCCCTGCGAAATATTTGCTCTTCGCATTGGCGATGCTGCCATTGTCACCACACAAGGTGAAATGTTTGTAGATTTTGCACTCGAAATCAAAGAGAAATCACCGATTGAAAAAACATTTGTATTTACAGTTTCAAATGGTGCTCTGCCCGGTTATATCTACACACCCCAGGCAGGTATTGAAGGCGGATATGAGGTCGGTACATCGATGCTCTCCCCTGATGCCGGTGCAACTGTCGTAAAACTCGCCACAGAGCTTTTACATAAAATTCAATAACAGAAAGGAACTACGCTATGTTTACATTTAACCCCGCACCCTTTGTTCCCTACAAAAACAAAGAAGTATTGGAACGTTGCAGAAATATCAAAAGAGAGGATATGGAAAAACATCCGAATCCGGACTTTCGTATTAAAATCGTAAACAATACGAGCGGTATTTGGGTTGCAGACATGATTGCACGTATCCAAAAATCCGATATTGCAAATGAAAAAGTTGTTATGATTCTTCCGAATCCCTGTCCCGGCATTTATATTGCCGTAGCTGAGGCCATCAATATGCTTCGCATCAATTGCCGCAATGTACATATTTTCACAATGGATGAATGGGCGGATGATGACGGCAATATTGCACCCATTACCTATAAGGCAGGTTTCTCTTATTCGCAGCTTACCTATTTCTATGGCAAAATTGATCCCGAACTTCGTATGCCATTGTCACAGGTACATTACCCGACAACGGAGAATATAAAAGACTATTCCAAAATGATTACGGAGTGTGGCGAAGGCGGCGCAGACATTTGTTACAGTGGCCCCGGTTGGGCAGGGCATATCGCATTTATCGACCCCTGCACCCCCGAATTTGCATGTAACAGTGTGGAAGAATTTATCAACATGGATGCCCGCGTTGTTACATTAAATCCGATGACAATTATGCAAAACTCACTCCACGGCGTATTCGGTCAAAGTGGTGATATTGCGAATGTACCGCCCCGCGCTGCAACAATTGGTCCTGCAGATGTCAAACGCGCTAAAAACCGTTTGGAATGCCATGACCTTGTAACAGGAGGCTCAAACTCCTCTTGGCAGCGCATGATTTCCCGCTTGATTCTGTACGGAGAGGTAACACCGCTGGTTCCGTCCTCTATCCTGCAGCTTTGGCCTACGAATGTTTTTGTAGGCGAAGGCATTGCAGCACCCATTGAATGCATGGAAACAGTCGGTTACTAAAGCAGAGAAAAGGCAGACCGTGAAAAAAACAGATACTTTCGGTTCTTCTTTTTCACTCCATAAAAACACGCCTGACGCTATATAAATGCGTCAGGCGCTTTTTGTTTATTGGGTTGAGCCTTCTCCGAGTATATTTTCTATTTCTTTTATGAGCGCATCGTTTTTTCGAACACCGAGTGCGCATGTATACATCTTATCTCCTACCACAAGCTTCAAAACGTCCATGCCGCTATACTTTTCTACAATCGGGCGAAGGGCGTCAATCTTGCCTTCCTGCCCACTTGGCACCGTTACAATGAGCGTTTCTTTTGATGCGGGTGTGGACGGCATGACCGAAATAACATCTGCCAATACCTTCGGGTCCTCATCCTCTCGAAGGCTTAGGGTACCCTCTATCACGACCGCTACACCCTCTTTTAGTATTTCACTGACTGCAGCCAATGTTTTCGGGAAAACAATGACTTCCATAGAGGACGTTAAATCCTCCAGCGTCACAAACGCCATCATTGCATTATTTTTCGTAATTTTATTTTTACGTGCTGCCAAAAGACCTGCAATTTTCACGCGTTGCCTGTCTGTATAGGTGTCCGTTTCTCTGTCCAATAGTTCCACAAGCGGTATAGCAGAAATCTGTGCTAAAACCTCTTTATAATCGTCCAGCGGATGCCCTGAAAGGTAGATGCCAAGTGCCTCTTTTTCGCGAGCAAGTTTAATTTTTTGCGGCAATTCCGCTATATCCGGATAGTTATCCTTTAAAATATCAGCTTCCTCTCCAAAAAGTGACATCTGCCCCTCTATATTCGTTTTGACTCGCTCTGCCTTCGCCGCCATCATCATTTCGTAGGATGCAAGCATTTGCGACCTGGTTGCCCCCGTAAAGTCAAACGCACCGCCTAAAATCAGTTCCTCCACCGCACGTTTATTCATATCTTTTCCCGTCATACGATCAATGAAGTCGCTGAGACTTTTAAAAGTGCCGCCCCTTTTCCGCTCTGCTGCACAGTTTTTCGCAAAATTATGCCCAACATTTCGTACGGCCGCAAGTCCAAACCGTATATTATCGCCTTCCGCCGCAAACTTATCCATACTGTTATTGACATCGGGCGGCAAGAGTTTTATCCCCATTGCCTCACATTCCACAGCGTACGCAGCAATTTTATCGCTATTTCCGATGACACTATTGAAAAGCGCTGCCATAAAGCATCTTGGATAGAAGCATTTTAGGTATGCGGTTTCGTACGCTAAAACGGCATATACCGCCGCATGCGACTTATTGAAAGCGTACTTGGCGAAATCAATCATCGCGTCATAAATCTGATTTGCGATTTTTTCACTGACGCCGTTTCGTACCGCGCCGCATATCATGATTTCTCCGTTTTCATCTAAAAGACCGTGTATAAATACTTCCCGTTCCTTTTCCATCACATCGGTTTTCTTTTTGCTCATGGCTTTCCGCACAGAATCAGCGCGCGCCATACTGTATCCACCGATATCCCGAACAATCTGCATAACCTGTTCCTGATAGACAATACAACCATAGGTCACGCGCAAAATCGGTTCGAGTTTTGGATGCAGATAGGTAATATGTAGAGGGTCCTTTTTATTTTTGATGTACATCGGAATGGAATCCATCGGGCCCGGACGATATAGGGAAATACCCGCCAAAATATCCTCCAACGTATCCGGCGCAAGCTCACGCATAAATGCCTTCATGCCTGCACTCTCAAGCTGAAAAACGCCCGCTGTTTCCCCCCGGCTTATGAGTGCATATACCTCAGGCTTTTTAAAATCCAGCGTTTTTACATCAATTTTTATGCCCGCCATATCTGCGGCATCGCGAATAACAGTCAGGTTTCGAAGCCCCAAAAAGTCCATTTTTAGAAGTCCGAGACGTTCGAGCGTACCCATGGGAAACTGTGTAGTAATGACATCTCCATTTTTTTGAAGCGGCACATGTTCATACACGGGTGCATCTGAAATTACAACGCCTGCTGCGTGTGTAGACGCATGGCGCGGCAAACCTTCAAGCGCCAGAGATATATCCAAAAGTTCCCGTATTTTACTGTCATTTTCATACGCCTCACGTAGCTTGGGCGTCATTTCAATTGCATCACGCAGCTTAATATTTAAAATGTTCGGCACAAGTTTTGCCACAACATCCACTTCCGCATACGGCATTCCGAGAACGCGCCCTACGTCACGAATAACACCTTTTGCCGCCATTGTACCAAAGGTGATAATTTGTGTCACCCGTTCACTGCCATACTTTTGGTTAACATAGTCGATAACCTCTTGTCGCCGTTCATAACAAAAATCAATATCAATATCAGGCATGCTGACGCGCTCGGGATTTAGGAATCTTTCAAACAAAAGACTATACTCGAGAGGGTCAATATCCGTAATGGCAAGCGTATATGCAACGATACTTCCTGCCGCCGAACCACGCCCCGGGCCAACCGGAATACCGTTTGATTTTGCAAAGTGCACAAAATCCCAAACGATCAAGAAATAATCTACAAAGCCCATATTTTGAATGGTGGACAGTTCGTAGGCAAGCCGTTCTTTCGCTTCCTGACTCGGTGTACCATATCGCTCCACAAGCCCCTCTTCGCAAAGCCGTTTTAGGTAAGAATAGGCATCCGTACCATGGGGCACTTCATATTTCGGCAAAAGCCGTCTGTGAAATTCAAAATCAAAATTACACGCATCCGCTATAACGCCTGTGTTTGAAATCGCGGTTTCTGCATAGGGAAAAAGCGCTTCCATTTCCTCGGTGGTTTTGAGATAAAATTCCTCACCCTCAAAGCGCATTCTGTCTGTATCGTCGACATTTTTACCTGTTTGAATACACAAGAGAACATCCTGATACCGTGCATCCTCTTTTTTTATATAATGCACGTCGTTGGTTGCGACAAGCGGAATCCCCGTCTCTTCAGAAAGCTTTACAATCTGCGGATTGATTTGCCTCTGTTCCCTGATCCCATGGTCCTGTAATTCCAAATAAAAATTGCCTTCTCCAAAAATCTCAAGATACGAAAGCGCACGGCGCCTTGCATCTTCATACTCGCCACGCATCAGTGCACGCGGAATATCGCCCGCAAGGCAGGCAGACAACGCAATCAGTCCCCCGCTATGTGCTTTTAAAGTTTCCATATCCACGCGCGGCTTATAGTAAAAGCCCTCTGTAAAACCTATTGATACAATCTGTATTAAATTTTTATAGCCTTCCTCATTTTTCACAAGCAGAACAAGATGCCCAATCTCATCCTCCCGCCCTGCATTTTTTTTGCGTCGGTCGCCGTCGGTCGTGTATACCTCACACCCAATAATCGGCTTTATACCCGCCTCTTTTGCCGCATCGTAAAAATCAATGACGCCGTACATAACGCCATGGTCTGTAAGCGCCAGTGCGCGTTGATTCTGCGCTTTTGCCGCCTCTACAAGGTCACGGATGCGACAGGCACCGTCTAAAAGGCTATATTCACTATGCACATGCAAATGTACAAAATCCATACTGTTTCCTCACTAAATGATGCCGCGTTCAAGCTTCACTTTCAGAATGCGGGAGACGCTTTCATTGATTCGCATTTCCGTCACGCGTCCGCTTTGTACGGCTTTTTCAATTGCCAAATATGCCGCTTCCAGGTCTGCAGGCATAAGCAGCATATCTGCACCCGCCTCAAGTGCCGTCACCGCGGCCGCCTCGGGTGAATAAAACTTTGTAATCGCTCCCATTGAAAGTGAGTCCGTTATGATGATATTCGGGAAGCCCATTGTTTTTCGCAAAATATTCGTCATCACATTGGTGGACATGGAGCACTCCATATTCGTTTTGGTAATAGCAGCATTCACCATATGTGAAATCATGACAAAATCTGTCCCCGCCATTATGCCTGCTTTAAACGGCATCAGCTCTGTCTCCTGCATTTCTTCATAGGAACGTGTGCTTATGCTGCGCCCCGTATGACTGTCTGCTTTTGCACTGCCGTGTCCCGGGAAGTGCTTAACTGCGGTTGCCATGCCGCTTTCGCGCAGACCGCGCACCATATTTTCCACCATTGAACTGACTATATTGGCATCGGTCCCAAAGGAGCGGTCACCAATTTCTGCATTTTGCTCATCTATTAAAACATCCGCAACAGGTGCAAAATTCACATTAAAGCCAAGGTCGCGAAGTTCTTTCCCCAATGTAGTGCCGCTTTGATACGCGCGGTTGGTATCGCCGCTGTTCCCGATTTCGCGCATGGGCGGCAAATTGCTGACACCTTCAATGCCCGAAAGACGTGTCACACGGCCGCCTTCCTCGTCCACACCCTGAAAAAGCGGAATTTTGGCACTGCTATTGATATCGCTCAATAATTTTTTTATCTGGTCTCGATTTTCAATATTATCACCAAAATACACAATGCCACCAACAGGATATTTTTCAAAAGCAGCGGCCGCATTCTCACCCGCATCCGTTACTCTATCTTTCTCGAGCACCGCCTCGGGCGTCGCTATAAAAAGCTGATAGATTTTCTCGCGCAGTGTCATGCCCTCAATCATTGTCCATGCCGCCGCGTTCGGATCGGTCGCGTACGTTTTTGCAATCTCCTCAACATTCAGTTCCGGCTCTGTTTCCTTTTTCTTACAGCTAGCCATGCTGCCGAGTGCGAGTATCGCAAGAAAAAGAGCTGTGAGTTTTTTTAACATAAGGTTGTCCTCCCGATTTATTGGTAAGCAGTTCAATCCTGCGTATTATTTCTTTTGATTTGAGAAAAGGTCACTCACAAGGAGTGACCTTTTGTTCACACTGATAACTCTCAAAGTGAGAGATTACTGGTGATTTGCGAAACATTCGCTGCAATAGATGGGTCTGTCATTCTTCGGAATAAAAGGCACCTTTGCTTCTTTGCCGCAAGCTGCGCAAACAGTTGTGTGCATTTCGCGATTTTCGCGAAGAGCCTGTTTCTTTGCGATACGGCATTCTTTGCAACGCATGGGTTCATTCTGGAAGCCTTTTTCTGCATAGAACTCTTGTTCACCAGCAGTGAAAACGAATTCCTGACCGCAATCCTTGCAAACTAATGTTTTGTCCTCGAACATAATGATCTCCTCACTTTGATAAATGTGTTACCCTTGCCGGATTCGAACCGGCCCTTCTGCGCATTTACGCAACTGCTCTCCGAAAGCTATGGGCATATCAGTTTTATATATAAATTGGAGCGGGTAACGGGGATCGAACCCGCACAACCAGCTTGGGAAGCTGGGACTCTACCATTGAGCTATACCCGCACTAACTACTGTATGGCGCATATTCTCTATCTTATGCTTTATCCGCTGTAAGGCATTGTCAATGGACTTCGAATCTTTATCTAAAGCCTCACCGATTTGCTGATAGGATTTCCCCTGCACATATAAGGAAAGTACCTTTCTCTCATACTTGCTGAGAACTTCATCAATTTTTGCACCGAAATCCAAAAATTGCTCTCGGCTAATCATGATTTCTTCCGGGTCAACCACGCTTGTTTCCCGTGCGACAACGTCTAAAAGCGTTGTTTCATAGTCTTGACGCAAAAGCGGACGATTTAAAGAAACATACGAATTAAGCGGTACATGTTTCTGCCTTGTTGCTCTTTTAATCGCGCTTATTATCTGCCTTGTAATACAAAGTTCTGCAAATGCACGAAAACCGGACTTTCTGTCCGCCTTATAGTCACGAACAGCCTTAAAAAGCCCAACCATACCCTCTTGCACAACGTCTTCCCTATCTGCGCCTATCAAGAAGTATGTTCTGGCCTTTTTCTTAACCATAGTGCGGTATTTACTGAGAAGGTAATCCATTGCCTCTCTGTCACCATTTTGTGAAAGTGCCACAATTTCCTCATCGCTTAAGGCCGTACGTTCTTCCAAACGCATATCTTTCAGCATGTTGCGCCTCCTATCCATGCTCTGTATATGCTATAAATATAGTATACTAAATAAATGCGAAAAAGTCAAGAAAATTTTATAATTATTTTAAAAAATTGTAAAATCAGAAGGTACATATTTGCTTTTTTTGGTCATTGTGCCTACGATTCTACTTTCTTTCGTACGAACGAGTAGGATGGCACAGACGTATCAAGTGGTATATGCACGTCCATTGTCGGATGCGGTGCTGATGCAATCTCGTTCCCATCCTCATCATACATTTTCGTAATTGTATGTGTAATATCACTTCCGCTTGGGCTCATAATTTCAATCGTATCGCCAACGGAAAATTTATTGCGTTGCGAAATAATCGTTCTTCCATCTTTATCGCAGCCCGTTACCATTCCAATTACCTGATGCGACCGTTCATAGCTGTTACTTCCGTAAATTTGGGCGGCACCCGTCTCATCTCCCACCCAAAACCCGCTGCAATATTGACGATGGCTGACCTTACAAAGAGCTTCCTCCAGATTTTTGTCAGTTTTATATGCCTTTGGATTTTCGTAGTATGCGTCTATCGCCTCCCGATAGGCTTTCACAACCGTCGCGACGTAATATTCGCTTTTGACACGCCCTTCTATTTTCAGGCTCGAAACACCGCTTTCAATAATTTCGGGCAAATACGGGAAAAGGCATAAATCCTTTGCGTTAAAAATATAGCTGCCACGTTCATTTTCGATAATCGGCATATATTGGCCCGGGCGTTTTTCTTCCATTAAAGTATAGTTCCAGCGGCACGCCTGCGCGCAGTCTCCCCGATTTGCATCACGCCCTGTCAGGTAGTTGCTAAGTAGGCACCTGCCTGAATACGACACGCACATTGCGCCATGCACAAAAAGTTCGAGTTCTAAACCTTCTGGCGTGTTTTTGCGAATGGAACATACCTCTGCACGCGAAAGCTCACGTGCCAAGACCACGCGGGTAGCGCCCATGTTGTGCCACATCGTCGCCGTTTCAGCATTTGTAATGTTGGCTTGGGTACTGATATGCAGTTCTAATTTTGGTGCCGCCTTTTTGATAACACCAAATGCACCAAGGTCTGATACAATAACGGCGTCCGCACCTAAATCGGCAAGCGTTTTGGCAAAGCGCTCGAGTGGCTCCATATCCTTTTCGCGCATAATGACATTGACTGCCACATAGACCTTTTTCCCTTTTTCCTTGGCGTAGTCTACTGCTTTTTTGATTTCCTCATTTGTGAAGTTGTCACACGCCGTGCGCATGGAAAACTCCTCGCCACCAATATATACCGCGTCTGCCCCGTATAAAATAGCCGTTTTGAGGCGTATTAAATCCCCTGCGGGCGCTAAAAGTTCAACCTTTCCCTGCATGTTCTTCTCCCCTTTTACTAAAAACGCCCGCCTTCCAAGAAAGGCGGGCGAAAGTAGACTAAACTTATTTCGCGTCAACGGATGCTGCGTATGCGATGAGGTCAACAACCTTATTGGAATAACCCCATTCGTTATCATACCATGCAACCAATTTTACGAAGTTATCATTGAGGCTGATACCTGCATCTGCATCAAAGATGGATGTGCGGCTATCATGGATAAAGTCAGAAGAAACAACTTTGTCTTCTGTGTAGCCGAGGATGCCTTTGAGTTCACCGTCAGCAGCCTTTTTGATTGCAGCTTTAATGTCATCATAGCTTGCAGCTTTTTCAAGACGGCATGTGAGGTCAACAACAGAAACGTCTGCTGTCGGCACGCGGAATGCCATACCTGTCAGCTTGCCGTTGAGCTCAGGAATAACCTTGCCAACTGCCTTTGCTGCGCCTGTGGAAGAAGGAATAATGTTGAATGCAGCGCCTCTGCCGCCTCTCCAGTCTTTCTTGGAAGGACCGTCAACTGTTTTCTGTGTAGCTGTTGTTGCATGAACGGTTGTCATCAAGCCTTCGATAATGCCGAAGTTGTCGTTTACAACCTTTGCAAGCGGTGCCAAACAGTTTGTTGTGCAGGAAGCATTGGAGATAACTGTCATGTCTTTTGTGTACTTATCATTGTTTACGCCCATAACGAACATCGGTGCATCTGCGCTCGGTGCGGAGATAACAACTTTCTTTGCGCCTGCTGCAAGGTGAGCAGATGCTTTTTCTGTTGTTGTGAATACGCCTGTGGATTCAACAACGTATTCTGCACCACATTCTTTCCAGCCGATTTCTGCCGGATTCATTGCTGCAAAAACGCTGATTTCTTTGCCGTTTACAACGAGCTTACCGTCTTTTACTTCGATATCGCCCTTGAACTGGCCATGCACTGTGTCATAACGGAGCATGTACACCATATAGTCTACATCAATGAACGGGTCATTGATACCGACGATGTCAACCTTGCCCGTTTCCATTGCCGCTCTGAAAACCAGACGACCGATTCTTCCGAATCCGTTAATACCTACTTTTACTGCCATTTTTAAAAACCTCCATTTATTTATTCCACGGTAATTTTTTCAATCACCGGTTTGGACACAGGTGTTTCACCCCGAACGGGTGTTTTTGCGAGTGCATCCAGCACATCAAAGCCCTTTGTCATTTTTCCAAATGCAGCGTACTGTCCATCCAGAAATGTAGCATCATCGTGACAAATAAAGAACTGCGAGCTTGCGCTGTTCGGATTTTGTGCGCGCGCCATTGAAATGACACCGCGTTCATGTGAAATATCATTTTTTTCAAAGCCGTTCATCGCAAATTCACCGCGTATGTTCTTATCTGAGCCACCCATACCGGTACCCTCAGGGTCGCCGCCTTGAATCATAAAGCCTTCTACAATTCTGTGAAAGGTAAGACCGTTATAAAAGCCTGCCTCTGCCAAATCCACGAAATTCTGTACGGTTTCGGGTGCTTTTGACGGATAAAGTTCGAGTTCCATTTCCCCACCGTCTTGCATTGTAATTTTAATATTCACGATTTCACCCTCCTTATATTTTGAAGAAAATTCACTTGTTGTTCCTGTTGTTTCTTTCGGAACCTCTATGCTCCTCGCGCATCCCGCCATAAGAAGCATGCAAAGTGCAAATAATAATATTTTTTTGAGCATAGCCTGTCCTTTCCATCGCAAATGATAGCGAACATGATTTATTATACCGAATTTTCAGGAAAAATGCAAGCTTTTTTTCAATTTTCAGCAGTATATCCAAATTCTTGTTCAATCAAGGTCGCAGTTTCGTCATCGTTCTTAATCCAGTATGGTGAATTTTCGGACGTTCTGCCCGGCAAAAGATGCGTTTTTAATTCACATTCGAGTGCAGCTTTTGCGTATTCCATAATATCACTGACCTTCAGATTACTGATTACATCATCCAGTACTGCATCATAAATTGCAGACACCTTCGATATATATTTGAGCTTTAGCTTCTGGGAAATCATTGCACTTATAAATTCCTGTTGCACACCAACACGTTCAATATCCCCCATTGCATAGTCATGCCGATAGCGGATGAGTCCTTCTGCCGCCTCGCCGTCCAAAATCTGCACGCCGGGATTTAAATGAATATGCAAATCCTGATATGGGTCATCATAATGATACGAGCGCTGTACATTAAATTCTACACCGCCAAGCTCGTCCACAATCTCACGAAATGCACGCAGATTTATAATAGCAAAATAATGAATCGGCAATCCTGACACATTCGACGCTGCTGAAATCAACGTTTCCTCTTTTTTCATTCCTCTTGCGCCTGCATAACTGTATACAGAATTGATTTTCCGGTTCGCGCCGCCGACATACACGCGCGTATCACGCGGTATAGATAAAATGGAGGTTTTACCCGCCTTTTTATTGATGGAAAGCACCATAATTACGTCTGTATTTTCACCCACATGGTCGCGACCGACAATCAGGCAATTTACAATACCGTCCGCCCCGATGGGTGCCAGTGCATTTCCATGGTCACCGCTTGCAAAGGGGCTTGTTGTAAACCATGCAACAGCAACACCGCCGACTGCCGCGAGAATTGCGAGCAATAAAATCAAAAGGATTGTAAAAAACTTTTTCACATTCATACGTTTTCTCCCGAAACCGCGTACAGTTTCTGTCAGTACAATTTAAAAATTACAAAAAAAGAAACAATGAAAACAGCGGTGCAGCCATCATTCATTGTTCGATTTGATTTGCCGTGCAAACTGCACTTTTGGTGGAGGGGGGTGGATTCGAACCACCGAAGTCACTGACAACAGATTTACAGTCTGCCCCCTTTGGCCACTCGGGAACCCCTCCATTTGTGTGGAGCTGGTGATGGGACTCGAACCCGCAACCTGCTGATTACAAATCAG
>JAZNUV010000047.1:0-29325 GCA_045592445.1 Clostridia bacterium | reverse complement strand
GGCTCACAGAACGACATGGCTACGATCGACTTAGTGCATTATAAACTGAAAATTTGCCTGGAATGCCAAGACGCAGTTCATAAGTTGTTCCGCCCATTTCGATACCAAAAATCACTCCACGCTGGCTAAAACGTACGTCTTTGGCGCAGAAATCGCCTGCATTTTCGATTCCGTACGTCATAAGCGGACATGTCGCAGCCTCTAAAAACTTGCCTGCATGCTGGTCATCCACGTTGATAACGCCATGACGTGCGTGCTGAAAAAGTTTTGTTTTGCATGCCGTATACGTTTCCATGTCTCCGTGAAAATCCAAATGTTCCTGTGTGAGATTGGTAAATACCGCTTCATGAAAGTGTATGCCATGCGTGCGTCCCAGTGCCAACGAATGCGACGAAACCTCCATTACAACATGCGTCACACCCTCTTCTACCATTTGGCTAAAGAGTTTATGCAGTTCCAAGGATTCAGGCGTTGTTCTTTCTGCTTGAAGTACGCGGTTCCCAATCATATTCTGATTGGTACCGATAAGACCTGTCTTAATGCCAATCAGTTCCAAAATCTGTTTAATTAAATAGGTTACGGTTGTCTTTCCGTTCGTGCCCGTCACACCTATAATTTTCAATTTATCTGCAGGGCATCCGTAAAAAACGGCTGCCACTTCAGAGAGCGCCTTTCTTGTATCAGCACACAAGACCACAGGCACTGGGCAATCTACCGGTTCCTCCGCAAGAATTGCCGCCGCACCGTTCTCTACAGCTGCTTTTATAAACCGATGACCGTCCTCTTTATAGCCACGGATGGCTACAAATAAAGACCCCGGTGTAACTTTTCTTGAATCGTAACATATCGCGGTGATTTCCGCGTCTTTTTCCGTCTCTATATGCTCTGTATTCTTTATGAGCTCACAAAGTCGCACGTGATTCCTTCCTTTCCTGTTAGTCGCTCCCCGTATAGCGGAATTCGACATTCACTACTGTTCCCTCAGGCACTTCCGTGCCAGCCGCCGGTTCCTGGCGCATGGAGCGTAGTATTCCTACCGCATTTAAATTTCCTGCGCCGCTTATCATAAAGTTTAAGTTTGAATTCGCCAGAATATGATTGACATCCGAAACGGACAAACCTGTTACATCAGGCACAAGTACCTTGTTTTCCGCCGCATTTTTTTCTGTATACAGGATACAGATTGCATCTTTTCGCACGGCTGTGCCCGCATGCGGCATCTGATTTTTTACTTCCCCTTCCGCTGTGCCGACCACATGATATTTAAGGCCTGCATTGATCAGTGTCTGTTGTGCTTCGGATATGGATTTTCCCACTACATTCGGCATATTGACATCCGCATCCGCTTCTTCCTCGGCACTATACTCCCTTTCCACACCCATATAGCGCAGAGAATCTTCCATAATTCTGCCGACAACGGGCGCTGCAATCAAACTGCCGTAGTATTCTCCTATCGGATCATCCAAAATAACGATACACGCAATTTTGGGGTCGTCTGCCGGTGCAAAGCCAACAAAAGAAGCTACATATTTATTGTTGCCTCGGGGTTGTTTTTCACTTGTTCCCGTTTTACCGGCAACACGATATCCTTTTACATATGCATTTTTACCGCCGCCTTTGGAAACAACACTTTCCAAAATATCGCACATGGTGCGGCTTGTTTCTGCAGATATAACCTGCCGTACTACCGTCGGTTCTGTTGTTCTTGTGGCATTTCCGTTTGCGTCATTTACTTGCTTTACAATATAGGGTTTCATTAAATACCCGCCGTTTGCAATCGCCGATATAGCCGTTATCATTTGAAGCGGTGTTACGTTAAACCCCTGTCCGAAGGAGCTTGTAGCAAGCTCCAGTGTTTTCATTTTTTCTTCTGTAAAAAAGATGCCCTCTGCCTCACCGGGCAGTTCAAAACCTGTTGTTTTTCCAAATCCAAAAGTTTTGTAGTACTCTCTAAATTTTTTAACGCCGATTCTCTCTCCAACTTCCATAAATACAGGGTTGCAGGAGTTTTGCACACCCTCTACAAATGTCTGAGCCCCGTGTCCGTTACGATTACTGCAACCGATATTGACGCCTAAAATGGTTTTAGAACCGTTACACACAAAGCCGTCATTTAGCCCCACTGCATTTTCCTCAAGTGCCATAGATGCCACCACAGCCTTGAAGGTGGAACCGGGCTCATACGTATCTACAACTGCCTTGTTACGCCAAAGTTTCTCCAGTGCTTTTTTATACGCTTCATCGTACGCATCGCCCTCAAGCCCTTCCAAAGAAGATAAAAGCGCTTCATTTGTCAACGTCATTGGCTTATTGAGGTCGTAATCCGGCTTGGTTGTCATAGCAAGAATTTCACCTGTTTTCGGGTCCATTACAATTGCCGCCGCACCGCCTTGCACATTGGTTTCCGCCACAGCAGTTTCCAGATGCTTTTCCGTAAAGTGCTGAATGGTTTCGTCAATCGTCAGCACCAAATCACTACCCTCCACAGGATCCATGTACTGTTCATATTCATACGGCATATCCGATCCATCTGCACTTTTTGCCGTAATAATACGCCCCGAAACACCTGCAAGTACGTTATCATAGACCATTTCAAGGCCCCAAAGTCCCTGGTTGTCATTGCCCGTAAATCCGATAACGTGCGACGCTAAATTTCCGTTCGGATAATAGCGCTTTGTATCATCGTCAAGGCGAATACCCGGCAATCCGAGCGCACGGATCGCATCCGCCTTATCCGACTCCACGCGGCGTTTTACAATTTCATAATAACTATTTTTTTGCGTTTTCTGATACACCGTATCATAGTCCATCTCCAGAATTTCTGAAAGTGCCTTTGATACCGCTTCTGCATTTCCTTCGTCCTGAATCGTTACAGGAATAACGCAAACCATATTCGTGCTTGCACTTTGTGCGAGTACTTTATGATTTCGATCATAAATCGTACCCCGCGCAGAGCTTACAAGACTGTCACGCGTTTGTTGTGCAATTGCCTCCTGTTTGAGTTCCGGACCACGCACGATTTGTAGATATCCGGTTCGCACCAATAAAAGCAACATAAAGAAAACGCATAGTTTATATAATACGGTCATTCTTTTTTTCATGTTGACTTTTTTCTTTGCCACCGGTGCGCCTCCTTTTTTATCAAATTAGGGAGCGAACCTTCCGCTCCCTCCGCTTTTATATCATATGGGCTTTTACCCGAAATATGCCAAAGCTCCTGCTAAGAGTGCGGAAAAAATATTTTTTCCGCCTTGTTCTTTTTGCCCGCCACACTCCGCATAATCACAGTTATGCATGTTCAGATATACCATCTGTGCTTTTGTGGGGCGTTGCATACCGAGTCTTTTAATGGCTTCATCTTCAATCTTGCATAAATCCAAATTTCTTTCGATTTCAAACTGTTTTGCTACAACCTGTGCATTGACTGTATTGAGCTTTCCCTGCATATTTTTCACTGTGTTCTTACGTTCCATAAGCTGTGAATTTCGAAATAAAAGACAAAAAGCCATGAGCACCGCCACACCCAAAAGCATGGTGCTGCCTATGGACACTCTTTTTTTCTTTTTGACACGCACACGCACCTTTTTTACAGGTTTTGCGGCAGGTCTTTCGTAATACCTTCTGTCATACTGGTATGCGTTATTGCCGTATACAGGCACTTGCATCCACTAACACCTCTTCTCTGCAATTCTCAGCTTGGCACTTCTGGCTCTCGGATTTTGTTCTAATTCCGCCGCCGACGGCAAAATCGGCTTTTTTGTAATGATACGTACTGTTGGTTTTTTCCCGCATACACAAACGGGATATTCTTTCGGACAAGTACACCCGCGTGCAGCCACACCAAACGCATTTTTCACGATTCTGTCCTCTAAGGAGTGGAAAGTTATAACGGAAATGCGTCCGCCCGGCGCAAGGCAATCCATTCCGTCAGAAAGCGCATTTTCCAAAACCTCCAGTTCCCGATTCACAACAATGCGAATCGCCTGAAAAGTACGTTTTGCGGGGTGCGGCCCGTCTTGCCTTGCCCCTTTTGGCACAGCCGCCTTTATGATGCTGACAAGCTGGCCTGTTGTTTCAATTCTCTGTTTTTCTCTTGCTTCACCGATAAAAGCTGCAATGCGCTTTGCCCAACGTTCTTCCCCGTAAAGCGCAATGATTTCCGCAAGCTTTTCTTCTGAAAACGTATTCACAACCTCTGCCGCGGATACAGGGTTTTCTCTGTCCATACGCATATCGAGCGGTGCGTCCTGCATATAGGAAAACCCGCGTGACGCATCATCCAATTGCGGCGAGGATACGCCGAGGTCCATGATAATGCCGTCTGCTTTTTGTATATTTCGTGCATTTATCACACGCTTTATCTCTTGAAAATTACTCTTTTCCAGATAGAAGGTGCCGCCAGTTTCGGCAAGTTTCTTTCGTGCCGCTTCGATCGCTACTGCATCCTGGTCAATGCCAATCAGTATGCCGCCGCGTTTTAATATTTGGGCACTATGTCCGCCGCCACCGAGCGTCATATCCACATAAACGCCGCCCGGGCGTACCGAAAGCCCCTCTACCGCTTCATCTCGCAGTACCGTGATGTGGTGAAAGGTGTTCATCGCGTGCCACCCGTAAGGCGTGCAAGCTCTGCCGCCGCTTCTTCAAGTGACATGGCATCGTCTGCATTATTATAGGCATCCCAACGTGCAGCATCCCAAATTTCTACGCAGGAAAGCGCTCCTGTAATCACAACTTCCTTTTCAATACCTGCATATTCACGAAGATGTGCCGGCAAAAGAATTCTGCCCTGCTTGTCCGTTTCGCAGCTTACGGCATTGGAGGCAAACTTACGAACGATTCTTCTTGCAGCTTCATTGTAGGTAGGTGCACCCAAAAGCTTGTCCGCAAAGGTTTTCCATTCTGCCTCGGAATAAACGGTAAGGCAACCATCATACCCACAGGTTACCCAAAAAACCTCTCCCAGCTCCTCGCGAAAACGTGAAGGCATGATGACACGCCCCTTCGCGTCTAAGTTATGACTATATTGACCACTCAGCAATGCCTTCACCCACTTTCTAACACAAAATACCACTTTCTACCACTTAATAAAAATTTTACACGATTTTTCATGAAATTTCAATACTTTTTTAAAAAAAAATTTGTTTTTTGAAAAAAAATTTATTTAATTTCCAAAAGATACTATATATGCTATTTGCGGAAAATATAAATCAATATATAGTATCTTGTTTTTCTTTATTTTGTGTAAGAAATCACAGATTTTTTCTAAATTTTTATTAAAAAAAGAAAGGTGGGGACTTTTCCCAGCATATTTTCCAAAAACGGGAATATTTTTTATGAGAATTGGCATAATATTTCTTATTCTATGTCAAAGGCAGAAAGGGTGCTCTCATCACTTGAAAAAATTTTTTGGTATTTTTTTTATGCTCTTATTCTCAGGGGTAATTGCTTTTTTAGTTTCTGTTGTTATGCTTGACGGCGCTACCTCTCAAAACGACGGCGCCACACTCGTTGCCGAAGCAGATATGCCCACAAATGCGGATATTGCCGCAAAGCTTTCGAATTCCGTTGTCGGTGTGTCCTCAGTCAGCCAAAGCCGCAGTTTAACTGCGCCCGCCCAAACAAACAGCATGGGCAGTGGCGTAATTGTGAGTGAAGACGGCTACATTCTTACCAATCACCATGTTGTAGGGGATAAAACCAAAATATTTGTTACACTTTCGGACGGGCAAACCGTTTCTGCACATAAAATCTGGAGTGATGACGCGCTGGACATTGCCATTATTCTGGCAGAAGCAGACCATCTTACCGCCGCACCGCTCGGCGATTCCGCCGCCGTAAATGTAGGCGACCCCGTTCTGGCAATCGGCAACCCCTTAAGCCTGCAATTTCAGCGCACAGTCACGGCGGGTATCATCAGCGCCAAAAATCGTATGCTGCGCCTTTCCGAAAATAACGTTTTAATGGAAGATTTGTTGCAGACAGACGCCTCTATCAACCCCGGCAACAGCGGTGGCCCGCTTATCAATATGAAGGGTGAAGTGATCGGTATAAATACGATAAAAGCGCAGGATGCAGAAGGTATGGGCTTTGCCATTGCCATTAACCTTTGCAAGCCGATTGTCGAACGCACCGTTTCCGAGGGCATGTACAAAATGCCCTATCTCGGTCTTTACGCTTTCGACCGCGCCACCGCGCTTTATATGGAAGGAGATTATCCTGAAGGTGACGGGCTTTATGTTACGGACGTTGCAACCAAAAGTCCCGCTCTTTTGGCGGGTGTGCGATCGGGTGATATGATTACTGCTTTTGAAGGAGAACCACTTACCTCTATGGCACACCTTCGGGAAAAGCTTCTCTATTATCGTCCCGATGATACCGTGCATCTTGAAATAAACCGCCGCGGCACACGCTTTACCGCAACGGTTACATTAAAAGAATATAAATAGCCTGCTGTTTTTTGTTTTTGTATTGCAGATGCAAAAAAAATGTGATATAATGCATTCACAAAGTGAATGCATTAACTAAGTTTGCCCTAACAGGCAAGTGAAGGTACCAATGGTAGTGAAGTTTACTTCGTAAGTGAAGTTTCGTCTGACGGCGAAGTGGCAAACTTAACTTCACTTTGAACGAATGTTCAAAACTTCACAATAACAGTGGCATCTAAATTGTGTACTCATTTTACAATAAGAAAAAACAAAAGGAGTGTCGGCATGTACGATACTGCAATTATCGGCGGCGGCGCTGCGGGCCTTTCAGCCGCTATTTTTGCTGCCGCACGCGGGAAATCGGTTATTTTGTTGGAACGGTTGCCGCGCGTGGGAAAAAAATTATTAGCGACTGGAAACGGGCGTTGTAACATCTCGAATCGGCATATCGCACCGGAGCGCTATCATGGCAAGCACACGGGATTTATAAAGTACGCACTCAATGCCTTTTCCGCGCAGGATACGGAAGCATTTTTTGCCCGCATCGGTCTGCCTCTTTCGGAAGGTGAATGCGGAAAACTGTACCCGCAAAGTCTGCAAGCCAGCTCTGTACTGGATTTATTGCGTCTCGCTGCAAACCACAGCGGAGTCGTCGAGCGTGTAGATTGCATGATAAAAAAAATAACGCCCAAGGGGACGTATTTTGAACTTACGGCGGCAGATGACACCATAATAAAATCAAAAACCGTTATTTGTGCCGCAGGGGGTAAAGCGGCACCATCTATGGGCACAGATGGCAGTGCCTACGCATTGCTGACATCACTGGGGCATTCCTTAGTACGCCCCTTCCCTTCTCTTGTGCAAATAAAAACTGCCACCCCCATGCGTGCTTTAAAAGGAACAAAGCACCAGGGCGCGGCAACCATTTATCTCGGCAATCAAGCGATAAAAACTGAAATGGGTGAAATTTTATTTACGGATTACGGGCTTTCCGGCCCGCCGATTTTTAATCTTTCCCGCATTGCTTCTTTGCACGCAGGCGAAAAAGATGTTTCGATATCTTTAAACTTTTTCCCGTCCCTTTCCGAAGCAGATTTACGCGATATGCTCTGTCTAAGGCGTACTACATGCCCGCACCTTACAGGCGAAAGCTTTCTTTACGGGCTTTTGCAGAAAAATATTGGACGTGAAATTATAAAACACGCTGAAACCGATGCGGATTTGGCACATCTTTTACATGATTTTCGCCTATCCGTCACCGGCGTTATGCCCTGGCAAAATGCGCAGGTCACAGCGGGCGGCATTGACACGGCAGAGGTTTGTCCCAAAACGATGGAATCCTACCTCGTTCCCGGTCTCTACCTTTGCGGCGAAATCTTGGATGTTGACGGCGACTGCGGCGGGTTTAATCTGCAATGGGCGTGGAGTAGTGCATTTTTAGCGGCGCAGCACGTTTAATCTGGATTAAAAAAGGGAGTTTCGCAGCCCCTTTCAGACTGTCGAAAAACTTGTTCTACCGCAAGGAAAGCTATCATAACCAAATTTTGTAGGGAATGGATTCATCCATTCTGTATATCAAAATATAACTGCGTTTTTCGATGTCTCGGTCATCGTGTCGACTTTATCGTCACGATGAAAGGGGCTTTCGCAGCCCCTTTTTTTGAACGAATTCATTTATTTCATTGCAAAATTCAGACAATCTCTATCATCGGATATGAAATCGCTGCTTTTATTTAATTTTGGGCAAGCTTGCAGCAGCAACCGACTGCCCTACACGTCTTGCACTTTCATCAGGAATATGCAATTTTATTTTCTTTGCAAGCTCAGGGAACTCTTTATCAAGAACCTCCTGCGCTCTTTCAAGTAAGATAACGCCACCTTCTCCGGAAGTAACACGGCCCATAATCAGTACATGCTTAATATCATAAAACTCCGTATAGAAAGCAATTGCATAGCCAAAATATACACCAATTGTATCATAGATATTTTTAGCTCTTTCGTCGCCTTCCTTCATAAGTCCCTGTACAACTTTCAGCTTTTCAGCCGGGGAAAGCGTTTCATCTATTTCTACACCTGCGAAAGGTGCAAGCTTAATCACTGCATCTTGTGAAAAATACTTCACGCCGCATCCGTAGTCTCCTGACCACTCGTCCACCATCGCATCCTTACAAAAATCAACCGGTACAAACGCAAGTTCATTCAGCCAGCCCGTTATATTGCCCTGCGCGTCAACATAGCCGCCTGCCTCAGATGTGCCCATTGCCACACCGAGAACTGAATCGTCATTTAAGTCCATAGCACCTGCAAGCGCCGTAACGTCGCCGTCATTGGCTACTTCTACCGGGATATTCTCGCCAATTTCCTTCGCAACATCAAGATACATGTTCTTAACCTTTTTATCAAAATCCTCTTCATTTACCTTTAAAAACAGAGAGGCTACCATAATGCGATTTTCTATATATACGCCCGCACTTGATACGCCAATCGCATCTACGCGTGGCATATGAGAAGCCGCTGTTTTCATAGCGTCCAAAATCCCCTGATAGTGATAGTCCGGGTCGGAATTTGTCTTGGGGAACCATACAACTTCCTCAGAATATACACTCTCACCATCTACAACTGCACTAACCTTGCGATCGCTTCCTCCGGCATCAAACCCGATTCTACATCCGTCAAGATGTCTGCCCACGGGCGCTGCTGCCGATTTGTTCTCGGGAGCATCTTCCAGTGAACGAAGTTCTACGACAAACTTTCTCTCGTATACTCTTTCCATAAAGTGAACATCAAAATCACGAAGTCCGCCATATGTATATGCTTCTTTAATTTTACTGCCGACTACATCGCTCCCTGCGATAATCAATTTATAGCCGCCCGCGACCCAAAGAAGCGCCTTAGCCATTCTTTCTATAAAATCAAAATTTTCTGCATCATGGCCCGTACCATCGGGGAAAATTCTTGTTTTATATACGGTTGTATACCCTTTGTTTCTTTCAACACCGATTACAATATCCTGTCCGTTTTCTTTTGTTGCCTCACGCATATCTCTGCACACAAGCGAAAGCGGTGCAAACTGCGGATCCAACTTTGCATTTACCTTAAGCTTCATATTTCATCTTCCCTCCAATAATCGTTTTCTCCACATGAAATTCATGATCTGTAATGATAATATCTGCATCCTTGCCTACCTCAATCGAGCCCTTTTCCTTGTCAATCCCTATTACTGTTGCAGCATTAAGGGACGCACAGTTGACACATTCCCAAAGGGGAATTGAAGAATTGGTATATACATTCCACACACCTTTGTTAAGCGGCAGAACGCTTCCCGCTACAGTTCCATCCTCAAGGCGACACACAATATCCCGATATATAATTTTCTGTCCACCAAGCGTATATTCCCCCATCGGAAGGCCGCCTGCAGGAAGGCAATCTGTTATAAAGCATAGTTTTCTGCCCTTAAGCTTCCACACCATATCATAAAGGCTTGGTGACACATGGAAGGTATCGACTATCAGTTCACAGCTTACATCTGTGTTCATTGCAGCCGTTACAACGCCGGGAGCGCGGTGCAAAAGCGGCGTCATGGCATTAAAAAGATGTGTGACATGTCCTACGCCCGCATTGGTACTTTTGTAGGCAGTTTCATAATCTGCTGATGTATGTGCCATTGAGATGACAACATCGGTATCCCTCTTGATTTCTTTTATTGCATCAAAATTATCTGTATCGGTTTCGGGTGCAAGGGAAACAATCTTTAAAATATCTTTGTATGCTTTCACAAATTTTGCATCGGGCTTTACTATGTATTTGGGGTCTTGCGCGCCTTTCTTCACCTCACTGATAAACGGCCCTTCTGCATGGCATCCGAGCAGGATGCTTCCATCCCAGTCCTTACTCTCATCCATCAGCCCTCCGACTACTTCGATTGATTTTTTTATAACGTCCATATCTACGGTCATTGTAGTAGGCAGATACCCCGTAACACCATTTGCAAGAAGTCCTTTTGATATAGTGCGGATGCTTTCTTCCTCCGCATCACAAACATCCTTGCCAAGATAGCCGTGTATATGCAGGTCTATCAGCCCCGGAGCTATATATCCGCCCTTTGCATCTATCACTTCCGCATCAGCTGGTATATCGCCCATAGAGCAAACGCCTTCAATTACTTCTGAAATCAAAAGCGCCTGGCCCTCTTGTATTTTATCCTTGAAAATTATTTTACCATTGGTAATCGCTTTCACTGGTTTCATCTCCTTCTCGTTTAGTATACCATATATACAATAAAGTTAAAACCTCTAAAAAAGTTTTTTGACAGTGCCAATCCCTTACCCTCTATTTTGTACATTTCTTTCTCTATTCTAATTCAAACATACCTGTATAGAGCTGATAATACTTTCCTTTTTGTTCCAAAAGTTCCGCATGGTCTCCTCGTTCGATAATTTCCCCGTTTTCCAAAACCATAATGGCGTTGGCGTTTCGTACTGTGGACAATCGATGTGCAATGACAAAAACTGTTCTGCCCTCCATCAATGTATCCATGCCCTTCTCAATCAGTTTTTCCGTGCGGGTATCAACAGAACTTGTCGCTTCATCCAAAATCAGTACAGGTGTGTCTGCCACTGCAGCACGTGCAATGGATAAAAGTTGTCTTTGGCCCTGACTCAGGTTACCGCCATCCGCAGTGAGCTCAGTATCATACCCTTTTTCAAGATGCGTAATAAACGTGTGTGCGTTGGCTATTTTTGCCGCTTTTATTACTTCTTCATCCGTTGCGTCCAGCTTTCCGTATCGAATATTGTCCGCCACCGTTCCCGTAAACAGATGCGTGTCCTGCAATACCATGGACATAGAACGCCTTAAATCCTCTTTCCGAATTCTCTGAATCGGGATTCCATCATAGGTGATTTCGCCGTCTTTTATATCATAAAAACGGTTTATAAGGTTTGTGATGGTCGTTTTGCCTGCACCGGTAGAGCCGACAAACGCTATCTTCTGTCCCGGCTTTGCATATAAAGATACTGAATGCAACACGGTTTTTTCAGGCACATAGCCAAAGGTAACATCATGAAAGCGCACATCACCGCGTACAGGCACGTAGGAAGGCTCCGCCCCGGGCACATGCCATGACCATACTCCGTCCTTTTTAACGAGTGTAACGTCGCCCGCATCCTCCTCTACAGGCTCATCAATCATATCAAAAATGCGTTCCGCACCTGAAAGTGCACTTAAAATGGAATTAAAAAGTTGTGAAATCTGTGTGATCGGTTGTGAAAACGACCGCGTATATTGTAAAAACGAAGCAATCGTACCCAGGCCGTCCACAAGACCATACAGTGCCAAAAGTGCACCCACAACGGCTGTCAACGCGTAATGCAAGTACGAAAGATTCCCCATAATCGGCATCAGAATATTGGCAAAGGTGTGCGCGTTGGCCGCCGCCGTGCATAATTCATCATTCAGGACGTCAAAATCATGCACCACCGTTTCCTCATGCCCGAAAACCTTGATAACCTTTTGCCCTTCCACCATTTCCTCTACATAGCCGTTCATCTGTCCGACTGCCTTTTGTTGTGCGCGGAAATATCCCACGCTTTTACCGCCCACCTTTTTGACGGCAAACAGCATTAGAAAAAGCATCACGATAACCAGCGCCGTCAAGTACGGACTGAGCACAAGCATCATAGTAAATACGCCCACAACGGTGAGTGTGCTGGAAAAAATCTGTGGAATCGCTTGACTCAGCATTTCACGCAATGTGTCAATGTCATTTGAGTAGCGGCTCATCAGTTCCCCATGTGTATGTGTGTCAAAAAAACGGAGAGGCAGCTTTTGCATGTGCGAGAATAAATCATTACGGATTGCTGCCAACGCCCCCGTCGATATTTTCACCATCCTGCGCGTGTAGAAAATACTGCACGCGACGCCTGCAAGGTAGATACCCGCCAAAAGTGCAATCATCCTGATAAGCCCTGAAAAATCAGGGTTTTTTGCTCCGATAAGCGGTACAATGTAATCATTTATAATCGGTTTTAAAAGATAAGTGCCTAAAACACCCGCACCGGCGCTGATTAAAATTGCCACCGCCACAAACGGAAGCTGCCATTTATACGCGTCAAGATACTTCAAAAGGCGCCCCAACGTCTTTTTGGCATTTTTCGGTTTCCGATACTGCATGCCATGTCGCGTTCCATGTTTCATTCAGCATCCACCTTCCCTTCCTTTTGCGATTCATAGACTTCCCGATAGATATCGTTCGTCTCAAGCAGTGTTTCATGCGTACCGATGCCGCTTATCTTTCCTTCATCCAGTACAATGATTTTATCCGCATCCTGCACGGAATCAATCCGTTGTGCAATCATAATCGTTGTAATATCCTTATGCCGATTTTTGAGAGACGCGCGAATTTTTTTATCCGTTGCCGTATCTACCGCGCTCGTGCTGTCATCGAGAATCAGAATTTTTGGATTTTTCAGAAGTGCGCGTGCAATACAAAGCCTTTGTTTTTGACCGCCTGAAAGATTCACACCGCCCTGTCCGAGCATTGTGTCATACCCTTTGGGGAAAGACATAATAAAATCATGTGCCTCTGCACTTTTGGCAGCCGCTTCGATTTCTGCATCCGTAGCTGACATATTGCCCCATCGCAAATTATCGCGAATCGTACCCGAAAAAAGTACATTTTTTTGCAAGACCATGGATACCGCCGCGCGAAGGGTTTTGAGTGTATACCGCCGCACATTTTCCCCGCCGACACGCACCGTGCCCGCATACACATCATAAAGTCGCGGCAGAAGTTGCACAAGCGTCGTTTTAGAAGCACCCGTTCCACCGATAATGCCCACCGTTTCGCCCGACGAAATCGTAAGATTTATATTTTCAAGCACAAGATTTTGCGCATCCTTAAAGTAACTGAAGGACACATTTTCAAATTCTATGCTGCCGTCTTTGATTTCGGTCAAGTCACCGTCATCCCGAATATCAGGCACCTCATCCAAAACCGCAACAATACGCGCCATAGACGCCCGCGACATAATAATCGTGACAAAAACCATCGAAAGCATCATCAAAGACATGAGTATCTGCGACACATAGCTGATGATCCCCATAAGCTCACCCGTGCTCATACTGCCACCGATAATGTATTTGCCGCCGAGCCAAACAATGGTCGTAATGGTCGCATACATTGTAAGCTGCATCATGGGCATATTCCAAACCAGAATATTCTCCGCACGCATCTGCGCGCGGCGCACCTTGTCCACCGAACCTGCAAAACGTTCTGTTTCATAGTTCCCGCGTACAAAGGATTTTACAACACGAATCGCCGCCAGATTTTCCTGTACACTCGCGTTCATCTTATCATATTTTGCGAGCATTTTTTTAAACATCGGAAACGCAGAGATTGCCACACAGATTAAAATGGCAGTTAAAAACGGAAGCGAAATGAGAAAGACAGAGGAAAGCGACCGATTGATTTTAAATGCCATCACTGTTGCTGTAACCAGCATCACGGGGGAACGCACAAGCGAACGCACTACCATCATAAATGCATGTTGCACTGCGGTAATATCTGTTGTGACGCGCGTCACCAATGAAGCCGTACTGAATTTGTCAATATTGGCAAAGGAGAAGTTTTGCATTGCACCAAATACTTTTTTCCGAATTCCCTTTGCAAATCCTGCCGCCGCCTGCGCCGCCATACGCGCTGCCGCCGCACCAAAAACGAGGGAAAGAAGTGCAAACAAAACCATAACCGCACCCATTTTGACTATGTACGAAATATCGCCGTTTGCAAGACCGATATCTATAATTTTTGACATGTAAAACGGGATAAAAACTTCTAAAATCGTTTCTATACTCACAAAAAGCGGACTTAAAAACGCATAAATTTTATATTTACCAATGCATGGCAGTAACTTTTTCAGCAAATTGATTTTCCTCCAAACTGCAAATCTTTCCACTTATTATATAAAATTTTGCATATCTTGTCAAGGTGACCCGTGTAGAATTTACGATTCCTTCATAATTATATGGACATTTATCATCTTTTCATGTATAATAAAGAAAACAAGACACAAAGGATGATGATTATGCAGGCTGCAACGTATAGCTATCATACATTTTATTTCCCGTTTTTGTGGGACTGTGGTGAAAAAGCTTCTGCCTTTTCTGCCTCTCTTGTGGCGCGCGGTTGGCAACCTGACGACCTTTTGGCACCCGATGAAATAGAAGTAGAAACGGACACAGCACAGATTTATCAGGCATTCCAATACTTCACCAAACCCGCGCGAAATTCGATTTTCGGTCTTGGGCAGGGTATTGTGAAAAACTACTGCTATTGTCCCGAAAAAGTGCATGACAAAGCATTTTACCATATCGAAAAAAACGGAGAGGTGTTTGACCTGCCGCTCCATGCACTTCGCCTGAAACTTTTTAACACAGGCATCGGTCTTTTAATTTTTGAAACAGAAAACCAAGCTTATCCCTCTATGGATGCGGTCAAGAAAATTAACGCCTACGGCAGACGTACCTTCGCGCCGTACTTATCGGACACAAATTTATTGTGTGCTGATGTTTTAGGCATTCGCTATGCAAAAGACCATATGGAATACACAAATCTGAAAGAAACGTTTGCAGAGAAAAATGCTACTGTCAAAACCACGTTTATCCCACAATTTATTGTTACTCTTTTAGGGGATACAATCTGCCCCGCCGTGGATGACAGAATGTTTGTCACTACTTTGGTCAATGATGCTGCGTATTTTAATCAGGTTTCACAGTATGAAACTGATGCCGACGCCGCAGCAGATTTATATGAATTTATCTATATCGACACGCCCGGTGCATGCAGTTGTCCCACCGAAGAAATGCGCCGCAAAATCCTTGAAAAAAGCGTTTATGCACGTTGGATGGAATGTGGAACACTTCACGCCGTTTCACACTACTCCTTTGTTTGTATTACAGGTGAGCGTGCCGACGCACGTGAAAATGTATATTACAGTGTAATTCAACCGTTTTTGATTCAGTATACGCAAATGGTCTCCATTGTTTTGGCGCAGCGCGCTTCCATTATTGCGTTTGATGCACTTGCAGCAGATTTGTCCGCAGGTTTTGAAAAAAAGGGGCGGAATTTAAAACGTAAAAAGCTTTTGCAATTGTTATTCCTGCAGGAAAAATATATTGCGTTTCAAAATCAACTCATGAATGTGGAGCTGACTTGTCAAGACCAAGGCATTGAGCTTTACGAAGCGCTGCAAAATTCGCTTTATATTGAAAAAAGCAATTGCCATTTAAGCGGTGAAATCGAAAGACTTTATGAGGCTGCCAATGTCAATCAGGCCTATACCTTTAACAAGCTTGCGCTTTGGATTGCGATTTTAGCGATTATCGTGCCGATTCTGACAGAATTTCTATTCAAATAATCTTTATTGTTTTGCCTGTGCTAAAACAAAAGGTCTCCTGTGGTATAATAAATACAACAGGAGACCTTTTACAGTACTAAAAACAATCGTTTAAATATTGTCTTTTATTTTTCCTTTTCCGCTTCTGCGGCTGCTTTTGCTTTGTCAATCAGGACTTGCGCAACATTTTGGGGCGCTTCCTCGTAGCGTTCAAAGGCAAGCGTAAACTTACCGCGACCGCCTGTCATCGAGCGCAAATCTGTTGCGTATTTATGCATTTCGCTCATCGGCACCTCTGCCTCAACCTTGCCAAGACCTTTCCCGATGGGATTCATGCCCAAAATTCTGCCGCGGCGTTTGTTCACATCGCCGATAATATCACCCATATCACCTTCTGGAACAATCACTTCCAGACTGCCAATCGGCTCTAAAAGCACGGGGCCTGCCTGCTTTAACCCTTCCTTATATGCCAGGGATGCGGCAACCTTAAACGCCATTTCAGACGAGTCGACCGGATGGTACGAGCCATCCACAAGCGTAGCCTTGAGCCCTACAACAGGGTAGCCTGCCAAAACGCCTTTTGTGATACATTCACGAAGACCTTTTTCAACGGCAGGGAAGAAGTTTTTCGGTACGGCACCGCCAAAAATGTTGGTTTCAAAAATCAAATCATCCGTATCTCCCGGTTCAAATTCAATCCACACATCACCAAACTGTCCGTGCCCGCCCGACTGTTTCTTATGGCGACCTTGTACCTTGACCTTTTTGCGAAGCGTTTCGCGGTATGGCACGCGCGGTTCAATCAAATCAACAGCAACACCAAATTTTGTCTTCAGTTTGCTGACAATAATATCCAGATGTTGTTCACCAATACCCGAAATAATCATCTGTCTCGTTTCTTTGTTGTTTATAACTTTAAAGCAGGGGTCCTCTTCCTCCAGCTTATGCAGACCGCTACCGATTTTTTCTTCATCCCCTTTTGCCTTCGGCACAATCGCCAGAGACAAATTCGGCGCAGGGAAATCAATCCCTTCCAGGATAACAGGCGTTGTGGGGGCACATAATGTATGCCCTGTCTGCGTCACAGCAAGCTTTGTGACTGCACCAATGTCACCTGCCAAAATGGAATCTGTTTCAATTTGTTTTTTACCGCGCAGCATAAAGATTTTGCCGATTTTTTCCTGCGTTCCCGTCTGTGCATTCAAAACAGTGGAATCTGCTTTTAATGTGCCGGAATAAACACGGAAAATTGAAATTTTTCCGACAAACTGGTCCGCAATCGTCTTAAATACAACGGCTGCCAGCGGTGCAGCAGGGTCAGGTGCCAGTGTTTTTTCTTCGCCGTTTTTTGCGTCCTTCGCCACCACCTCGTCTGCATCTTGCGGAGAGGGGAAATAGCCTGCAATCGCGTCCATAACCGGTGTAATCCCGCGATTTGCAGTTGCGCTGCCGCAAAAAACAGGCACCAAAGCACCAACCTTTACGCCTTTTTTAATGGCATTTGTCATCTCGTCGGCAGTAAATTCTTCCCCCGCAAAATATTTTTCCATCAGTGCTTCATCTGTTTCCGCAATTGCTTCCATCAAAAAACCGCGTGCGGCATCAAGCTCTGTCGAAACACTGTCCGGAATTGCCATATCCTGCAGTTTTGCCCCGTCATACCGATACCCTTTCATTTCTACGATGTCGACAAAACCAACAAGCTTTCCATCTTCGCGAACAGGCACCTGGAACGGTGCAAGTGCTGTACCAAACTTTTCCTTAAGCCCTGCAAGCGTATTGGCAAAATTTGCATTTTCGTCATCCATTTTATTGATAAAGAAGGCAGAAGGAATGCCTTTTTCCGTTGCATATTCCCATGCATGCTCTGTCCCTACGGCTACACCGCTTCGACCGGAAACCAGTATGACAGCGGCGTCTGCAACACGAATGCCTTCTTTTACTTCGCCCACAAAATCAAAATAGCCGGGCGTATCTATAATATTGATTTTCCGATTTTTCCATTCCAAAGGCGCAACTGCTGTGTTAATCGAAATTTTACGCTTGGTTTCTTCTGAATCATAGTCCATCACGGTTGTTCCGTCTTGTGTCTTACCCAAACGGTCTGACGCGCCTGCATTAAAAAGCATCGCTTCCGCAAAAGACGTTTTTCCGGCTCCGCCATGCGCCATCAGCACAACGTTTCGAATCTTGTCCACTGCATACTTTTCCATTACTGTTCCTCCCCTTATATATAAATTATAAATATACTCTATTCAGTATATGTTTATATTATAATATAAATTGAAACATAATGAAATGACTAAAATAAACAATCTTTTTTTAATTTTTTTGTTTATTTTGCATAAACTCAAATCCTGGCATCATACATGTATACAGCTTTGTCCGTCACAATTCGCCATACAGGTACCGCATTCGCCGTTTGGTACCCACCATCCACCAAGACGGCGTAACCAAGTGAAACCTCTGTCACTGTACTATTGGCGGCATTCGGTTCATTTAAAAGCCGTATGAGTGCATCCGCCGCTCCTGAAACCCTTTCCTTTGTCCCTTGCACCTCCAGAACGTGCGGCCATTTCCCTTCAATAGATGCAATTTCTGTTCCGCTTGGTGTCACCATCAATGTGCAATCGTATAAGGGCCTCCCACTGACGAGTGTCGTAAAATATACCTTCCCGTCCTTTTCGTACCCTTTTGCATAGTTCATGGAAAAACCCATTTTGCGCAACGCATCCCGCATCGTACCGACCGCGTCCTTCTCCGTCCCTTTCGGTGCAAGATTTCCGTGATAGCAAAACCCCGTTTCGGTAATGGTAACCGTTTTGCCTTGTCTGCGATATGTGTTTCCCATTCTAAGCGGCGTATCCCCCAAAAGACTTGTAGCAAAAGCTTCCGCATCCGCCGTTGGATTTTCTACCGTAAGCGTCGCCATACGTGCCCCGTCAGCAATGACTTTCCCCGTCTCCATCCGAATATCCGCGGCGCGAAGCACCGCAATTGCAGCATGAAGCCGTTTTTCCTCCGCCTTCTTTGATGCAATATTTTCATAAAGAAGCAAGGAAGTTAAGAACAGGTTGATTGCCAAAAAAAGAAAAATTAAAACTGTTTTAATACGATGCCAATTCATATACCGCACCTCTCCAAAATTAAAAATATACCCCATAAAATCGGCTGATGCAAAAGATATACCCAAAGACTGTGCCGCCCTACCCATGCGAAAAAGCGGCTGTGGCTTTCCCATGTCGGCAGACGCAATCTTGCCAGAAAGCTTCCACATAAAAAGAAAAAGAAATAAGGGAAAATCGGCACATAATCAAAGCTTTGAAAGCTTTGGGGCGCAAATCCGAATATCAGGCCTGCCCCACTTTGATACCAAGCATCCGGCATCATAATTTTGAAGGGAGTCACCCCGAGAAAACCATCTTGTACTGCAAAAGTAAAGGCCCCGATTAAAAAACTCGCCACAAGCCCAAAAACAGGCGGTATACGACAAAAAAACTTCCCGAAAACAGCATATAGAAGCATGGAAGTTGCCATAAGATGCAAAATACCAAAAATAATTTTATCTTCGGGCACAAAAATCCAAGTCGCCGCCGTCACCAAAAGTGCACCCACGCCGACCTTCAACGCACGCACAAACGGTCGATGCGTCAGCCGTGTGCAGATTCCTGCCAAAAGCAGGAAAATAATCACAAAAAGAACGCGCACAGCTTCCAGCATCTCACTTTCCATAAGACTCGAAAGCCAAGGTATGGAAAAGGATGAAAACTGCACCACATTAAATGCGGCATGATAAAAAATCATGGCAACGAGTGCTATGCCCCGTACATCATCTATAAAACCGATTCTTTCTTTGTGCACCCTCTCATCTCCTTTTTTTCAGTATACAGTATTTGGCCCCAAAAATCAACTCTTTTTTGCATCACAAAATATGCGCATCCAGCAGTTTTTTATATGCTTTTAATGCCTATATTTCAAAACAGTAACTAAAATATAAAATTTTATATATTTTTTCAAAATTATGTAGGATTTTTCCTTTTTATATGTTATAATAGTTTTATGTTAGCAAAAAGGAAGAGATTTATGCAATATGAAACACATAGTGCCGCTGAAACAGAGGCACTTGGCGAGGCGCTTGCGCACGCATTTATGCCTCCGCACACCTTTTGTCTGATTGGGGATTTAGGTGCGGGCAAAACGGCCTTCACTCGTGGATTGGCGCGCGGCTACGGTTTTTCAGGGCGTGTTATGAGTCCAACATTTACACTCCTGCATATCTATGACGGTTCTGTGCCCATTCACCACTTTGACTTATACCGTCTTTCTTCGGACGAGGAGCTGGACGATATTGATTTTGACTCGTATCTTGAAAATGGTATTACTGTTATCGAATGGCCAAACGCTTTTATGCATCGTATCGGTCGTGCGACCGTCGTTCGTATTACCGCAAAAAATGCGGACATACGCCAAATAGAAACGGAGGAAATATAACATGAAATCCTATCGGAAGGAGCTTTCCTTTTGTCTGCCTGCCCGCAGGCAAATCGTCAATATTACGCCCGATGTGCGCGCGGCACTTTCTGAAAGCGGCATTCGGGAAGGTCTTTTGCTTGTAAATGCCATGCACATCACCGCCAGCGTGTTCATAAACGATGATGAGAGCGGTCTGCACAGCGACTATGAAAGATGGCTTGAGACGCTTGCCCCCGAAAAGCCGTACAGTCAGTATGCACATAATGGCTTTGAGGATAATGGTGACGCGCACTTAAAGCGCACGATTATGGGCCGTGAGGTCGTCGTTGCCATAACGGATGGCAAACTTGATTTTGGACCCTGGGAACAGATTTTTTACTATGAACTGGACGGCAAGCGCACAAAACGCGTTCTGATAAAAATAATAGGAGAATAACAAATGAAAGACATACGGGATGCAAAACGAATTGTGGTGAAGGTTGGCACCTCCACCTTAACACACGCCACGGGGCGTCTGAATTTACGGCGAATTGAATATTTAACGCGCGTAATTTCAGGCCTTCGTAACATGGAAAAAGAGGTGATTTTGGTTTCCTCAGGCGCCGTCGGTGTTGGCATGGCAAAGCTTGACATGAAAAAGCGCCCCGAAACCACGCGTGAAAAACAGGCAGCCGCTGCCGTCGGGCAATGCGAGCTTATGAATATTTACGGCCGTCTTTTTGCAGAATACGGCTATAAAGTCGCGCAGATTCTGATGACGAAGGATATCGTCGACCATGCAGAGCGTGAACAGAATGTTATCAACACCTTTGATACCATTTTAGAATATGGCGCTATACCCATCGTAAATGAAAATGACCCTGTTTCTGACTATGAACTGCGGTTTGGTGATAATGACACGCTCAGTGCCGTTGTCGCCACCGTCACGAAAGCAGATGTTCTGATTATCCTGACGGATACGGAAGGGCTTTATGATAGTGACCCGCATGAACATGAAGAGGCACGCCTTATGCGTATTATTAAAGAAATTACGCCTGAGGTTGTCGAAATGGCGGGTGGTTCGGCAGGCGCGCTCGGCACGGGCGGCATGGCGACCAAGGTGAAGGCGGCACAAATTGCCACAAAGGCAGGAATTGACGTGATTGTCGCGTGTGGCGAACGCCCCGAGATTTTATATGATATTTTGGAAGGGCACCCTGCAGGCACTCGTTTTTTGGGAGGGGAGGCAAAATGATCGATTTAACTGTTCTCGGCAAAAACGCAAGAGAGGCTGCGCGCATTTTGGCGCGCTATTCGGAAAATGAAAAAAATGCAGCACTGTTTGCGATGGCAGATGCGCTCGAGGCGCATAGCGATGTTATTTTAGAGGCAAACCAAAAGGACGTAGCGGCTGCAGTTGAAAAAAATATAAGCGAAGCTTTAGTTGACCGATTATCACTCTCTGCCGCGCGCATACGTGCAATGGCGGCAGATATGCGTCAAGTTGCCGCATTGCCTGACCCAGTAGGTGAAATTTTAGAAACCATTCATCGTCCGAACGGGATTTCCATTCAGAAAGTGCGTGTCCCGTTGGGCGTTTTGGGTATTATTTATGAATCCCGCCCCAACGTTACGGCAGACGCAGCATCGCTTTCTTTAAAAACCGCCAATGCCGTTATTTTAAAAGGCGGCAGTGATGCAATTCACTCCAATATTGCAATTTCGGACGCTTTGCGCGGTGCGCTTCGTCTTGTCGGCTTTCCGGAAAATGCGGTTCAGCTTGTCACGGATACGGACCGTGCGGCTGCAACTGCGCTGATGCGTCTTCGTGGCTATGTTGATGTTCTGATTCCGCGCGGCAGCGGACGTTTAATTCAAAATGTTGTGGAAAATGCCACCGTACCCGTTATAGAAACCGGTACGGGTAACTGCCATATTTTTGTTGACAGTACGGCAAACCTCGAGATTGCTGAAAACGTCATCTTGAATGCAAAAGCACAGCGCCCCGGTGTTTGTAACGCCGCGGAAACGTTGCTTGTTCACCGCGATATTGCGGCAGACTTTTTGCCCCGCGCCCAAAAAACACTTGAAGCGGCTGGCGTTTCTCTCCGCGGCTGTGAGAAAACACGTGCGATCATTGACGTAGCTCCAGCCACAGAGGCGGACTATGCCACCGAGTTTTTAGATCTTGTTTTAGCCGTTCGTGTTGTGGATTCCTTAGAGGAAGCACTCTCGCACATTGCCCTCTACTCCACAGGGCATTCCGAAGCTATTATAACAGAAAACCGTGATAACGCCGAAACGTTTTTGGCAGCGGTCGACGCCGCGGCCGTCTATGTCAACGCATCCACTCGGTTTACGGATGGCGGCGAATTCGGCTTTGGTGCGGAAATCGGCATCAGCACACAAAAGTTACATGCACGCGGGCCGATGGGGCTCCGCGAGCTATGTACCTATAAATATAAAATACGCGGCACAGGGCAAGTGCGTTGAAAGGAGATTTCACATGCGGGATAAAATTACAGTTCCTTTGCAAAAACTGATTGACGAATTTTCTTTAGAAGTTGTTTTTGCTTCAACAGATATGAAAACGCGTCCCATTACATCAGCAGACGTGCTCCGTCCGGGCATGCAGCTCGGAACAGGCTTTTACGATTATTTTGATAATGCTCGCATATCCATCTTAGGTAAAATGGAAAATACATACCTTGAGCAAAAGGCGCCGTCCGAACGTCTGCAAATACTGGATGCGCTTTTCTCAAAGGATATCCCTTGCTTAATTATCACGCGCGGTCTTGATGTAATGCCTGAAATTTTGGCGGCAGGTCAGAAATATAATGTGCCTGTTTTACGGACGGACCATAGCACCTCCCCCTTTATTGCCATGTTGATTGCGGCGCTCAATATTCATTTAGCTCCGCGGCAGACGCGCCACGGCGTTTTGGTCGAGGTATACGGCGAAGGTATTTTAATGCTCGGGGAAAGCGGGGTCGGGAAAAGCGAAACCGCGATAGAGCTTGTAAAACGCGGACACCGTCTTGTAGCGGACGATGCAGTAGAAATTAAACGTGTATCTGCAAAGACACTTGTTGGCAGCGCACCCGATGTGATTCGCCATTTTATTGAACTGCGCGGCATCGGTATTGTCGACGTTCAGCGTATATTCGGTACGGGTGCTGTAAAAGAAACAGAGCGTATTGATTTTATTTTAAACTTTGAGCCTTGGAAAGATGGCAAAACCTACGACAGATTAGGACTTGAGAGTGAGTATACCACGCTTTTGGATGTGCAAATCCCCTCTCTCACCGTGCCCGTAAAACCAGGGCGCAATCTTGCCGTAATTGTCGAGGTGGCCGCCATGAACAACAAACAGAAGAAAATGGGCTACAACGCAGCAGCGGCACTCAATGAACGCTGGATGCAACAAAAATCGGAATAAAGGAGAATTTAACACGTATGTATTATATAGGCATTGATGTGGGCGGCACCAACATAAAGGCAGGGCTTGTTACGGCAGACGGTACCATTGTAAACCGCGCCCAGCGCCCTTCAGGTTCACAAAGACTTTCATCGGAAATTGCGGCAGATATGGTTGCTCTTGCCAAGGAGGTTTCAACCGGTGTTTCCGACATACAAAGCATCGGCATCGGTGTTCCCGGTGCCTGCAACGATGAAAAGGGCACTATCATTTATACTGCAAACATGAACTTTCGGGATTTCCCAATCCGAGATTTTGTGCAAAGCCAGCTGGCCATTCCTGTACATATTGGAAACGATGCAAACTGCGCTGCACTCGGTGAGTATTTCATGCTGCCCGATAAGGTGCAGGACATGGTTTTTATCACGCTCGGCACAGGTATCGGTGGCGGTCTGATTATAAATGGTAATTTATATACAGGCTCAAACGGCATTGCCGGCGAGGTTGGGCATCTCATGATTCAAAAAGGCGGCAAACCTTGCGGCTGTGGCAGACGCGGTTGTTGGGAAGCTTACGCGTCCGTAACTGCACTGATTGAGCAGACCATTACGTATGCAAAGCAAAATCCCGATAGTGCCGTCGCTAAAGCGTGCGGTGCGGATTTTTCTGCTGCAAGCGGCAAAACCTCTTTTTTACTTGCCAAAGCGGGTGATGCAGGGGCACAGAGTATTGTAGACACATGGATTGGATATGTCGCAGACGGCATTGTGGATATGGTGAATTTATTCCAGCCTGCGCTCATTCTGATTGGCGGTGCCATCAGTCGCGAAGGCGATGTACTTTTAAATCCCATTCGTGAAATTGTCGAGCGGGATATGTATAAAAGCGATACAACCATGCCCACACTGCGGATTGCGGAACTTGGAAACGATGCCGGCTTAATCGGCGCTGCATTTTTAGGGAGATAAAAAATGATGGATACTGCCATGATCCGTACAATTGAAAAAATTTGTCCTGCAAAGACAAATGTATTGATGAAAAACCTGACAACCTTTAAAATTGGCGGCCCTGCTGACGTTTTGGCAACGCCTGAAAACGAAGCGCAGCTTGCGGCTCTCCTGGCCCTTCATGTTCCTTACCTTTTAATCGGAAACGGCTCTAATATTTTGGTAGGAGATGGCGGTTTCCCGGGGTTGGTGATTAAAATTGGTGCAAGAATGAGTCATGTGCGCATTGAAGGCGAAATGCTTTATGCCGAAGCCGGCGCAACGCTTGCTGCCGCCGCGCATGCCGCGCTCGAGGCAGGTCTTGGCGGTATGGAATTTGCCGCCGGGATTCCGGGTACGGTGGGCGGCGCCGTATTGATGAATGCAGGCGCATACGGCGGTGAAATGCAGGATATTGTAAAAGAAACCGCTTATCTTACCGCGTCCGGCGAACGCGGTGTATGCCGTGACCATGATTTTTCATATCGCCACAGTATTTTTCAGGATAAAAACCATATTATTACAGCGACCGCGTGCAAACTATATCGGGAGGAACGTGCGGTCATTCAGGAAAAAATGGACACACTCGCAAAAAAACGGCGCGAAAAGCAGCCGCTTGACAAGCCGAGTGCAGGCAGCGCCTTCAAACGTCCCCGTGAAGGGTATGCGGCGCAAATGATAGACGAAGCAGGGCTTCGCGGGTATCGCGTCGGTGATGCCGCCGTATCCGAAAAACATGCAGGTTTTATTGTAAACTGCGGCGCGGCATCTGCAAATGATGTTCGCGATGTAATCAATCACGTACAAAAGACAGTTTTAAAAACACATGGCGTCCTTTTGGAGCCGGAGATACGATTTGTGGGGGAATTTACATGAATTTTGTAATTATAACAGGGGCTTCCGGTGCGGGCAGAACACGCGCTCTCCGTTGCCTTGAGGATATGGGGTTTTATTGCGTCGACAATCTGCCGCCCCTGCTCATCAGTAAATTTGCGGAAATGTGCAGTCAGTCGCAGGGAAAACTATCGAATGTTGCTGTTGTTGTCGATACGCGAAGCGGTGAGATGTTTAAGGCACTGGAAGGTGAGCTTGCATGTATGAAGCAAAACGGCTATTCATATACGCTTATTTTTCTGGATGCCACCGATGACGTTTTGATTCGGCGTTATAAAGAAACACGTCGTATGCATCCCCTGGCTCCTGATACAAGGCCGATTGACGGTATTTTAAAAGAGCGCGAAATTCTATCCTCTATTAAAAACCATGCCGACCATGTAATTGATACCTCTGTGATGCAGCCCCAGCATTTCAAAAAAAGAATGGTGGCGCTGTTTTCTGACTTGACGCGCCATCCATCCATGACGATTGATGTTATTTCCTTTGGCTTTAAATATGGCATCCCGCTTGATAGCGACCTTGTTTTTGATGTGCGCTTTTTGCCCAATCCGTTCTATGAACTGGAGCTGAAGCATAAAACGGGGCTTGACAGCGAAGTACGTGATTTTGTTATGCAGTATCCGCAGTCCCGTGCCTTTGCGGAAAAGCTTTTGGATATGGTCTCTTTTTTAATTCCGCAGTACATAGAGGAAGGAAAAGGAAACCTGGTCATTGCCATTGGTTGTACCGGCGGAAAACACCGCAGTGTTACCATTGCCTCACTTTTGGCGGAAACACTTGAAAAGCAAGGCAATACATGTCATATCAACCATCGTGATATCACGAAAAAATAATTAGGATGAAGAAGGACACCTATGAAAAAGCGTTTATTTTGTCTCTGCCTTTTATGTGGCTTACTCATATCCTTCGGTGCAAATGCCGCCTTGCCGCTTGTAACGGCAGTCGATTTTACTATTTCTCCGATTTTTACGGATAACATGATTCTGCAGCGAGACCGCGAAATTATCGTATGGGGTACATGCAAAGAGGAAGGCGCAACTCTCTATGTAAAGCTTGGCGAGCAGTCTTCATATGCAACGGCAAAAGATGGCTATTGGGAAGCCGTATTGCCGCCACAGCCTGCCACGGATGTGCCTATGGTACTGGAAATCCGCGGAAGTGCAGAGGCTACACATATCTTTTTGGAAAATATTATCATCGGTGATGTCTTTTGGGTATTGGGGCAATCCAATATAGAGTATAATGCTACTGCAATGGCAGAATGGCTCACGGTGCGCGATTCCCTACCGCAAAACGCACGCGTTATTACCTTTGGCAGTCGCGATATCGCAGAAGAATCTGACACGGCGGGCTTTCATGTTGGAATGCGAATGTGGAAACCGCTGACGGCATATAGTGCCGCGCAATCTTCTGCTATCGGTGTTTGCCTTTTGCGTAATATCGCAGAAAAAATTGATAAGAACGTCCCGCTCGGGCTTATTTCTATGGGTTTTCGCGGGCAGGACCTTGCCATGTTTGTCCCGCCGCACATTGCAAAGGATATGACGGCGGCAAATCAAAAAAGTACGATTTATGAAAAAGCCATTCGCTTTATGAAACGTCTTTCAGTACATAGTCTGATTTGGTATCAGGGCGAAGCAAATGGTCGTACCTACGCTGAATATAATAAAAAATTTATAGATTTTATTGCATATCTTCGGGATTCGATGGGGCAATTCCCTGTATATCTTGTAGAGCTTGCCTCTTGTTTCCCGCCGACAAACGGGGAAACCGATTGGCAATACCTTGAATTTGGTAAGGTGCGCGGCGAAATAGGCGCATTACCGATGCAGATGGAAGATGTATATATTGTCTCCACGTCCGACCTTTGGACAAGCCGCACCTACAAAAACAGTCTGCATCCGCCTAACAAAATGGCAGTAGCGAGGCGTGTTGCAAACGCAATTTTAACCAAAGAATACGGACTTTGGGATGCGGAAAGGGCACTCTCTCCCTCTGTCTCCGCTGTCCGTTACGGCGAAAATCAAAATACGGTTTATATTACCTTTTCCCATGTAGCTGATGGCCTTTCCACCAGCGACAACGCATCTCTTATACGTGGTTTTCAAGCCATCGGAAGGGACTGGAACCTAATAGAACCGCTTACGGCAGAGCTTGTCAGTGCAGACACAGTACGCGTTTCATCTGACCGCGAAATTTGCATTTTGGAATACGGATGCCTTACGGACGATGTTTTTGGCGAAACGATGACACTGCAATCCGGCACACATCTTCCCGCCGCAGCATTTCGCTTTATTCTTTCCGAACCTGACAATGCACCATTTTACGTAATTTTATGGCAATATGGTTATGCCCTTTGCCGTAACTACTGGCCATATATGATGTGTGGCGCTGTTCTTGCCGCCGCACTTTTGGCATATGTAATTTTTACACGGCGTCGGAAAAAGAAAGAAAGGACTGATGAAACATGCGCATAAAAATTTTGGCAATTTTTCTGATTTGTATGCTGTTTCCCGCACCTGTGTTGGCACTTGAGAACATCTATGCAGATGTTTGCCCTCTAAATGCGGAAGTATCACTCTCCACAGAAAATGAAATTCCGTTTTTATCCGTAACTGTATTCAATGCCTCCGAACACCGCATCCATGCTTTTGAATTTTCCGTTGTTCTTTTATCCTCTGATGCTGCCTACGGCAGCACCTTCCGTTCCTCCGCTTCCGATATTGCTTTGGATGGGTACGGCACGAGTAGTTTCGCATGGCAGCTTTCCAACTATAAAAATCTGATACAATGCACAGAGTTTAAAATTACGAAAATTGTTTTTTCTGACGGCACCGTTTGGGTCCCGCGTGAGCCGCTTTACGCAGCCCCCTATTTTTACGCACTCGGACAACGAACAGCGGACGGTGCATATGTTTTGGATGCTACCCACAGTCTAAAGCTTGTGGACTACTCCTATTCCTCCTATAGCCGTGCATGGTATATTTGGAACGACACATACGGCTGGATGTTTTTTAGCAGTGCACTTTCGCCCACCTGCCAGGTGTGGCGTGACCATGCCGTTATAAAGCTTGTCATCAATGATAATCCTGCACTGTATTCAATCCAGACATTCCATGTTGTTCCGATGCCGGACGCTGTCAATATCGCTTCCTACGCCACGGGTGCAGTTGCCACAGTCACGCCTTTGGCATTTTCTGACATCATTCCGTCTTTCGATATGACTCCTTCCGCGACCTTCTCTGTCCCGTACAAAATGGCGGGTACCCCCTGTACGTTGGGACTTTGGGACTTATCGCCCGCCTCGTCCCGCGCCTGGTATATTTGGGATGGCGCTGAATGGACTTTGTTTTCTGTTGACCGCGGACCGATTTGTCAGATCTGGAAAAGCGGCACAACCTATATAAAGCTTGAGTATGCGGATAGCGAAGCCGTTTATGCCATTCAAATTCAAGACGAATAATAAAGACCTGTAATAGAGGCACACTTCCGTACGGAGTATGCCTCTCAGACTGTCGAAAAACTTGTTCTACCGCAAGAAAAGGCATCTAAACCACACATATTGTAGGGAATGGATTTATCCATTCTGTATATCAAAAGAATAAATATAACGACGGGATTTTATTGAGAAACCCCGTCGTTACTTGCTTTTTGCGAAATCGTTCTCTACCGTACCCACGTACGCCGACGAAAACGATTTCACAAAATATAACTGCGTTTTTCGATGTCTCGGTCAGCGTGTCGACTTT
>JAZNUV010000046.1:0-10241 GCA_045592445.1 Clostridia bacterium | reverse complement strand
ACAGCGTGAGGTTATATCGCACGAGTCTGAGCGAGTTATCGTCAATTTTTTGTCTCTAACTTGACAAAATCATAAAATTATATGTTAAATTATAGGTTGACAATATCCTATAATTTGTATATAATATAAATTATAGGATATATTTATTGTACAAATAATAGGAGGCAGTTATGAATATAAATACTGAAACAATTACAACTATGACAGAAGCAAATCAGAATTTTTCAAAGGTTGCTAAAGTGGCTGAAAACAACGGTCAGGCTGTTATATTTAAAAACAACAAGCCGAAATTCTTGCTTATTGATATGGATTCAAATTCATATTTTGATATTTCTGATGATGAAAAAATTGATGTAGCAGCAAAGAGGATTATGAATAGATTCAAACCTGCTTTTGAGGAGTTAGCAAAATGATTAAATTAAGTAAGGAAAAAGTGCGTTTACTTCACCAACTTATAGCAGAAGAAACGGGAGGCGGTGTTGGCGTAAGAGATGTCGGACTTTTAGAAAGTGCTCTTAATAATGCTTATGCTACTTTTGGTGGAGAAGAACTTTATAAGACTAAAGAAGAAAAAGCGGCAAGTCTTGGTTTTTCGTTAATATCTAATCATGCATTTGTTGATGGAAATAAAAGAATAGGTGTTTATGTTATGCTTACTTTTTTAGAGGCAGAAGGTATAAAAATGAATTGTACAAATGAAGATGTTGTAGATTTTGGTTTATCGGTTGCTTCGGGAGATATGAAATACGACGAGATTTTAGAATGGATAAATAAATTCAAAAGATGATTTTTTGTTCCTAACTTAACACGAGTTTTCACTAAAAAGGTTTGCATCTAAACCTTATGTGTCGCAATATTTTTAAATTTGTGAAATCTGGATTATACAGTCTTTATATAAAGATTGTCGAATGTTGTCGAAATAAAAAAGCCTTCCCCTTGAGGGGAAGGTGTGTTGCGTAGCAACTCGGATGAGGTGGAAAAAGAAAAACGATTGCACTCGCAATTTACACCTCACCAACGCTTATGGCGGAGCCACACCTTGCGGAGAAGCCTTTGAAAGGAGCGCGGTTATGAATCTGAATATTGGTTAGAACTTCTTAACAGGGCTGGGTATCTTTGTGACGAACAGTATAAGGTTATCCCAAATGATTGTGGACAAATTTGGATTTGGTTGACTTTAGTCTGAACCTGATATAAACTTGCCACTATAAAGACTGGCATACAGATTATTTACATAATGAAAAAACAAAGGAGAGAGAAATATGTTAGATTTTACATTTTATGCACCGACAAAGGTCCATTTTGGGAAGGATACGCAAAAGGCAGTCGGGAGTATCATTGCTGAATACGGATACAAAAAGATTATGCTACAATACGGAAAGGAAAGTATAAAAAAGAGTGGGCTTTATGACGAGGTTATGGCGTCACTTCACGAGGCGAATATTGAGATTGTGGAAATGGGCGGCGTGGAGCCGAATCCAAAGCTTTCGTTTGTGCGTGAGGCAATCGGGGTTGCGCGTGCGCATCAGGTTGAGATGATTTTGGCAGTCGGCGGCGGCAGCGTGATTGACTCTGCCAAGGCGACGGCGGCGGGTGTGCTCTACGATGGCGACGTTTGGGATTTTCCGACGCGGAAAGCTGTGCCCAAGGATTCCTTGCCTGTCGGATGTATTTTAACGCACGCGGCGGCAGGAAGTGAAATGAGTGGGTCTGCTGTCATTACGAATATGGAGCAGAACATGAAAAGAGGATTTAACAGTGCATACAACAGATGCAAATTTGCGATTTTAAATCCTGAGCTTACCTATACTGTCAGCGCGTATCAGACTGCTTGCGGTATTGTGGATATTATGGCACACACAATGGAACGGTATTTCACCGTTTGCCCGCCGACCGACCTGACCGACCGCATTGCGGAAAGCATTTTAAAAGCAGTTGTGGGTGCGGCAGGGGTACTGATGGAAAATCCGCGGGATTATGAGGCGCGCGCGACGATTATGTGGGCATCAAGCCTTTCGCATAATGATTTGACGGGGTGCGGACGAGAGAACGCACTGGCAGTGCATCAGATGGAGCACGCCTTAAGTGGTGAATACGACCATGTTGCGCACGGAGCAGGGCTTGCCGTTTTGTTCCCCGCCTGGGCGAGAGAGGCATACACGCAGAATACGGCGCGATTTGCACAGTTTGCGCGGCGCGTTTGGGATGTTTCGGAGAAGGACGATGCAAAAGCGTCACTATTAGGCATAGAAAAGATGGAAACGTTTTTTGCGTCAATTCAAATGCCGCGTTCACTTCGTGACTTTGGTATTGAAAAAGATTGTGCGGCACGCCTTGCGGATTTATGCACCTTTGGCAAGACACGTACAGTCAAAAGCATTGTAGAGCTTGACTACAACAGAATAAAGAGCATTTTTGAAGGTTGTTTTTAAAGAAAGAAAAACTCTCAGGTGATGGTGGCTCATGCCACTACCCTGAGAGTTGTATTTTAAGGAGCGAGAAAGTCTGTAAGCCGAGTTCTGTCTTAGGCAATCATCTATCTACGCCGTACATCGCTATACGGCTTTAGCCACCGGTTGAAGAAGCGCCGGGCAGGCTTAATTTCTTACGTTGGTGTTGCACCGAGTGGGGTTTACATGGCCGGTATGTCGCCATACCGCCGGTGAGCTCTTACCTCGCCTTTCCATCCTTACCGTAAAAACGGCGGTTTTTTTCTGTTGCACTATCCCTGGAGTCGCCTCCGCCAGACGTTATCTGGCACCCTTGCCCTGTGGAGCTCGGACTTTCCTCACCGAACGCATTGCTGCATTCGCCGCGATTGCCCGGCTTACTCGCAAAAACAGTATAACATATTCTGCTTTGTATGTCAACAGTTTTCATTCTATTGGGAAGGCCCGGTTTCAGGGAAAAGAGAACGACGAAGGCGCGTAATTGCTTTTTTTTCAATGCGCGAAACCTGTACCTGACTAAGGCCCAGTATACGTGCGGTCTCGCTTTGCGTTTTATCGCGAAAATAGCGGAGAAGCAGGACTTTCTTCTCCGTGGCGTCTCCCGCCTGTAAAAGTGACGAGAGTGCAACGCGATCGGCAGTTTTTTCGGCAATATCCTCGCCTGACGGCAACACATCCATTAAAAGACTGTCACCATCGCCCAAAGGACGGTGCAGAGAATCAGGCGCGCGGGTAGCCTCAAAGGATGCAGCAAGCTCCTCACTCGGTACGCCTGTATAAGCAGAGAGCGCGGAAATACTGACTTCGCCGCCTGTTTTCTCCGTTAAAATCTGCATGGCGGCTGCGGCACGCTGCGCTGTTTCGCGAATACTGCGGCTGACCTTTATCATGCCGTTATCCCGAAGATAGCGGCGTATCTCGCCCATAATCATGGGAACGGCATAGGTCGAAAGCGCAAGACCACGCGTTAAATCAAAACCGCGGACAGCTTTAATAAAGCCGATGGCCCCAATTTGAAAAAGGTCCTCTGCTTCTACACCGCGCTCCGTGAAACGCATGGTAACACTGCGAATGAGCGGCGTATTCTCACGCGTCAGCGCCTCTAAGGCATCACGATCTCCTGCTTGTGCGTTTTGAATGTTAGTATATGTATGCTTATCCATGAATTTTCTTTGTCATAATCACTGTGGTGCCCGCACCGACGCGGGAAACCACATCCAAGCTGTCCATAAAACTCTCCATCACCGTAAAGCCCATGCCGCTGCGATCAAGGTGCGGCTTTGATGTATATAAAGGTTGCATGGCCTTTTCTACATCCGCAATGCCTCGCCCGACATCGGACACAATAAAGGTGAGCAAACCTTCATGCGCCCGCATCGTGAGCGTGACAGTGCCCATCTTGCCGTCATACCCGTGAATGATGGCGTTGGTGATGGCTTCGCTTACGGCAGTTTTAATATCGGCAAGCTCCGCGACTGTGGGATCAAGCTGCGCAGAAAAGGAGGCAGCAGCAGCACGGGCAAAGCCCTCATTTACAGAGTGTGCGTCCAGAAAAATTGTTACTTTGTTATCCATAGTATCCCCTTTCAAAGTTCTTTAGCAGCATCTTCGACACTGTCGTAAACCGAAATAATTTTGTGGATGCCCGATAGAGCGATGAGGCGTTTAGCCGGTTCAGAGGGGGAGGCTATGCGCGTTTGACCGCCAAGTGCAGAAATGGTTTTGTATCGTCCGATAATAATGCCAAGGCCGGAACTGTCCATAAATCGCAGTGCAGATAGATCAAAAATGAGATTACGGATGCCGACAGCAGAAAGATGTCTGTCTAAATCTTCGCGAACAGAAACGGCATTGTGGTGGTCAAGCTCACCGCAAAGGGAAGCAATGAGAGTATGTCCTTTCTTTTTGCATATAACTTCCATAAGATTCCTCCATTTATTTCTAATTTTTCCATATACAGGTAATATTCGGGAACAAAAATGAAATCCCTTTTGCATAAAAACACTACTTTTAGGGGGAAAAGTCGAATAAAAAAACACTGCAGAAAATTATGTAAACCAAGAGTCAAAATAGAAAAAGAAAAACGAAAATTATACAAAAAAGTTTTCCACACAAAAATAGGCATTTTATCAAGTTATCCAAGTGGTTATCCACACTTTCCACATAGATTTTACAGGTTTTTATTAAAACCTGTGGAAAACTCGAAAGCACGTTTTTTTAACAAAATAATAGGTTTACAAAAAATATTTATCAATTCTATTCATTATAAAAAAAGATGAATTTTTTTTAAATTTCAGCATAGACCTCTTTTATAATGAGCCAAAGTGTGATATAATAATTTCAGGAATTGAAAATACAACGGAGAAAGCAGGAAAAAGAATGAAATTACGAAATTTTACAGCGGCATTTTTGGCAGTTGCCTGTCTGTTTACAACCGTTTCGGCAGATACATTTTGGGAAGAGTCTAAAACAAAGCAGGTGACACAAGACGTATATCATACCTATACGGCACGTTTCCATGACAAAGGATGGCAACGCACGAACGTTTTGGAAATCAACTTGGAAAATGAAAACCTTGACCTTGTGACCATGTTTGCAGAAGGCGGCATCAGCAAGCTGGAATCTTTACCGAAAATGGCGGAAAGGGAAGGCGTTGTAGCGGCAGTAAACGGGGACTTCTTTAATTGGGAGGGTACACCGCTTGGCTTTACGGCAGAGAACGGAGAAGTGATTTCCTCGCCCGCACATGATACGGGGCTTGCGGCACTTTTAGAGGATGAAAACGGCTTTGTTTTCACCGAATATGTGGACATGCATCTTTTTGTTACATCGCCCGAAGGGTATAAGGCGGAAATTATTCATATCAATAAGTATCATTCGATGGAATCCATGGTTTTATATACAGAAAAATGGGGCAAGAAAACACCGGGCAGTTATGATGGTATATCCGAACTTTTGGTCGTGGACGGCAAGGTGCAGGAGATTCGCCGCGATATGGAGGGTGTTAAGGTGCCGCAAAACGGGTATGTGCTCGCAACCTCAACGCATATAAGCACATATCTCGTCGATAATTTTAAAGTAGGTGATCAGGTAGAGCTCTCAATGCGCTTCGAGCCGGATTTTGGGAACATTAAAACTGCGATAGGCGGCGGTACAGTGCTTGTGAAAGAGGGGAAACGTGCAACATTTACAAACAATGTAAGCGGCAGTCATCCACGTACAGCGGCGGGTGTGGATAAAAGCGGAAAGAAACTTTTTCTCGTTACAGTGGACGGAAGGCAGACGGCAACAGCGGGCATGACACAGACAGAACTTGCGGACTACATGATTTCCCTCGGCGCATATGAGGCGATAAACTTTGACGGCGGGGGTAGTACCACAATGGTGGTACGCGAGGGTGAAACAAACAAGCTCGGTGTGGTGAATACACCAAGCGATGGCAAACCGCGCGCCGTTTCAACGGGACTTGGAGTTCGCTATACGGGGCAGGTTGGCGCGTTTTCCATTTTAGAGGTCCATATGGCAGGGAAAACCGTCACGGAAGGCGGCATGGCGCATCTATATCTGGGTGCGTATGACGAAAAGTATAATCCTGTATATATTGCCGATCGTGAAATTCAATACACGTCTGAGGACGGCACCTTCCAGGGCAACATATTTTATCCCGCCCACGCGGGGAAATGTACGGTGACAGCAACATGCGGCAACGTTAGCGGTACGCTTGTGATTGACGTTTTGAAAGCTCCAACGCCGTTTGCTAAAAAAGCAGAGAAGGATGCCGTGACATTGCTCCTTTTGCCTGAAGGCCCGCGGGCAATCAATTGTTTGGATTTACTGACCCAAAAACGCCTTGCAGAAATGGAAAAAGCGGAATCGGGTATGGTGTATCGTATGGGGAAGATAGAGGGCTATCGGGAAAATCTGCAAGGCGATACATTGTTCCTAACCATAGACGCGGAAAAAGGCGGCATCAGACAGACGGATGCCGCACAATGGAAAGCGATGATGGAGATATGTGAGAATTCGACCGCGAAAAATGTGGTATGTGTGCTTTCTGATGCATTGCATACATTTCAGGACTCGGCGGAAGCAGAGCTTTTACATCGTGTACTGACAGAAAAACTGCACCGTAGGGGCGCGGATGTTTTCCTGATACAGCCGGGTGCGGAAAGCAAGATAACGGAAAAGGATGGCATTCGCTACATTGAAATTGCTGCTTCTGCGAAATTTAAAACTTCGAACTTTTTTGAGGATTGCGAGCGCCTTCGCGGCATACGCCTTCATATGGGCGCGGATACAATATATGCTGAGGATGTACCGCTTTGGGGAACAGTCGCTACATCGTGAAAATAGAAAAAAAGAGCAAGGTGTGATGCCGCGGTATCACACCCTGCTTGTCTTTTCAGGCATGATACGCAAAATAATTGCAAATCGTTTGCATTTTTCGTAGCTTGCACTTGCAATCCATATCTATTTGGTATATACTGTACTATACGCATTTGGAATTTATGTTCTGCACAAAAGCAGCTGAAAAACAGGGAGGCACGACTTGAAAACAAGGAAATTATCACCAACATCTGCAATGCACTATGGGAAACTCATTTTACGGCTCATAGCTTTTGTCATGGCGGTACTGTTTTATATATGCAAGGATATATGGCGGCACATAAGCTTTACACTTGGAGAAAAATTGCCGATTTTAATTTGGATAATCTGGATATGGTTTGCGATTGAAATTGTGCTTCGCTTTTTCCCGGCAAGCATCGAAAGTATGGGATGCCAGAAGCAGTTTTCAAAAAATTATATACCGACTGATGCGGAGGGAACGAAGGAGGAAAACAGGGGGGTTTGGCTTACATTGGGCGTGTGGATTGCCCTAAACGCCATCATTGGTATCCTTTACTTTTCACATGTGATTGATAAAGGAATTCTCCTTTTAATCAGCCTTTTCTATTCAGTTTGCGATATGGTGTGCATTCTGTTTTTCTGCCCGTTTCAGACGTGGTTTATGAAAAATAAATGCTGTACAACCTGTCGGATTTACAACTGGGACTATGCGATGATGTTTACGCCGCTTGTCTTTATAAGAAGCGTCTATACATGGAGCCTTTTCGGACTCGGCGTTGCCCTTTTGCTTGAGTGGGAATTTTTACATTGGCGGTATGCAGAACGGTTTTCCGAGAGAACAAACCAAAATCTTGCATGCATACACTGCAAGGAAAAACTTTGTGCACACAAAACCCAACTGCGGCAGTTTCAGAAAAAATTGCGGATACTGCGCAAGAATGCGGAAGGAAAGATGTTGGACGGGGAAAATATATAAAGAAATGTGAAAAAATGCTTGAAATATGGGAAATTTTATGCTATACTATAAAAAATAAAGGCGATGAATGGGAGAGTAGAAACGATTTTTGCCTCATAGAGAGAAAACGCCGTCGGCTGGAAGCGTTTTTGTGGCAATCCGTTTTGAAGTTCACCCGGGAGCTGCGCTTTTGAAATAGCAGTAGGGAGCGACGCATAAACGCCGCGTCAGGCGAAAAGAAGTGCCCGCATAAAGCGGGAAATAGGGTGGTACCGCGGAAATGTTTCGTCCCTTACAGTCTGTAAGGGGCGTTTATTATTTTTAGGAGGTTATGGCATGCAGGAACAACTGAGAACAATCAAGGCAGAAGCGATGGAAGCACTTTTGAAGGCGGACAGCTTGCAGGCACTCGAGGAAATTCGGATTCGTTTTTTAGGTAAAAAAGGCGAACTTACTGCAGTTTTGCGCGGCATGGGTGCACTTTCGGCGGAGGAACGCCCGAAGGTCGGGCAAATGGCAAATGCCGTCCGTGCGGAAATTGAAACAGCACTCGAGGAAAAGAAAACGGCACTTACCGAAAAAGCACGTGCAGCAAAGCTTCGCGAGGAACGCCTGGACGTTACCATGCCGGGTACAAAAAGAGGGATTGCGGGGCGCCATCCTTTAAAGCAGCTGGAACGTGAGGTTTGCGATATATTTATTGGCATGGGCTTTACGATTGCGGAAGGGCCTGATATTGAAAGCGAATATTATAATTTTGAGGCACTGAATTTGCCGCCTGACCATCCTGCACGTGATACGCAGGATACATTTTATATTACAGATAACGTGCTTTTACGTACACAGACTTCTTCTGTACAGATTCACGTTATGGAAAACCAAAAACCGCCGTTTCGCATGGTGTCGCCGGGGCGCGTGTACCGCTCGGATGCGCTTGACGCCACACATTCTCCCGTCTTCCACCAAATGGAGGGGCTTGTGGTGGACAAGGGTGTTACAATGGGAGATTTGAAGGGAACATTGGAAACCTTTTTGCAGAAATTATACGGTGAGTCTGTACGCGTGCGTTTTCGCCCGCACCACTTCCCGTTTACTGAGCCGAGCGCCGAGGTGGATATTTCCTGCTTCGTCTGCGGCGGAAAGGGTTGCCGTATCTGTAAGGGAGAAGGCTGGATTGAAATTTTGGGCGCAGGCATGGTCCATCCGAAGGTTCTGCGCGGTTGCGGGATTGACCCTGAGGTATATAGCGGGTTTGCCTTTGGCGTAGGACTTGAGCGTATTGCGATGCGCCGCTATGGTATTGATGACATTCGTCTGTTTTTGGAAAACGATATTCGTTTCCTGAAACAGTTTTAAGAGATAGGAGGATTTCAACATGAAGCTGTCAAAAAGCTGGCTTTCAGACTTTGCAGATATCGCTGCAATTACGCCGCATGATTTTGCGGAGGCTATGACAATGTCAGGTTCAAAGGTAGAAGGCATTATAAACTGCGGCGAGGAAATACAAAACGTAGTTTGCGGTAAAATCTTAAAGAAGGAAAAACATCCCGACGCGGATAAATTATGGATATGCAGTGTAAACGTCGGTCAAGACGCGCCTTTGCAGATTGTGACTGCGGCACAGAACATGCAGGAGGGCGATACGATAGTCGTTGCTCTGCACGGCGCTTCCCTGCCCGGCGGTGTTACGATTAAGACAGGAAAGCTGCGCGGTGTTGTGAGTGAGGGTATGTTTTGCTCCCACGAAGAATTGGGACTCGAAATTGAGGACGTGCCCGGTGCGGTAGAAGACGGCATTATTTGCTTTCCCGAGGCGCACACGCCGGGTACCGATGTAAAAGAAATTGTCGGGCTTGACGATGTTGTGGTGGATTTTGAAATTACATCCAACCGACCCGATTGTCTCAGCGCAATCGGTCTTGGGCGCGAGGCAGCGGCAACCTTTGGCGTGCCGCTAAAGCTGCATGCTCCGAAAAAGACCGGGAATGCGGAGAACGCGTCGGATTATATTGAAGTAGAGATAAAGGATACGACACTTTGTACACGCTATGTCGCGCGCGTAGTAAAGGATATTCATGTTGCTCCGTCCCCTGTGTGGATGCGTCGTCGCCTTCGCATGGCAGGGGTGCGCCCGATAAATAATATTGTGGACATTACAAACTATGTCATGCTGGAATATGGACAACCAATGCACGCATTTGACAGAAACTTCTTAAAAGGCGGAAAAATCGTGGTACGCCGTGCCGAGGAAAATGAAGCCATTACAACGCTTGACGGCGTAGAAAGAAAGCTTGACAAAGAGATGCTTGTGATTGCAGACTGCGACCGTGCAGTGGCTGTCGCAGGCGTTATGGGGGGAGAAAACTCTGAAATTACGGCAGATACAAAAGAGGTTATTTTTGAATCAGCTATGTTTAGCGGCGCTGCGGTACGCCGCACAGGGAAAAAGCTGGGTCTTCGCACAGAATCCTCTGCCCGTTTTGAAAAAG
>JAZNUV010000045.1:0-56241 GCA_045592445.1 Clostridia bacterium | reverse complement strand
TCACCAGACCAGAAGATGGAATCCGAAGATGGCCGAGTATATTTTTACCGAAAGAAATGGTATCTATATTATCGACCTGCAGAAGACCGTAAAGAAAATCGAAGAAGCGTATGCCTTTGTTCGCGATATCGCAGCAGAAGGTGGAGAAATCCTGTTTGTTGGCACAAAGAAACAGGCACAGGATTCTATTCGCGAAGAAGCTGAGCGTGTTGGAATGCATTTTGTAAATGCAAGATGGCTTGGCGGTATGATGACAAACTTCAAAACAATTAAAAAGAGAATTGAACGTCTTTATCAGTTGCACAGAATGGAAGAAGACGGTACCTTTGATTTGTTGACGAAAAAAGAAGTCATGAAGCTCAGAGGCGAAATGGAGAAACTCGAAAAATATCTTGGCGGTATTAAGGAAATGAAAAAACTGCCGGGTGCACTTTTTGTGGTTGACCCCAAGAAAGAAAAAATCGCTATTGCTGAAGCGAAAAAATTAAACATTCCTGTTGTTGCAATCGTAGATACAAACTGTGATCCGGAAGAAGTAGATTATGCAATTCCCGGTAACGACGATGCAATTCGTGCAGTTAAATTGATAGCATCTGTTATTTCCAATGCTGTTTTGGAAGGCAGACAGGGAGAACAAACAACTGCAGCAGAGGAAGAAACGCAAGACGCTGAATAATTGACTTTAAAAGGAAGGTATAGATTATGATTAGTGCAAGCACAGTAAAAGAACTCAGAGAAAGAACCGGCTGCGGTATGATGGATTGCAAAAAAGCATTAACAGAAACAGGCGGTGACATGGATAAGGCAATTGAATTTTTGCGTGAAAAAGGTTTAGCTGCTGCTGTTAAAAAAGCAGGCCGTATTGCTTCCGAAGGCGTTGTTGATATTTTGATTGACGGAAATATCGGCGCAATGGTTGAAGTAAACTCTGAGACAGATTTCGTTGCAAAAAACAGTGATTTTCAGAAATTTGTAAAAGATGTTGCAAAACAGGTTGTTGTTACAAATCCTACAGATGTAGATACGCTTCTTGATTCTAAATTTGTTGATGGTAACGACACAATCCGCGACATGTTAACTGAAAAAATTGCTACAATCGGCGAAAATATGAATGTTAGAAGATTTGCTCGTTTTGAAGGCAATGTAATCGGTTATGTACATGGTGGTGGCAGAATTGGTGTTATGGTAAAGGTTGAAGGCGATATTACCAACACAGAAAGCTATGAAGCTGCAAGAGATGCTGCTATGCAGATTGCTGCTATCAACCCGCTTTACCTCGATAAAGCAGTTGTTCCTGCAGAGGATATCGAAAGAGAAAAAGGATTTATTATTGCACAAATTAAGGAAGATCCGAAGAATGCAAAGAAACCTGAAAACATCATTGAAAAGATGGTTGATGGTAAAATTAATAAGTTCTTTGAGCAGAACTGCTTATTACAACAAGCATTTGTTAAAGACGATAGTGTTTCGGTTGAAAAATATCTTTCCGGTCATGGCATTAAGCTTGTTGAATTTATTCGTTTTGAAAAGGGCGAAGGACTTGAAAAGAAAGTGGACAATTTCGCAGATGAAGTTGCCGGCATGATTAAATAGTTTTTGTTTTACTTTAATGGGTGCAGGGAAATAACTGCACCCATTGTTTTTGTTTCTTGCAAATGACTAATTTATATGGTATAATTTAATTGACTTGATATGGGATGGTGTAGTTTTGGAACTTTGGGTAGTTTATATTTTATTTTATGGCATTCTAAAAGGAATTCGTGAGCCTATAAAAAAAACGATACTTCGAGACACGGGCGTGTTATCTGTTTTGTTTGGGTATACACTAATTGGTTTCTTCATGTCTGTTCCGACAACAAAAGGGGTATTTTCTTTTTCATTCCCGATGTTTTGTTGGATTGTAATTAAATCATTAGTTATATTTGTTGGTTGGATTTTTGCTTTTAAAGGGCTAAAAAAAATACCTGTCAGTATTTATGGGATTTGCGATATGTCCAGAGTGATTTTTTCAACGCTTCTTGGCGTAGCCTTTTTGAATGAAAGTCTCACGGTAAAAGGGGCTATAAGTTTGGTTCTGGTAGCGTTCGGATTATATTTTGCAAATCAAAAGAAAAGTATAGAAAAAGAGGAATATAAGTTAAAATACGTTTGGTATGTGCTTTTAAGTTGTCTTTTGAATGCGATTTCAGGAATACTGGATAAATACATAATGTCAACGGGAGAAATTACATCATCCGCATTACAATTTTGGTTTATGCTTTTACTTTCGTTGTTTTATCTTGCAAACATACTTATAAAAAAAGAAAAGATAGAGTTTAAAAAGGTTTTTACAAATCCCTGGATATATCTTTTAAGCTTTTTACTCGTGTTCGGAGACAGATTACTGTTTATCGCAAATGAAGTACCTACAAGCAAGGTGACGGTAATGACAATTTTAAAACAAAGCGCAGTTCTCGTAACAATTTTTTCAGGAAAGATTTTCTATCAAGAAAAAAATATCATGCGAAAATTATTGAGTGTGGCTATTATTTTAATAGGCATTGCTTTGTCAGTGTTTTAGAGTTAAATTAAAAGGGAAGAGCAGCTTATGAAAAGGAAATTAACAAGGTTTTTTATCTTTCTTGCTGTACTATTATCCATTACGTCACTTGTAACCAAATATATTGATACGGCAAATGTATCCACTGGGCACGAGCCTGAATGTTGTATAAAAACAATAAGCAAAAATGGAAGCAAAGTTACATACTGGGGACTTGGATATAAAGTTGTAAGATATGTAGGTGTTTCACCTCATGAGCCTTACCGAAATAATATTGGTGTTAAAATGGGAAGTTGGTTTATGAATTTCCCACGCCCGTAAAATAGAGGATAAAGGGCTAATGGTAAAAGGGGACCTGTGTCGTTATATATAAAAACAGAAATACCCAATTAGACAAAATAAAAATTTTGTCTAATTGGGAGGAGGACAAAATGAGCGAATATAAAGATGCGCCATCGGTATTGAAAGATTTTTTAATTCATATTGAAGTTATCCAGGGTAAATCATCTAAAACTGCAAAGGAATACTATTATGACTTGCGTACCTTTCTACGCTACGTCAAGTGCAAATGCTGTCGTGCAGATTTCAGCGACTTTGAATCTATTTCTATACAAGACGTTACAATATCCGATTTAAGATCAATTACTACAAATGATTTATATGAATACATGTATTTCATTGCAAAAGAACGAAATAATTCACAAGGCGCACGTGCTCGAAAAGTTTCAAGTTTAAAAACCTTTTTCAAATATCTATCAGCGAAAACCGGTCAACTCAATGAAAATCCTGCAAAAGATTTAGATTCACCCAAATTACCAAATAAATTGCCTAAATTTCTATCTTTAGATGAGAGTAAACGCCTTTTAACACATATAGAAAGTCAATTTCCGGAGCGGGATTACGCAATTTTAACGATTTTTTTAAATTGTGGCCTTCGTCTTTCTGAGTTAGTCGGCATTAACTTGAGGGATTATAATGGTGAAACACTTCGAGTTTTTGGTAAAGGCTCAAAGGAACGGATTGTGTATTTAAATCAAGCCTGTCAAACCGCATTAAATCGGTATTTAGAGGTTCGCCCACATGAAAACATACGTGACCGTGAAGCTATGTTTCTAAGTAGAAACCATAGCCGTTTAAGCGGTAAAATGGTGCAAGTTATTGTAAAACGTGCTCTTGATTCGGCTGGTCTTGATTCTACGCGATATTCCGTGCATAAATTGAGACATACGGCTGCAACTCTAATGTACCGATATGGAAATGTGGATATTCGTGCTTTACAAGAAGTTTTGGGACACGAGCAACTTTCAACAACACAAATCTATACACACGTTGACACGGATAGACTTCGCTCCGCAACAGAAAATAATCCATTAAATTATATAGAAGAGTAAAAACCCAACATTTTATGTTGGGTTTTATTTATCATTTTTTATGAAAGTATTGTTCAATTTCTAATAAACGGTTGTATTTTGCAGTTCGTTCACTGCGACAAGGGGCCCCTGTTTTAATTTGTCCCGCTAATAGTCCGACAGCGAGATCAGCTATAAAATTATCCTCTGTATCACCTGATCGGTGTGAAATAATCGTCCCAAATCCAACGGACTTTGCTAATTTTACAGCTTCAATTGTTTCAGAAATCGTTCCAATTTGATTTGGCTTTATTAAAATTGCATTTGCTGCTTTTTCTTGAATCCCTGTTTGAAGTCGATTTTTATTTGTAACAAAAAGATCGTCTCCAACTATCTGTACCTTTAGACGCTTACAAATTCTTTTCCAGGTTTCCCAATCATTTTCAGTTGCAGGGTCTTCTATCGAAATAATCGGATATTGTCTTACCAAATCTTCCCAATAGTCAGAAAGTGCCTCTGGCGTATATTCTTCCCCACTTTTTGGCATTTTATAAATACCATCAAAAAACCATTCTGTCGATGCGGCATCTAGCGCAATTTTGATGTCTTCCCCCGCCTTATAACCACTTTTTTCAATGGCATAAATTAGCATTTCAATTGCATCTGTGTGGCATTTAAAATCAGGTGCAAAGCCCCCTTCATCTCCAACTGCCGTTACATATCCTTTTAATTCAAGGCATTTTTTTAGCGTATGATATACCTCTGTACACATCCGAAGTCCATCAGAAAACATTTCAGCACCTGTTGGAACTAACATAAATTCTTGAATGTCTAAGTTGTTTTTTGCATGCGCTCCCCCATTTATGACATTCATCATAGGAAGTGGTAATAAATCTGCAGTGATTCCACCGATATAAGCAAATGGTTCTATTTGCAAAGCACTTGAAGCCGCTCGAACGCAAGCAATTGAAACAGGAAGAGTAGCATTTGCGCCTATTTTTTCTTTATTTTCAGTATCATCAAGCAAACAAAGCACTTTATCAATCGCATCTTGTTCTCTTACGTCCATTCCAATCAGTGCATTTCGGATTGGTCCCTCAATATTTGAGATTGCTTTTCTAACACCTTTTCCGTGAAATCTTTCCATTTGCATATCGCGTAGTTCTACAGCTTCAAAACTGCCGGTTGATGCTCCAGAAGGCGCTATTCCATAGCCTTTATAACCACTTTCTGTTGTGATAAATGCTTTTACAGTCGGATTTCCTCGCGAATCTAAAATTTCAAGGGCAGATACATTTTGTATACGCATATTGATTCTCCTTAAAAAAACCTTCTTTTAAAGCAAGTATTGCCAAAAGAAGGTTTTTTTATTCAAATAGAATGTTCAATCTTTTTGCATTCCAAAATGTGCATAACATGTTTCTGTTACAACGCGGCCACGCGGTGTTCGATTTAAAAAGCCAAGTTGCATTAAATATGGTTCATATACATCCTCAATTGTAGAAACATCCTCACCAATTGTAGCAGCTAAAGTATCAAGCCCTACAGGTCCGCCACCAAAATGGTTAATAATAGATAAAATCATCCGTCTGTCAATTGCATCAAGACCAATTTTATCAATTTCAAGCATTTCGAGCCCCATATCAGCAACTTTTTTTGTAATTGTACCGTCGCCTTTAATCTGTGCAACGTCGCGAAGCCGTTTTAAAAGACGATTTGCAATACGCGGCGTTCCACGAGAACGGGATGCAATTTCAGCCGCGCCGTCTCTCGACAAAGAAATATTTAAAATAGATGCCGAGCGAATCACAATGTCCATAAGTTCTTCTTGTTTATATAATTCCAAACGCGAAATAATGCCGAAGCGATCGCGAAGTGGCGCCGATAAAAGTCCTGCACGGGTTGTTGCTCCAATTAAAGTGAACTTCGGTAAATCCAGACGTACTGAACGCGCACTCGGCCCTTTACCAATCATAATATCCAGTGCATAATCCTCCATCGCCGGATATAAAATTTCCTCTACCATTTTGCTGAGTCGATGAATTTCATCAATAAAAAGCACATCTCCAGGTGCAAGGTTCGTTAAAATTGCTGCTAAATCACCGGGACGTTCAATAGATGGTCCACTGGTTATGCGAAAGTTTACGTTCATTTCATTCGCAATAATTCCTGCAAGCGTAGTTTTTCCCAGACCGGGAGGACCGTACAGCAAGCAATGGTCAAGCGGTTCTCTGCGTAGTTTTGCCGCCTCAATAAATACAGAAAGGTTTTCTTTTACCTTACTTTGTCCGATATATTCCTCCATTTTCCTCGGACGAAGTACAGTTTCAATTTCTGAGTCATTTTCAAGCTGCATGGAGGTTATAATTCTCTCATCAAAATCCATATTCTATCTCCCCTACCCTGCAAGTAACATAAGTGCTTTTTTTATTGTGTCCTCAAGTGAGAACCCACTTCCGACAGCCGAGACCGCACGTCGGGCTTCTGATTCGTTATATCCTAAGGCAAGAAGTGCATCCACAGCTTCGGATGATGAGACGTAGGTTGTGTTTGATTTTATAACCGCATCTTTGATTTCTTCATTTTTCATTTTGTCTTTCAAATCTAAAATAATACGTTGTGCGGTTTTGATTCCAATTCCAGGAGCTTTTGCCAACTGTTTTGCATCGCCCGTAATAACTGCTGTAATCAATTCTTGTGGTGTAAAAGTAGAAAGCATGGCAACTGCAGCTTTTGGACCTACACCCGAAACAGCAATTAAATCTTGGAAAAATTGTAACTCATCTATCGTTAAAAATCCAAAAATATCACAAGCGTCTTCGCGGATATACATATATGTATAAAGGCAAACTTCATTACCTATTGTACTTTCTTCCATTGTACGCCGTGCAGAAAAGATTTTATATCCGATGCCTTGATTTTCAACTACAATAAATGATTCATTTTTATATGTTATAATACCCTTAATCGAATAAAACATCTTGTTAAACTCCCATTTTTTGTTTCATTTGATAAGACTGTCCATGACATAATGCAACGGCTAATGCATCAGCTGCATCGTCAGGCTTTGGTACCGCTGCAAGACCGAGAAGCATTTTTACCATTTGTTGCATTTGGATTTTATCTGCTTTTCCATACCCGGTGACAGCTTGTTTGATCTGAAGCGGCGTGTATTCATATATTGGGATGTCTGCATTTTCAACAGCTAACATCAAAACACCACGCGCATGTCCGACCTGAATACCTGTTGTAACATTAGTATTGAAAAACAACGTTTCCATTGCAACTGTGTCCGGAGAAAACCTTTCTAATATCAGATTGATTGAATCATATAAGCTCTTTAGCCGCTTTGGGAAAGGCATTTTTGTTGGCGTCGTTATAACTCCGCAATCAATTGGCGTAAAACGATTATTCTTGTATTCTACGACTCCATATCCGACAATCGCAAATCCGGGATCAATCCCAAGTATTCTCATAAAATTCCTCTCAGTTTACATGATAAATTTTATATATGCACATGTGTTTCTGTCAGAACGCTTAAGCTCCGTACAAACTGCACCTTCTTCTCTGCTTGTATAGAGAGAGATTACATCTTGATAATATATAGGGGTTTTATAATATAATTCTATTTCTCGAGGCATTTCATTTTGAGATAATGCTTCTTGTGCATACTCAATATACTTTGTATTATTCATATGCCCATTGGAATCCAGATCTCGTTTTAAAACCTGAAAATCTCTTAAATGGCAAGATGCTTCCCATGAAGGCTTATGCTGTATGTACGCAACTTGTGATGCATCTTCCTCTCCGTAAAGACTGATAATTTCCTCAGGTATTTTACTGGGTCTGCCTGAATTTATATCCATAAAAATCCACAACGAAGCAGCTTCTGCTAATATTTTTCCTGTTTTATCATCTGCAATGCTGAAGTTACGATATCCAAATGAACGACGAAATCCTGTTGTCCAGGTAGATACCGCAGCGCACATTGGCATTCGGATTGGTTCGTGCACGACAAGATGCATGGACGCGATAAACCAGGCTTTCCCTTGTACTTCAAGCATATCAATATCGTATCCACAGGAAGCCGTATGCTCTGTTGCAATATCCTGAAAACAACAAAGCATTTCTGCAAAGCTGACTGTTTTATCGGGTGCAAGCTGACTATAGGTTATATTTCTTTTTTGTGTGAACATATTACTGCTTTAAAAAGGCTTTATACGCCTTATATGTCATATAAATATCCATCTTGCTTGCAACTTCAAAAGGAGAGTGCATAGATAAAAGTGCAGTCCCGCAATCAATTGTATCAATGTCTAAGTTTGCAACATACTGCGCAATTGTACCGCCGCCACCTGCATCAACCTTGCCAAGTTCAGCCGTCTGCCATACAATGTTATTATCATTAAATAATTTTCGAATTTCACCCATAAATTCTGCGGAAGCATCACTTGAGCCGGATTTCCCTCGACTACCTGTATGCTTACAGATCGTAACACCGTGCCCCATATAGGGCGCATTGTTTTTTTCGTATACATTTGCATAATTTGGGTCATATGCCGCAGAGACATCCGCAGATAAACATTTTGATGCAGATAAGCACCGACGAACCGCTAAATGGCTGTCCTTATGCAAACGGGCGCATATTTCGGCAATATTATTTTCGAAAAATCTTGAACGCATGCCCGTATTTCCCATGCTACCGATTTCTTCTTTGTCAACAAGCAAGCAAATGGATGTATGTTTTGGCATATCCACGGCAAAAATTGCTTCCATTGCAGCGTATGCACAAACACGGTCATCCTGTGCAGGACCGCCAATCATACTGCGATCAAAACCGACATCTTTCAAACGTTGGGCAGGAACCATTTCGATTTCTGCACTGATAAAATCTTCTTCTGTTATGGAATATGTGTCAAACAAATACGAAAGTATTGCTTGTTTGATTGGTTCTTTTACAGATGTATCAGAAACCGGTATGCTGCCAACAATGATATTTAAATTTTCACCATCGAAGGCATCTTTTAGTTTTTTCCCATATTGTTCATCTGCAAGATGTGGTAATAAATCACTGATCGTAAAGGTAAAATCATCAGTTTCATCACCCAAAGCAATATCAAGGTTTCTGCCATCTTTTAAAACAATACGTCCATGCATGGCAAGCGGTGTTGCAAACCATTGATATTTCTTTATGCCGCCGTAGTAATGTGTTTTTAAAAAGGACATCTTACCATCTTCGTAAAGTGGATTTTGTTTTAAATCAAGACGCGGTGAGTCAACATGTGCACCTACTATAAAAACGCCTTCTTCAATCGGTGCGCTACCGATTACGGCAAGCATAATGCCCTTTCCGCGGTTTATCGAATAAACCTTATCCCCGGGTTTGAGTTCCTCTTTATCACAAAGTGCTACAAATCCCGCTTTTTTTGCAGCAATTTCAGTTTGCTTTATATACTCACGTTCAGTGCATGCGTGATTTAAAAAATTCTTATATTTTTCGCAGTACGAAAAAGCCTCGTTTTTTTCCATTGCTGCAGAAATCCATGCATTTTTTCTTTCATATGTCAAGTTTTTTGTCATTATGACCACTCCTATTTCAATCCATCTGTCCCTCTTCTACTTGTGGAACATCAGCAAAAATCTGTTCAAACTCCGCACCATCTATTTTTTCTTTTTCCAAAAGTGTATTGGCAATCAGGCGCAACTTATCTTGATTTTTTGTAAGAAGCTCTTCGCATTTCTGATAGCAAGACTGGATAATGTTGCTGATTTCCGCATCGATTTCCGCTGCGGTTTTATCTGAATAATTCTTTGTTTGCTGTGCATAATCTCGGCCGACAAAAACCTCATCATGTGGAGAACCAAATGTCATCGGTCCAAGTTTTTCACTCATACCATATTTTGTGACCATATCGCGAGCAATGGCAGTTGCACGCTGCATATCGTTGGAGGCACCTGTACTAATATCATCAAGCTCCAACTTTTCAGCAACACGTCCACCTAAAAGGCTGATAATATCCTCGAGCATATCTTGTTTTGATTCGCAAAACTTATCTTCTTTTGGCAAAGACATCGTATATCCACCGGTTCGACCACGCGGAATAATGGAAATCTGATGAACAGGGTCTTGCGTTGGTAATAGCTTTGCAATCAACGCATGACCGGCTTCATGAAATGCAGTTAGTTTTTTTGCCTTTTCACTTCGAATTCTATTTTTCTTTTCGGGGCCGGCAATTACTTTAATCAATGCTTCATCAACGTCAGCCTTTGATATTTTCGTTCTTTTTTCACGAGCCGCAAGAATTGCGCTTTCATTTAGCAGATTTTCAAGGTCGGCACCTGTGAAACCAGTAGTTCCTTTTGCAATATCAGATAAATTCACATCATCACCAAGCGGTTTACTTTTTGCATGAACTTTCAGAATTGCCTCTCTTTCACCGACATCCGGAATATCGACTACAACTTGTCTGTCAAATCGACCGGGACGCAAAAGTGCAGGGTCTAAGATGTCCGGTCTATTCGTAGCCGCAATTATAATAATGCCCTCGTTTACACCGAATCCGTCCATTTCAACCAAGAGCTGATTTAGTGTTTGTTCTCTTTCATCATGACCGCCACCGAGACCTGCACCACGGTGTCGACCGACTGCATCTATTTCATCGATAAAAATAATGCAGGGTAAATTTTTCTTTGCTTCATTAAAAAGGTCACGTACACGAGAGGCACCAACACCGACAAACATTTCAACAAAATCACTACCACTTATACTAAAAAATGGTACCCCCGCCTCCCCTGCAACAGCTTTTGCAAGTAAAGTTTTACCGGTTCCCGGAGGGCCGACTAAAAGAACACCTTTGGGAATTCTGGCGCCAAGTTCTAAAAAGCGTTTCGGCGCTTTTAAAAAGGAAACAATTTCTTCTAATTCATTTTTCTCTTCTTCCGCCCCTGCTACATCTGCAAATGTTTTTTTATGCGCATCGTCCGTCATTTTCTTAGCACGACTTTTCCCAAACGATGAAATTCTGCCGCCACCGCCACCTTGCGACTGTTGCATAAAGGTAAACCACAAAACAGCCACAACAACAACGATTAAAATTGTTGGTAAAATGGATAGCCAAAATGGCATCGGTTCAGGTGGTGCATAAGTAACTTCAAGTGTTTTATTATCAATTTGGGATTGAATTGCATCCCCTGCGTAAAGATATATATCATGTGTTGATACAATCGGAACTATAATTTCTTTTTGGTTTTCACGTAAAGTTGCAATTACCTGTTGTTCCTCTATGATGAGGTTTTCTACCTTTTCCTCTTTTAATAAGGAAATCAACTCTGTAAAACTATGATTTTCATTTACATCTGCACCCAGTAAATTCCAAAGAACTAAAACTGCAAGCAGAAGTATGACATAAAAGCTAATGCTTTTTAAAACTTTCGGCATTTAATCAGCTCCTTTATAATATGTTATATTTTACCATGTCCAATAAAAGAATGCAAGCGTGTTCACAGAAAATTAACGAAATGCTTTATTTTTCGTAAATTTCACGTTTTAATATGCCTACAAACGGAAGATTTCTATATTTTTCATCATAATCAAGACCATATCCGACAACAAATTCATCAGGAATATCAAAACCGACATAGTCGGCAACTACATCCGCCTTGCGCCGCTCTGGCTTATTTAAAATCGTACAAATTTTCAAACTGTTTGCGCCGCGTTGCAGAAGCATTTCACGAATGTAACTGAGGGTTAGTCCGCTATCTAAAATATCTTCAACAATTATGACATCTTTCCCTTCAATCGGGTGATCTAAATCTTTTAGAATTTTAACTACACCACTGGATTTACTTGTACTTCCATAACTTGAAACAGCCATAAAATCAACAGAGGCAGGTATTGTAATTTGTCGAAATAAATCAGCTGCAAACACAAAACTCCCTTTTAACACTGTAACAAAAAGAAGTTCCTTGCCTTCGTAATCCGCTGAAATTTTTGTTGCAAGTTCATGCACTTTTTTCTGTAATTTTTCTTCTGAAATAAGTATACTTTCAATTGCATTCAACATAAGTATCTCTCTCTTTCTGTTTTTTACTCTTTTTTTATGTTAATTTCTATATAAGACTCATCATGATATGGAATAAAGTTTCTGTCACGTCGCAAATCTGACACAGCTGCAATTTTCCCTTCCGAGACAAAAATCGGAAGAGAATCGCGCATGCGTTTTGGTATTTTTTTATCAATTAAAAAATCCTTTATTTTTTTTCTTCCGTTCATACCTTCCGGTGAAAAAACATCACCTTCACTCCGCGTGCGTACAGTATACGTGCCGTTTTTTAGTTTAAATCCACCTTGACCGACAATAATGTTATAATTGCCAAACTGTATACTACCTGTTGAAGGAAGTGTAACAGATGTGATCTCTTGTTTATTGGTTTTATATACTGCGATTTCATTATATTCCCTCGCAGCTTCCATATTATCAGGCAGTTTTATTATTGTGCCGTTTTTTTTCTCTAAAAGGTCTAAAATGCGATTTACAGCATCGTATGCAGGCACGACATCATAAATAACGCGTCGTTTTAAGGCGATATGTGCATTTTGAAGTTTTTCAATCGAAAAAAATATTACATCCTTTTCTTTCCTTACGGCGTTTAAATTCTTTGTTTCTGTATTTAAACAGACCTCATCATCCTGCAGAATTTGCGTCATACGGAATAACGCGTTTGAAAACGAAGGGTTTAACGCTTCGAATTTCGGCAGAATTTCATGTCGAATATAATTTCTCGTATAGCATGTGTCTGAGTTGGTTGAATCCTCATGCCATATAAGTGCGTGTGCATGAAGGTATGATTCTATATCCTGTCTGTTAAATTGTAGGAGAGGACGAATAACCCCATCATCGCGTTTGAAAGGAATGCCGCATAAACCATTTAGGCCACAACCACGCACCATGTGTAAAAGAACTGTTTCGGCCACATCATTTTTATGATGTGCCGTTGCAATAACGTCCGCGGAAATACTGCGAAAAAACCGATATCGGATTTCTCTGCCGACCAGTTCAACGGAAGATTTCTGCTTTCTTGCAGTTTCAGCAACGTCCTCTTTGTGCATTACGTACGGAATTTCCCATTTTTTACAAAGCGATTCAACGAAAGCGGCATCTTTGTCAGCATCGCTGCGAAGCATGTGATTCACATGTGCACAGATCAGTTTAAGACTCCATATCTGACTCAGACGATAAAAAAGATGTAATAAACAAACAGAATCTGCTCCGCCTGAAACGGCAACAACAACCGTGTCATTCTTTTGTAGTAGGTTATTCTTTTCGATTTCTTGTATAAATCTTGAAAAGAGCAAATTTAGTACCCTCCATCAATGCGTTGCATCATAATCCATATAGGTAGTGTATTCACCACGCCAAACGAGGTCAATTTTGCCTGTTGAGCCGTTTCTGTGTTTTGCAATAATGCATTCTGCTAAATTTGCTTCATCGGGAGATGCCTCATCGCCTGTTTTTCGATTTAAGAATATAACAATGTCTGCATCCTGTTCGATTGCACCGGATTCACGAAGGTCACTGAGTATAGGTTGGTCGCGCGTTACAGAAGCACGAGAAAGCTGTGAAAGCGTTAAGACCGGAACATCCAGTTCTTTAGCCATAATTTTCAAAGAGCGCGAAATTTCTGAGATTTCCTGCTGTCTGTTTTCGCTCCTTTTGCCGCCTTGCATGAGCTGTAAATAGTCAATAATAACCATACCAAGACCTTTTTCAAGCTTTAATCGTCTGCATTTTGCACGCATTTCAGAAACAGGAATATTAGGGGTATCATCAATATAAATAGGAGCTTTCACAAGTCCACCCAGAGCATGTGCAATTTTTTTCATATCCTCCCCACTTATATTGCCTGTTCTAAATTTTTCACCTTCAATTCTCGCATCGCTCCACAAAAGACGATTGGCAAGCTGTTCTTTTGACATTTCCAATGTGAAAATTGCAACCGGCTCACCCGAGGTTTTAGCAACATGTGCGGCAATATTCAGCGCAAAACTACTCTTACCGACACCCGGTCTTGCAGCTAAAATAATAAGGTCGGTCCGTTGTAGACCTGCCGTTATGGCATCAAGTTGTTTGAAACCTGTCGGCAATCCGGCAACGCGGCCGCCGGCAGCACGCACATCTTCTATATTTTTAATGACATCCGGAACAATGTCACGAATGTGATAAAATCCTTGCAGCCCACGTCCTTGTAAAATGCTGAAAATCTTTTGCTCGGCGCTATCAAGGATTACAGAGACATCATCACTTCCTTCATAGCACATATCTGCTATTTCGTTGGAAGCCGAAATCAATCTACGAAGTACAGCCTTTGCTTTTATAATATCAATATAATATTTTACATTTTCAGTTGTATCTACGCTGTCAAGGATGGTCGCTAAATAGGATACGCCACCGATCGTGTCCAGTTGTTCTTTTAATCCACTTGATAATACAATTAAATCAATCGGCACATTTTCTAAAAAAAGACGACTGAGAACATTAAAAATAACTTTGTGTTGTTCAAAGTAAAAGTCCTCTGTGCTGATTTGTAATTCCATTACCTTAGTCAGTGCATTACTGCTTTTTATCATACATCCCAAAATTGCTTGTTCTGCTTCCAGGCTGTATGGGGGTGTTCTCCCGAATTGCTCTTCCACAGCAATCCTCCTCCCTATTCTTGTTCGACATTCACTTTTATCTTCGCTGTAATTCCGGGATATACCTTTACATCTATTTCCGAAATACCGACTGTTTTTATTCCATCACCAATAACCAGTTTTCTTTTATCAATAACAACATGTAATTGCATTTTGATTGCATCAGCTATAGATTGTCCTGTGATAGAGCCAAAAAGCTTCCCGTTTTCGCCAGCTTTTGCCTTTAAAAGAACAGTTTGCCCTTGGATTTTACTTGCAACCTCTTTTGCTGCAGCCACTTCTTGTTCTTTATGAAATCTTGCCGAATCTTCTTTTCCAGCATAATCATTCATAGCGGACTTAGTCGCTTCCTGCGCAAGTCCCTTTGGTAAAAGAAAATTACGTGCATAGCCATCACTTACATTTACCATCTGTCCTTTTTTCCCTTGACCTTTTACATCACAAAGCAGTATTACCTTCATTTTTATCCTCCTTCTATTTCTCGCTATAATATTCTTTTAATATATCTAAAAGTTTTGTCTTAACTTCCTCTGTTTGCATATCTTTTACTTGTGCGCCTGCGACAGAAAAATGCCCGCCGCCGCCTAATTTTTCTAATAGGACTTGCACGTTCACTTCGCCTGTAGAACGGCCGCTCACTATACAACTTCCACCATGCTGTGCAAGCACAAAAGCAGTATCAATATCTGTAATGTTCAGTAATTCATCCGCCGTCTGTGCAATAAGAGAAGGGGAATGTTCCTCATCCGTTGCAACGATGGCGATTTGGCCGTAATAAATTGTAGCAGATTGTATAAGTGATGCAATCCTGGTGTACGATTGAAAATTGTTTTTAAAGAATTGCTTTACTATAACAGGCTCTACGCCGGCACGACGCAGAAACGTAGCTGACTCCAAGGTACGAACACCTGTTTTGAACGTAAATCCTTTTGTATCAAGATATATACCTGCAAACAATGCTTCAGCCTCTATTTTTAAAAGGTTACTTTTATTGTCCAGGTAAGGCAGCATCTCTGTAATCATTTCGCTTGTGGATGATGCATACGGCTCATGATACGCCAAAACAGCCTCTTTAATAAAATTCGGACTTTTTCTATGGTGATCAATTAAAACAACCTGGGAGAAAATTTGCAGACACTCCGGTTCCTCCATATAAGAAGATGCATTTGTGTCTACAACAATCAACAAAGTTTTGGAAGAAACTAATTCCTCCAACATATTTCTCTTTATAAATATATTCTTATATTCCGTTATTTTCTGTGCGGATTTTACAATAGAAGATGCTGCATCATCAAAGCCATGCAAAAGAATATGTGCTCTTTTTCCGAGATGTCGGGCAATAGCAACCATGCCCATAGCAGCACCAACGCAGTCAGCATCAGGATTTTTGTGCCCTGTAATAATTATATTACTGCTTTGGAGTATCGATTCTCGAAGTGCATAGGCTACAACTCTCGCTTTTACCTTCGTCCTCTTTTCTACTTCACGTGTTTTGCCTCCAAAATAATGCATTTCAGTATTATCTTTTATCACAACCTGGTCACCACCACGACCAAGTGCCATATCAAGAGCTGCGCGGGCATATTCATTACATTCATGGTATGTTTCAGCATCAATTCCAACGCCTATACTCAGTGTCGGTGCAATCAAATTTCCGAGTTTCGTATCACGAACCGTGTCCAAAACGGAAAACTTTTTATTCATAAGTGAACGCAATGCTGCCATACTGAGAGAAACAATATAACGGTCACGTTCCGTTTTCTTGATAATACCGCCAACATCTGTGATTTCTGACACCAAAATTTTATCAATTGTTGCTTGCAGATTGCTACGCACGCTATCGCTTATCCCCTGCATTACTTCTTCATAATTATCAAAAGTAATGATCATGGAAACAAAGCGCGAATCGTCATATTTTTTTTCTATCGTAATTTCTTTTGTAGTATCTATGAAATACAATAAAATTAAGGTATCTGTCCCTTCTTGCGCAGGTGTTTGATGCGCGTAAACAGCATAGACTTTATCCCCGATTTCTGCACTAAAAAATGGCGTTTTGCCCTCGGCATCAACCTTTTCGGAAGAAAAATCCTTAACATATTCCGTAATACTTTTTTGAAATAAAAAAGCACCATCTAAAAGTTTTTCCATTGCTTTATTGTACCACGTAATTTTACCATTTTTTGTGACTGAAACAGCAGGGAAAGGAAAGCCAGGCATTGACTCCGAAGCGCCTATAGAAGTGGACGCGTGTTCTAAATACTTACGCATTTGATGTACGCCGCGTTGGTAGGATAGCTCGCTAAAACAAAATGAAATCATAAATGCAGCAATCATAAAAATTGCAAACGGCCATTGACCGATGCAAAAAGCAAAAATTGCGCAACATAAGATAATAATTTTTGCGTAAATATCCCCAACATAAAAATGATGCAACTTATCTTTTTTATTTAAACCCATATTTACTCTCCAATTTCCGGTGTCGCTTTGGACATACCAAGGCAACAAAGTAATGTTGTAATCATGCCGCCCATGAGAGATGAAAAAAGAAAAAGTCCTGCCAAAATTAAGGCGCGAAATCCAAAGGATACTCCTTTTCGTTTCAAGAAAGCTGCAGTAGTTGATAACCCGCAAATAACATACAGAACAAAAACAACTGCAAGAATATTGGATAAAATCGGTGCATCGCCCATAAATAAAGAAAGGAAAAATAACAGGACAAAGATTAAGCTTATACTTTTTGGTAACCATAGTTCGTGAAAATACGGCATATTCTTAAGGTGTATGCCCTTTCGTGCAAGTACGAAACGACATACCGAAAATGATATATAAATAGTAACTAAGGACACAATAATATAGAGAAACGGCAACATGGATTGCAGAATTGTTTCTGCAAAATAAAATACACGTTGCATTTCTTTTAAAATTGTTGCATCCGCCCCTGCTTGTGAAAGCATCGCACCTCTAAATTCGTCCAGCATCCCGCCAAAAAGCAGTGTAAATGGTTTCACATTTTGTATTGATGCGTTATAGTTTGTATATGCAGCCCACAGACCTGCCTGCAACCCTGTTCCGATAATCAATAATTTAGCAAGCGATTGACGTTTATACAAAATTTGCCCAATTGCCCAATAGGGAATGCACATCGATATAATATATATGTTTTGATATAGTTCGGCACCTGCAAAGTACGGAATCATCATAATAAAAACTGCCCAAATTGTAAATTTTATACTAAAACGAGCGGTATAATATGTTAAAATAAATCCAACGAGAAACGCCGAAACTCGATATGCTCCAACAAAAGAAGGCAGCAATCCAATGATAGATAGAAGAAAAAACAAGATTTTAGCTGTTTGTTCTTTTTTTGTAATCACAATCATAATCTCCTTATTTGTTTATCGACTGAAAAGTCCTCCGCCATGCTCTTTAATTTTACCTTTAATTAAAAGCATAGTAATTAAAGTGTTGATTTCTTTGGCGGATAATCCGGTACTTGTGCATAAAACATCAATTGATTTTGGTGTCTTATCCAAGGCTTTATAAAGTTGTTTTTCCATGTCTGTGAGGCCATTTTCCAAAAGCGGGCTTTTTATATCCGTTTGTTTATCCTTCTCTTCCGCAACTTTTTCTTCCACAAGCTCTTGAATTTCAAATAAAGAAGGATATCGCAGAATATATTCCGCTAAAATTTCATCTGCCCCCAAAAGCAGCGTCGCACCATCCTGAATTAACCGGTTAGTCCCGCAAGATTGAGGGTTTGAAATATTTCCCGGTAGTGCATACACATCCTTGCCTTGTTCTGCAGCATGACGCGCCGTAATCAATGAACCGCTTTTATCTCCGGCTTCCATAACTGCAACACCCAATGATAAAGCGCTTAAAATTCGATTTCGAAGCGGAAAATTTGTGCCGTAAGGCGGTGTTCCAAATGGAAATTCCGTAATAACAGCACCGTTTTTCACAATATCCTCACGAAGTTGTTCGTTTTCCTTCGGATAATTTATATCCATGCCACACCCTAAAACTCCAATCGTTTTTCCGCCCCCGCGAATGGCACCACGATGTGCAGCTGCATCTATACCGACGGCTAAACCGCTTATAATTATCATGCCGCAACGTGCAAGTTGCTCGGAAATGCCAATTGATGCACTCATTCCATACGCAGTACAATGTCTGGCACCCACAACGCAAAAGGCGGCTTTATGATTAAATACTGTTACATCACCACGAACATATAAAATTAAAGGGTAATCGTTTAGCTCTTTAAGCGATGCAGGATATAAAGGCGAAAAACAATCTACCAATCTAACATGTAATTTTTCAGCTAATTCTATTTCTTGCCTTGCATGCCGAACATTCTTTTGCATGAGTGCATGAATCATAGGTTTTGTCAAAAATCCGCTTTCTATATATGCATGCTTTTCGGCGCAATATACGGATTCCGCAGAGCCAAAATACGTCAACAAAGCAACGCGTTTTGCAATCGGAATCTCTGTTTTTAAGTTTAACCACATTAAATATAATAATTGTTCCACATAGAACACCTCATTTTATTAATGATACCACATTTTCCTTGAAAAGTAAAGTTTTTTTTATGTATATACAAACAATTCTTATGTTCTATGAAAAAAAACTTTACTTTCTACTTTTTTTGTTATAAAATATTATTCGAGGTGAATGATATATGAAAAAAATACTTGTCACGGGTGGCGCTGGTTACATTGGCAGTCATACGTCTGTTGAGCTTTTGAATGCCGGTTATGAAATTGTTATTGTAGATAATTTTTGCAATTCTAAACCGGAAGTGCTCGATAACATAAAAACAATAACAGGAAAAAACTTTTCATTTTATGAAGCAGATTTAACGGACAAAGTGGCAGTAGAAAAAATTTTTGACGAAAATGATATTGAATGTGTAATTCATTTTGCGGGGCTTAAAGCCGTTGGTGAGTCCGTAGCAAAACCGATGCTTTATTATCGAAACAACCTCGTTAGTACACTTACTCTTTGCGAGGTAATGGCAGAAAAAAATGTAAAAAAATTAGTATTTAGCTCATCAGCCACAGTGTACGGGGACCCGCACACTGTCCCAATTGTGGAGGATTTTCCTCTCCATACCACAAATCCATACGGCGCAACAAAACTTATGATAGAAAATATTCTGCGTGATCTTTACGTTGCAGATTCAACCTGGGGTATTGTTCTGCTTCGTTATTTTAATCCAATTGGTGCACATAAAAGCGGACTCATCGGCGAAGATCCGAACGGAATTCCGAATAATCTTCTTCCCTACGTTGCAAAAGTTGCAAGCGGCGAACTTTCATATTTGAATGTATTTGGTAATGATTATCCCACTTTGGATGGCACGGGCGTTCGCGACTATATCCATGTTGTTGATTTGAGTTTAGGGCATGTATGTTCCGTAAAAAAACTTGAGAATACAGAAGGTGTCTTTTGTTATAATCTCGGGACAGGAAAAGGATATAGTGTTTTACAGATTGTAAATGCATTTGAAACTGCATCGGGACGTAAAGTTCCCTACAAAATCACGCCACGTCGCCCCGGGGACATTGCGACATGTTATGCCGATGCAACAAAGGCCAAAACAGAGCTTGGTTGGACAGCCACGCGTGACATTTCTGAAATGTGTGCAGATGTATGGCGCTATGTTTCAAAGAAAATACAATAGGAGAATATTATGATAACATTTGAAGAAATTAAAGATAATCCGCAAATTCGAACCTATATTGCAACAGCTGACGCGTCACTGCGTGCCATGGGTTTTACAGAGCATAGTTTCGCACATGCGACAAAAGTAGCAAATACGGCAAAATATATTTTAGAATCTCTGCATTTTGATGAACGGGATATAGAGCTGGCACAAATTGCCGCCTATTTGCACGACATCGGAAACCTCGTAAATCGTATTGAACATGCGCAAAGCGGTGCAGTCATGGCATTTCGCATACTTGATAATCTTGGTATGGACCCTTCTGATATTGCTGTTATAATCTCTGCTATCGGGAATCATGATGAAGGGACGGCGTTCCCTGTAAATGCTGTGGCAGCCGCTCTGATATTAGCAGACAAAACCGATGTACGTCGTACGCGTGTTCGGAATGCGGATGTAGCAGCCTTTGATATTCATGATCGTGTCAATTATTCCGTCCAAAATGCAACTACAACATTAAATACAGATTGTAAAATCTTTTCGCTTTCTTTGGATATTGATACAACATTTTGTCCTGTAATGGATTACTTTGAAATTTTTCTTGATCGTATGATTTTATGTCGAAAAGCAGCCGAAAAATTAGGGCTTGTGTTTCGTTTGTTTATTAATGGTCAACAGCTTTTATAGTACATCAAACACCTAAAACGCAAAAGGCAGATATGAGGAATGTCCTCGTATCTGCCTTTTTGTCTTATTTGCTTTCGAGATAGCTGTTTAGTTTGTCCAAAAGCATATTCACATCAACGCCATGTACTGCGCAAGCCGCTTCAATACTTTCGCCACTCGCGGACGGACAACCGAGGCAGTGCATTCCAATTTCAAGGAAAAACGGCGCTGTGCCTGCATCCATACGCAAAACATCTGCAATGATTGTGTCCTTTGTTACCTTTGCCATCTTACATCTTCCTTTCTTTACCATCCAGGATTATCCCGGAAATCTCTATATTGTCATTAAATAAAACAATATCAGCTTTATAGCCCGGACGAAGTTCACCGATATTTTCGGCACCAATTGCTTTCGCGGGCGTTTTTGACATCATCTCAACTGCTTTTACAATGTCAATACCGGCTTCCTTATGCATAACGCGAACCAATCTGTCCGTTGTAGCAATACTGCCGGCAAAATTTTGTCTATCAGGCATTTTCGCAACACCATCTTCAATGATAGCAATGCGATTGTCTGCAATGGGGCCTAAAATCATTTCCCGTATATTCTCTACCCCTGCACCACGCATGGAATCCGTTACCATACAGATATTTTCAGCGCCCTTTACCTTATAGATCAATCGTAACAACTCTGGTGGCAAATGCTTTCCGTCAGCAATCGTTTCGACGCGCATATCATCCAAAAGATAGCCTGTTTCCACTGCACCTAAAACGCGAAACCCATTTTTGCGTGATAAAAGTGACATGCCGGAATAAAAATGAGTCATCAGGCGACAACCGGCTTCATAAACCGGCATAATTTCTTCATAGGTTGCATTTGTGTGCGCAATCGATGGAATAACATTATTTTTAATCAGTGTTTCACAAAATTCAACCGAACCTTCATGCTCAGGCGCAAAGCTCCAACGGCGAATCACGTCTTTAAATTCACGTAACAGTTCTTCATATTCTTCTTTAATGGGAGGCGTAATATATTCCGGTGCTTGTGCACCACGTTGTTCCATTGAAAAATAGGGTCCTTCTAAGTGTGCACCATGGATGCGCGGCAAATCCGTCCTTTTTTCTTTCATGACTGTATCAATCGCAGAAAGACATTTTCGAAAAGAGACAGGATTTGATGTCGTCAGCGTAGGCATAATGGAAGTGGTGCCGTGTTCCAAATGTGCTTTTAACGCACCGATTACAGGCTCTGTTCCCTCATCCATAAAATCATGTCCGCCTGCACCATGGGTGTGAATATCTACAAAGCCCGGACTTACATAGTTCCCCTTTGCATCAATCACTTTATCTGCCGGCAATTCCTCGGCTGTAATAGCAATTATTTTATCATCCTCTATGTAGAGTGCCTTTTCTGTCTCAATATATCCACACAGAATGCGACCACCTATGATTTTCGTTCGCATTTCTTCATCTCCTCCAGTATTTTTTGCAAAGAAACAATTTTATTTTCCAACGGACAAACTGCACGCTGATGACCGTTAATCTGTTTTTTTATTCTATCCGTTTCACGTCTTAACAGTTTGGGGAATAAAGGTTCTTCCCTATTCATACGTCCCAGAATATATTCTGTTTCTGTATATTGGTCTTTTTCATAGCCTAACACAGCCGATATAATAACATACAGTTTGTCATTTTCTTCAACAATTTTTTCTTTCACAATCTGAAATCCGTTTGTAATAAGAAATTTACGTAGAAAATCCGTCGCCGTCATCGGCTGCAAAATTAGTTTCATATGATTTGGCAGATTTGCATTTTTTATAATGTTCGCAATCAGTTCTCCGCCCATACCTGCTATCACAACTGTGTCATATTGGTTCACATCTATGCCATCAAGACCGTCTGCTTTTTGTGTGCTGACTATATCACTGACACAAAAACGTTCAATATTAAGATTTGCGCGTGAAAGCGGCCCGCTATGCACATCCGTTGCGAGAGCATCATGGATTACGCCGTGCACAGCAAGATAAATCGGTAAATATGCATGATCTGACCCCACATCAATGATGCGGGCATTTTGTTCCACCATCGCCGCCAATGCCAAAAGGCGCGGCGTCATAAAGCTATTCAAGGAAATCCTTTAACTTTTTGCTTCTGCTTGGATGACGTAGTTTACGAAGTGCCTTCGCTTCAATCTGACGAATACGTTCACGCGTAACATCAAACACTTTACCGACTTCCTCCAATGTACGCGGGCGGCCATCATCCAACCCAAAACGCAAGCGAAGCACCTTTTCTTCTCTGGAGGTAAGAGTATCTAAAACATCCATCAGTTGTTCTTTCAAAAGCGCAAAAGAGGCCATTTCGCTCGGTGCGGGCGCTTCATCATCGGGAATAAAATCACCAAGATGACTGTCCTCCTCCTCACCAATCGGCGTTTCGAGCGAAACCGGTTCTTGTGCAATTTTCATAATTTCGCGCACCTTTTCAATTGACATATTCATTTCTTTTGCGATTTCTTCAGGTAGCGGATCGCGTCCCAATTCCTGCAAAAGTTGTCTCGATACACGAATTAATTTATTAATTGTTTCGACCATGTGTACAGGAATTCGAATGGTGCGAGCCTGGTCTGCAATTGCACGTGTTATGGCTTGTCGAATCCACCATGTGGCATATGTGCTGAATTTAAAGCCTTTTGAATAATCGAATTTTTCAACAGCTTTAATAAGACCGAGATTTCCCTCCTGGATTAAATCAAGAAATAACATACCACGTCCGACATACCGTTTTGCAATGCTGACAACAAGACGAAGATTTGCTTCCGTAAGGCGCATTTTTGCAATTTCATCGCCTTCAACCATGCGTTGTGCAAGGTCAAGTTCCTCATCCGCCGACAAAAGGGGAACCTTACCGATTTCCTTTAAGTACATCCGAACATGGTCATCGACATTGATCCCTTCAGGCAAACTTAAATCAATTTCCTCTTCGTTTGTTGCAATTTGCTTTAAATCCGCATCCATATCCTCGATGACTTCAATACCCATCTGTTCAATGGATTCATAGATTTTTTCAATTTGCTCGGGTTCTAAGTCCATCTCTTCAAATGCTTCGTTAATTTCTTTGTAGGTTAGCATACCTCTTTTTCTGCCTTTGTCTACAAGGTCTTTAACGATTGCTTTTTTGTTAATTGTATCTGACATGTCTTAGTACCCTCCTTCCTTCTTGTTTTTCATAAGTAATGCATTTAACATTTCTAAATCACCTGCATCTGCCGCTTCTTTTACTTTGCGGTCATATGACTCTTTTTTTAATGATGCAACCAATTCTTTCGCAGCTGTTAAGTTATTTTCATAATAAAGTGGCATACATAGTGCTGCAGCAGCTTTTTCTGTATCCTTACCTGAAAAGCCCGCAACAATCATAGCAGCATCATCCGTTTCTGCAAGTCTTTCCAAAACCTTTTTCAGCGTATCATCTTCTATAATCTCCAAAAGCTCTTCCTTATATTTTTGATAAACGGATTTATCTTTTAGGCAAAGAGAAATAATTTTTTCTGCCGTATTTGATTTGGGTATAGAAAGCATTTCTCCTTTTTTGGGTCTTGTATTCCACTTTTTTTCTTTCTCTGCACGAACTTGTTTTTTTTCTATTTCCGAGGCAATTGCCGTAGCGCCAATACCGGTCTCTGCCGAAACTTTTGCTCGTAATACGTCCCTTTCGACGCTGCTCGAAACCTTACTGATAATTTTGGCACAAGCCTCTGCATATTCCATTTTTTGATAAGTATCTTTTAAATTGTATTTTTTCCGTAGTAACATCATTTGGAACCCAGCGGGGGTTTCTGCTTGATTTAATAATTCATTAAACTTCACAGCGCCGTATGCTTTAATAAATTCATCGGGATCCTTACCGTCCGGCAGAGACAAAATGCGAAGTTTTACATCAATTCCATCAAATACTTCAATGGCTCGTAATGCCGCTTTCACACCTGCTTCATCCGTATCGTAACACAAAGTAATTCGTTGTGCGTTTTTTGCAGCAAGCCGCGCCTGTTCTACTGTCAATGCTGTACCGAGTGATGCCACGGCATTTTGAATGCCATTTTGATATAATGAAATAACATCCATATACCCTTCAACAATAATCAACGAATCAGCACGTTTTGCAAATTGAAGTGAGAAAAGATTTCTGCCTTTATTAAAAAGTATTGTTTCTGCAGAATTCAGATATTTTGGTTTCTCGTTGTCAAGCCGCCTGCCGCCGAATCCAATTAAATTCCCACGAATATCAAAAATCGGGAACATCAAACGCGCACGAAATCTGTCAATCAATTTTCCGTTTTTCGTAAAGGATGCTACGCCAACGTCCACAAGTTGTTCTTTGCTGTAGCCTTGCATAAGAAGATGCTTTGTAAGCGCATCCCATGCATCGGGCGCATATCCAAGTCCGTACGCTTTCACCGTTTCAGGCGAAAGCTTTCGTTTCAGTATATACTCTCTTGCGCTTTTTCCTTCCTCTGTAAATAAAGTATCATGGAAAAAACGTGCGGCATTTTTGTTAATTTCTATATACAATTTTTTTTGCTCAAAAATCTTTTTATCTTCTTCACGAAAAGCTGTAGTGTCCATTGCGATTCCCGCACGCTCTGCCAAAAATCGAAGTGACTCTAAAAAATCAAGATTTTCTATATTTTTTACAAAATCAATGATACCACCACCGGCATTACACCCAAAACAATGGTAAAGTTGTCTGTCGGGCGAGACATGAAAAGACGGCGTTTTTTCTTTATGAAAGGGGCATAGCCCGGTATAAGAATTTCCGCTGCGCTTTAGCTGAACATATTGTCCCACAAGCGCAACAATATCATTGGCTGCAATAATATCCTGAATTTTCTGTTCGGGAATATGTTCTGCCATTGCCCATCTCCTTCTTTCGTGACGGTAAAAAAATCTTACTTTTTTTTAAATTCGACATTCAATATGCAATTCCTTCTTTTTATTGAGATAAATTTCTTTTTTATAATTAAAAATACACTGTCAGATGAAAACCGCATAAATCCGCAGTTTTTCGTTCGACAGTGTATATGTTTAACCAAAATTTACATTTTTATACATTCTTACATTCTATCTGTACCAGCTTTTAGGAAGAAAATACATTTTAAATATATGCATTGCATACGTATCCGTCATTCCGGCAATATAATCCATAATTTGACGTTCTTTTTCACATGAAATCATTTTTGCATCAGCAGGCAATAACTCATAGTGTTCCATAAAAAATTTGTATAAATTAGAAACAACATTCCCGGCTTTTTTTTCTTCTTTTTTTGCTTCGGAACCAATGTATACTGCATCAAACATATATGCCCGAAGTGCAAGCATTGCGTTTTTTACAGGCTCGCTCATTTTTATATAAGGTTTATCCATGCTGTTTTCGATTACATCACGCACCATAGTATCAATACGGGAACTATGGCTTTTCCCCAGCACCGCTACGCACGATGCAGGCAATGCGTCGTTTTCAATGATTCCACCACGAATCGCATCATCAATATCATGGTTTATGTAAGCGATTCGATCAGCTATCCGAATAATTTCGCCTTCAAGCGTTGATGGCTTTCCTTCTCCTGTGTGATGTAAAATTCCGTCTCGGACTTCCTCTGTCAAATTTAGCCCAACACCGTTTTCTAAAACCTCTACAACGCGCAAGCTTTGTTCGTTATGATGAAATCCAAGGGGACATACGTTGTCTAATGCGCGTTCTCCCTCATGCCCAAACGGCGTATGTCCTAAATCATGACCTAAGGCAATTGCTTCTGTTAAGTCTTCATTTAACCGCAACGCGCGAGCAATGGTACGAGCAATTTGTGCAACTTCTAAAGTATGTGTCAGTCTGGTTCTGTAATGGTCACCTTCCGGTGTGATAAAAACCTGTGTTTTATGTTTTAAACGGCGAAACGCTTTTGCATGTATGATTTTATCTCTGTCACGTTGAAATTCCGTGCGAAAATCACAGACATCAGACGGAAATACTCTTCCTTTTGTTTTAGCGGAAAAAGCTGCATATGGAGATAAAGTTTCCTGTTCGATTTTTTCTAGTTTTTCTCTAACCGTCATCCGTCCTCACTCGCCTTCTTTGGTGATATTAGATTTTAAGTTCCCGAATACGTGCCGCCAAAGATTTACACCGGCTCTTTGCAAATTCATCCTCCGATGCCGGTCGCATAGCACATACCCCAAGGTGCCCCGCATCATACTGGAGAGAACCCGGTCCGATAATTGACATACCATGCACAAGCATACTATTTTGGATGGAACGGACTGTTGCCTCTTGTCCGCCGTACTTAGATGCCCCACAAGATAATGCCGCACCATACTTCCCGACAAAGGCGCGTTCACCACGGTAGAATCTGCTTTTATCAAAAAAAGCTTTCAATTGTGCCGTTGGTCCACCAAAATAAACAGGGCTCGCGCAAAGTATAACATCTGCCTTTTGCATTTTATTAAAAACTGCTTCAAGTTCCGTGCCTTGAAAACATGCTTTTCGGCACGGGCTTTCACATGCTGTGCAAAATGGTTTTTTTAAGGATTCTATTATAGATGCAATATGTACGATTTCTGTTTGCATATCTTCAAGCTCTGACAGTACACTTTTTAAAAGAAACGCCGTATTTCCGTCTTGGTTCGGACTCCCGTTTAATGCATAAATAAACATAGATTACATTTTCCTTTCCATTAAGTTTAAAACTAAATCACAAAGTTCACGGCCATTTTCCCCAAATGGTAAAAGTGCATGGATTGCAGCAGTTGTGTAGGATGCTGCAAGTTCCTTTGCTTTTTCAACTCCAAGCGTTGCAACAATCGTATTTTTATCGTTTTTTTCATCACTTTTAATTGGTTTGCCAAGTTCTTCCGTTGTCGCCGTTACATCTAAAATATCATCTTGAATTTGAAAAGCTGCTCCTAAATTGATTGCAAATTCATCAAATTCTGTTCCGTCACCGCCGGCTGCAATTGCGCCAAGTGCAACAGATGCGCGGAATAATCCTCCCGTTTTATAGCCGTACATCTCTAAAATTGCATCTGTATTCGTTCCAATATGCGTCATATCCAAAATTTGTCCTTGTACCATGCCGACAGGTCCTGCGTAATGCGCTAATATTTTTGTTGCCAGAGCATTTTGCGTTGCCGATAAAGGTGCTTCTGCAATCACAGAAAAAGCAAGCGTTAAAAGTCCATCACCCGCCAAAAGTGCAATTGCTTCTCCAAATTTTTTATGACAAGTAGGTTTACCGCGCCTTAAATCATCATCATCCATACAAGGTAAGTCATCATGGATAAGAGAGTATGTATGTATACATTCGATTGCTGCACCATACGGCAAGGCAACCAAGGGATCTTTTCCCATTGCTTTGGCTGCAAGCATGGTAATTTGCGGGCGCAATCGCTTCCCACCGGCGCAAAGGCTGTAACGCATAGCGTCATACAAAACGCCGTTTTCTGTAATTAAGGTTTTCAGATATGTTTCTATTTTACTTTTCATCGCTTGTATCATCCATCAAGGTCTTCACTTGTTTTTGTGCTTTATCTAATAACTTCTGGCATTCCTTGACGAGCTTAATTCCTTTCTCAAATTCTTCTATAGATTTTTCAATTGGTAAATCGCCGCTTTCAAGTGCTTTTACAATTTTCTCCAATGCATCGATCGATGTTTCAAAAGACATTTTATTTCCTCCCTTCTAAAGACGTAATTTCGCAATATGCTGTGCCGTCTTTAAAGTGCACCTGTATTTCATCTCCGTCGGAAATATGTTGTATGCTCTGTATAGCATTTTCTCCCTTTTTGACAAATGCATAACCGCGAGATAATACTTTAAGCGGACTCAGTGCATCCATTGCCCGCGATAGTGTAGCAAATTGGGATTCCGCACTTTCCATCTGCGCTTTCAGCGCATGTTCCATACGATTCGCCGCCATATCAATCGTAAATCTTAAATCATCGATTCGTCGTTCTACACATGATAAACGTATTTTCTGCGTTTGTAATTTTTCCTGCGCCGTTTTCATTTGTAAAGATAAAAGCGTTCTCAGCCTTGCTGCAGTATATTTCAATTTTTCTTCGATTTCCGCAGAATCCGGCACTGCCAATTCTGCCGCTGCCGACGGAGTAGGTGCACGTAAATCGGCAACGAAATCACAGATTGTAAAATCCGTTTCGTGTCCTACCGCCGAAATAATCGGAATCGAGGAATTTGCGACCGCACGCGCCGTAATTTCTTCATTAAATGCCCATAAATCCTCAATAGAACCACCGCCGCGCCCGACGATTAAAACATCCGCCGCTTTTTTCTGATTAAATTCAGCGATTGCATTGGCAATTTGTGCAGCAGCTCCTTCACCTTGCACCTGAACAGGTGCCACAATTATTTCTGCCGACTTCCATCGTCTATTTAAAATCTGTAAAATATCTTGCAATGCCGCACCTGTACCGCTTGTAACAATGCCAATTCGCTTCGGGAAACGCGGGATTTCCTTCTTTTTATTCGAATCAAAAAGCCCTTCCGCCTCTAGACGTGCCTTCATTTGTTCAAAAGCCCTGTATAGCGCGCCCGCGCCAACAGGTTCTATATTATCTATATAAAGCTGATAGGCACCATCACGTGTGTAAGCACTGATTCGTCCATGTGCAAGTACCTGCATTCCATTTTCGGGCTTAAAAGGCAACGCAGCATTTTCTCCACGAAACATGACCGCACGCAAAACACCGTCAGCATCTTTAAGGCTCATATACATATGTCCTGAATAATGCAGCTTAAAGTTCGAAATTTCTCCTTGTACCCATATATTCTGCAGGAGCATATCACTGTCTAACGTATTTTTTATATATGTATTGATTTGGCTGACAGTTGCAATCCTTTTTCCCATTATTTTTCTCCGATTACCTTCCCTAAAACACCATTAACAAACGCACCTGCGCTTGGACAATCATATTTTTTTGCAATTGTTACCGCTTCATTTGCGGAAACTTGTGCAGGAATATCATCCATGTATAAAATCTCAAAAATAGCAAGACGTAAAACGGCAATACTAATTTTTGATACACGATCAAATTCCCATCCCATTAAATTCTTTTCAATTTGCTCGTTAATTGTTTGTAAATTGACTTCAACACCGGTTACAACACTACGAATGTAGTCGTTGTCCACACCAACAGGTTTGTTGACGTAAAATTTATCCTCATCATCTGTCTTCTCAGCGATGGCAGTAAAATATCTTTCTAATTTTTCATTAGCATCCCCATCATTTACAAGTTGTTCAAACAAAATTCTAAAAGCATCTTCTCTTGCGTTTTTTCTCATTTTCTTCCCTCGCTATGCAAATAATTTTGTAATATCTGAAAATGTAATCACAATCATAAGCAGTAATAAAAGAGCAAACCCTATCGCGTGCACAAGTCCCTCGTGCTCGGGCTTAATTGGTTTTCTGCGTATCATTTCCACCAATATAAAGAAAATTCTTCCGCCGTCTAAGGCTGGTATCGGCAATAAATTCATTACACCGAGATTCACAGCAATCAATCCCATTAAATTTAAAATATTTTCAACAGGCATCGAAGACCTGGCTGCCGAACTCATTTCATTCACAATACCGACCGGACCTGCCATATCCGCGAGTTGTACTTGCCCTGTAATCATTTCACCAAGTGAGAAACAAACAAGTCGTACAACGAAAAAAGTATTATAAAAAGCAGTTTTGACTGCAAGCTTTAGCGTCATATTTTCCACACGTGGATAAAACCCCAAAACATAACCTTGCGCCTCTTTTTGCGGCTTTATATATAACGTTTGTTTTTCTCCGTTTCTGTCAATCAAAAGAGAAACTTCTTCCCCTTTGCTTTGCATAAGGGATAACGTTACATCATTTTGTATGTGAACAGTCTTCCCGTTAATAGAAAGAATTCGATCTCCTTGCATCAGTCCGACTGCCGAAGCCGGTGTATCAGGTAATACCGTGTCAATAATCGGTACGCGAATTTGTGCTACCAACAAGAATAAAATTACGAACAGCAAAAAACCTGCCAATATATTCATAAAGCCACCTGCAAGCAAGACTATAATTCTTGCAAGGGGTGGGCGGTTATTAAATGCCCGCGCATCGTCAGAGGCTTCATCTTCCCCTTCCAATTTAACATAACCACCAATCGGCAGTGCGCGAAGCGAATATAAAACTTCACCTTTTTGCTTTTTCCAAATTGCCGGTCCCATACCAATTGAAAAGGCATGAATTTTCATATCAAAAAGCTTTGCAGTAAAAAAATGCCCTGCCTCATGCACAAAAATCAAAAGACCGAAAATAATAATTCCCAGTATAATAAACATCTATCTATTCCTTCCGCAGTTAAAGTGCCGCAACATACGCGCGCGCCCATCTATCTGTATCTATTATACACGAAAGGCTGGGGTTTATTACTGTTTCATGGTTTTTCATGGCACTTTCTACCATGGTTTCTATATCTAGAAAACCGCATTGCCCTTGCATGAATTTTGAAACAGCAACTTCTCCTGCGCTACTATATACAGTCGGCATACTGCCGCCACACTTTGCTGCCAAAAACCCAAGACGCAGACATCCGAAGGTATCCAAATCCGGTTTTTCAAATGTCAATGCAGCATATTTTTCAAAATTCAGACTGTCAGCCGGTGTTTCGTAACGATTCGGATATGAAAGTGCATAAGCAATTGGTACGCGCATATCCGGTGTGCCGAGTTGCGCTATGATGGCATTGTCATGAAATTCAACCATGGAATGAATAATGCTTTGCGGATGCACCAATACCTCAATTTGCTCGGGAGAAACACCGAAAAGCTGAACAGCTTCCAAAACCTCAAGTCCCTTATTCATCAAGGTTGCACTGTCAATCGTAATTTTCGCACCCATATCCCAATTCGGATGTTTTAGTGCGTCTTCCACTGTAACATTTTTTAGTTCATCTCTCTTTTTTCCCCTAAAGGGTCCGCCTGATGCAGTTAAAAGTATACGTTTTACGGCCTTTTCTTGTTCGCCAATACACTGAAAAATTGCACTGTGTTCACTATCCACAGGAATAATCCGAACATTGTTTTTTTTCGCCGCAGAACGAACAATATCGCCTGCACAAACCATTGTTTCTTTATTTGCAAGCGCAATATCACTGCCGGCAGATATCGCATCTAACGTGGGCAAAATACCCACACTTCCCACCATAGCTGTTACTGTAATATCCGCACCACTTCTTGCGGCAACTTCTCGAACACCATCCATGCCACCCAAAACAAGTGTATCTGTGTCCTTCACATTGCCACTGAGTTTGTGTGCAGATTCTTCATGGTATACTGCAACCATTTTAGGACGAAAACGGCGAATTTGTTCTTCTAAGAGCTGAATATTGGACGCCGCTGCAAGTGCTTTCACTCTATATATGCCCTGTTTTTCAATGACCTCCAACGTTTGTTTCCCAATTGAACCGGTGGAGCCTAAAATACATATATTTTTCAAAAAGTATCCCTTCTAAACTTATAGTATAATTTGTAAAAAAAACAATACAGCGGGCGCAACAAACAGAATACTGTCAAACCGGTCCATAAAACCACCATGTCCGGGCATAATTCTGCCGTAATCCTTTATGTTGTATTGCCGTTTAATTGCTGAAGCCACAAGGTCTCCGATTTGACCAAGAACAGACGAAAGGATTCCCATGCCTATAAAATAATAAGGTTCTATCTGCAGTTTAGATGCAGTACATAAAGCGAAAACAAAACAAGCGCCTGCACTGCCGACAATGCCCCCGATTGATCCTTCTATTGTTTTACCAGGACTGACATGCGGAATCAGTTTATGTTTTCCAAAAAGCATGCCTGCGGCATAGGCGAAAATATCACTTGCCCATGCACCAATAAAAACAAACCAAATAAGCCATGCGCCATCAGGCATAAGACGGATTTTTGTGATGCATCCCATAAAAAGACTGATTAACAAGGAAAAAAGGGCGGAAATACCGACATCTGTAATATGTATATTTTTCATATCAAACAAGAAAGAGATACATAAAATTGCAATTAAAACAGATGATAACAAATTATGCAAATGTGAAAACAACGCTGTCGATACAATGGCTACATACACCGCAGACGGGATAAAGAGCGCCAACTTTTTTTCTATTGATATAGCGCGAAAAAGTTCAAACAGCATGCATACTGAAACAATACCAACTGCAATACGAAGCGGCAAAGTGCCTGCAATCACAACGGCAAAAAGTACGACTGCACCTATAATCCCTGACAAAATTCTTGATTTAAGCATAATAAATCCTCTTATTAAACGCCGCCAAAGCGTCTATTTCTTTTTTGGTACGATGCAATTGCTTCCATAAGATGTTTTGGACGAAACGACGGCCATAATATATCCGAATACCAAAACTCAGAATACGCACATTGCCATAGCAGAAAATTACTGATGCGTTTCTCACCGCTGGGGCGGATGATCAAATCCGGATCCGGTTGACCGAATGTATATATGTATTGTTCAATTGTTTTTTCACATATTTCTTCCGGTGCTAGCGTTCCGTTTTGTACTTCTATAGCACATGCACGCATAGCGTGTAATATTTCCTGCCGTCCTCCGTAACTGAGTGCAATATTCAAAACCATCCCTGTACGATCTTTTGTATACGTTTCCAAATTGATTATTTTCTCTTGCAGTGACTCTGAAAGCATTGTACGCTCTCCGATTATTCGAACACGAACGCGATCATCAAGCTCTGTATAGGCCTTTTCAAGATATTCCTCCAAAAGGCGCATAAGCGCTTTCACTTCCTCCTGCGGTCTTGTCCAATTCTCCGTTGAAAATGCATACACTGTCAAATAAGAAATTCCGATTTCACCGCAAAAAGATACAATCTTTTTGAAATTTTCAGCTCCGCGGGCATGTCCTGCGCTGCGCGGCAAACCACGCCGTTTTGCCCATCGCCCATTTCCATCCATAATAATCGCAATATGCTTCGGTAAATTATCTTTTTTGATTGTACTTTTCTGGAAGGCTTTCATATTGCCAAAATCTCTTTTTCTTTCTTTTTTGCTTCGTCTTCAACACGCTTTGTAAATTGGTCAGTCAGTTTTTGAATATCCTTTTCAATTACCTTCATATCATCCTCTGTAATCTCCCCGTTCTTTTCCTGCTTTTTTATAGCATCCATTGCATCACGGCGAATATTACGAACGGAAACCTTAGCCTCCTCTGCTTTTTTAGAAACGGATTTAACAAGTTCTTTTCTACGTTCTTCTGTCAACGCAGGGAAAGACAAGCGTACAGATTTACCATCATTCGTTGGCGTAATGCCAAGCTCGCTTTTTAAAATTGCTTTTTCAATATCCTTTAAAACATTTGCATCCCAGGGTTGAATGACTAACATATGCGGGTCTGGTGAGCTAATGCTTGCCATCTGATTGATCGGCGTAGGGGTGCCATAATACTCTACTATAATACGATCCAAAACTGCAGCACTGGCACGTCCTGCACGTATGCTTGCAAATTCTTCTAATAAAAAAGAAATCGCTTTCTCCATCTTTTTTTCATATTCAGCTAATTTTGTCATTGTAAATTCCTCCCAATTATTCAACAATTGTCCCAATATTTTCACCACGCATTGCGCGGAGAATGTTTTTCGGGTCCTCAAGACCAAACACACGAATCGGAATCTTATTATCCATGCAAAGAGATGTTGCTGTAGAATCCATAACGCCAAGTCCTTGATTCAAAACATCTATGTAGGAAAGCTTATCATACTTGACGGCATCTTCACAAAGATTTGGGTCCTTGTCGTATACGCCATCCACCTTTTTAGCAAGTAAAATAATTTCTGCACCAATTTCTGCTGCACGAAGTGCTGCTGCCGTATCTGTAGAAAAATACGGATTGCCCGTTCCGCAACCGAAGATTACAACGCGGCCCTTTTGAAGGTGGCGATCAGCACGGCCACGAATATAAGGCTCTGCAATTTGCCGCATTTCTATACCTGTCTGCACTCTCGTATCCACGCCAACTGCGCCTAAAGAATCCTGCAGTGCAAGTGCATTAATGACAGTTGCAAGCATCCCCATGTGATCTGCACGCGTTCTATCCATCTTTTTGCCGCTTCTTCCACGCCAGAAGTTCCCGCCTCCGACGACCAACGCGATTTCAAACCCTTCCTTTACGCATTCTGCAACAGTTTCTGCAATTGCCTGAATGGTGTCAAAGTCGAGACCAAATCCTGCGTCACCCGCTAAGGCCTCTCCGCTGATTTTGAGCATTACTCTTTTATACATACGTCTCTCCCCTTTATTTATTCTCCAATTGCGTCCGCAAGGTCGCTTATAATATCTGAAGCATCCTCAATACCAATTGAAAGACGAATCATTTCATCCGCAATGCCGCTTTCTTTTCTCTGCTCTTTTGTCAACTGTGAATGTGTTGTGCTTGCAGGATGTGTGATAATGGAACGAACATCGCCAAGATTTGTTACATGGTAAAAAAGTTTCACACTCTCCAATACATCAACACATGATGCATAGCCGCCGCTAAGGCCAAAACTAAAGACGCTACCAGCACCCTTTGGCAGATATTTTTGAGCACGTTCATAATATGCATCGCCGGGAAGGCTCGGATATTTCACCCAAGAAACCTTACGGTTATTCTTTAAAAATTCTGCAACACGTTTTGCATTTTCGACATGTTTTTGCATGCGAAGTGAAAGCGTTTCAATCCCTTGCAAAATTAAGAATGCATTAAACGGGCTGAGGCAACAACCAATATCGCGCAAAAGCTGAACGCGCGCCTTGACAATATATGCACTTTCGCCGAAGGTTTTAAAATATTGAATGTCATGATAGCTCGGATCCGGCTCCACAAGACCGGGGAAACGGCCTGATTTTTCCCAATCAAATTTACCGCTATCCACCAATATACCTGCCATGCTGTTACCGTGACCGCCAAGAAATTTTGTTGCAGAATGCACGATGATATCTGCGCCAAATTCAATCGGACGGCACAAATAAGGGGTCGCAAATGTATTATCTACCATAACCGGAATTCCATTTTTATGTGCAAGCTCTGTTAGTGCGCATAAATCGGGTACATTTCCGCCCGGATTTCCGACAATTTCTGTATAAATACACTTTGTATTCTCATCGATTGCATCTTCCACAGCTTTTAAGTCATCTGTATTCACAAGCTTAACTTGAATGCCCATCTTGGCAAAGGTGTGTACAAACAGATTGTAGGTGCCGCCGTAAAGTGCAGTTGAAGCAATAATATTGTCTCCGCATTTGGCAAGATTTAAAATACCGATTGTTATGGCAGATTGACCGGAAGAAAAAGCGACTGCACCAACCCCTCCCTCCAAAGCTGCAACACGTTCTTCTAAGATTGCGTTTGTAGGATTATTTAATCTTGTATAAATATTGCCGGGTGCTTCCAGTGAAAATAAATCTGCTGCATGTTTTGCGCTATCGAAGGTGTATGCAGTCGTTTGATAAATCGGTGCAACAACCGATTTACTCTCGGGGTCTCCATGAAAACCGGCGTGAACTTGTAGTGTGTCAAATTGCATGTTATGTCTCCTCTCAGAATTTAAAAACTTATCACAGCCCTGTATCGGAAAGCTTATCAGGGTCGACGGTAGGTGCCGGGGTAGCCGGTCTTTGCGTTGGCGTCGGTGTCAGTGCCGGCGTTGTCGGTGCCTTTGTAGGGGTTTGTGTTCTTTGGGGTGTATTTACAGGACGCGCGCTTTGCGTCGGCCTTGCACTTTGTGTTGGTCTCGGACTCTGTGTCGGATTCGAGGTGGCCGTTTGAGATGGTTCATCTGTTTCCTCAGGAGTTTCCTCAGGTGTTTCTTCGGGTGTTTCTGTCGGTGTACCGTTTACAGGTGTAGGCGTTGAAGGTACATTGACATGGAACGTGGGTGTAGGAGATGTTTCCGGCACATCTGTGCGCGGATTAAATATACTAAGTGCAATTAAAAATGCAATCAGAAAAATCAGGATTAATCCTACGATTGTTCCCATTACTGCTAAAATTTTGTTTCCTTTTGCTTTTTCTTGGCTAACACTGTATGTGCGTCTTTTTTTATCTCTCATTGTACTTCCATTCCCTTCAATTTTTTCTAAGGTAATACTATTATATCATTATTTGAAAATAAGTAAATAACTTTTTCGTAAATTTCTGAAAAATATTTTTGACGAAGTGCCATCGCATAGATATCAATTTGAGGCTTGTAGCGTTTTATAATCGTTTGCGGCAAAACATTACGATCTGTCTTGTAATCTAAAAGCGTTATTTTATCGCCTTCGAAGAAATAACAGTCAATGATACCTTGCACAATAATTTTTTCATTTTTATGTGCCTCATTCTGCGTAAGCATTGAAGCTGGTAATGCCAATGCAAACGGTTCCTCACGCATGATAGCATCCGCTTTCCTAAGGCGTACACCGATATCGCTTTTCATAAAGCGTGTAATCGCACCTGTATCCACCGCCTCAGCCTGCAATTCTGAAATTATCTTTTCGTCTTTCAAATGCTGTATAAAGGCTTTTACATCGGCTTCCGATTCGGTTTCCCGAATTGGTAAATTCTGCATAATAAAATGCATAAGCGTTCCGAAAGATGCCCCGCGCACATTGCCTTCCATGCCACAAAAGCGTGGTTCATTGAGCGTAGTGGTTTTGTATAATTGCAAAGCATCTTCATTCTCCGTTTCAAGTAAACGTTTATATTCCGTTACGGATATTTTTACCGGAATATACCGCAAACCCTTATGCGGATACTGATAAGATAAAATTCTGTCTATTTCCGCATCAGGCGGTAAGGCGTCCGGAATAAATGGCACTTTTTGAATTCTATTTTCATCTTCGGAATAAGGTGCCACAATCTCTAAATATACACGTTTATCCGGCACCGTGCCAAGCGCCATACTACGTCCTAAAAGAGTCAGAAAAGAATCCGCATGCAGAATATCTGTTGGAGTCAGACCGCCATCCCATGCTTTTTGTTGTTGCTTCATCTGTACCGCACCGGTTATAATGAGCTTTTCCTTCGCACGCGTTAATGCAACATACAAAACACGAAGTTCCTCTCCCATCTCGTCTATATGTATTTTTGTCATAACAGCTGTGTGCGCAGGTGTAGAGTAACGTATTTTCAGTTCCGGGTCAATATACCGAATACCGATGCCAAGGTCCTTATGGAACAAGAAATTTCCGACTGTTGATTTTCTGTTAAAACTCTTCCCTGTTCCGGCTAAAATCACAATTGGAAATTCAAGACCTTTGCTTTTGTGGATGGTCATAAGGCGTACAACATTATCGTTTTCCGAAACCATCTTGGCTTCGCCAAAATCACCGCTTCGTGTTTTCGCTCTTTCCATAAACCGCAAAAAATGAAAGAGCCCACGGAAAGAAGTTTTTTCAAATTGATGCGCTTTATCAAATAATATTTCCAGATTAGAACGGCTTCTTTCACCACCCGCACTGCCGCTGACATATTGCAGATAGCCTGTTTCCTCGAACAACTGCAAAATCAATGCATCTGTCGATATAAAAAGTGCATGTCTTCTCCACCGTTTCAGTTTGTTCAAAAATGCAAGACATTTTTTTCCTAAAACGCTGTCTTCTTCTGCTGTTTTTTTGACTGCATGATAAAAGGTTCGTTTTTTGTCCCGCATACGAATTTGTGCCAATTCGTCTTCACTAAAAGAAAAGAAAGGTGCCCGAAGTGTTGCTAAAAGCGGAATGTCGTTTTGTGGATTGTCAATCACTGTTAACAAAGACAAAAATACAGATACTTCAATGGTTTCGAAATAACCGCCGCCCACATCACAGTAAAGCGGGATACCCATTTGGGCGCATGCATTTTGAAGTGGAATCGCCATTTCTTTGGCACTGCGCATAATGACTGCAATATCACTGTACCGAGCCTGTCTCCATTCCCCCTTTTTCTCATCATACACTTGGCTATTTATTTGTTTTTTTATTTGTTCGGCAATTTGATATGCTTCTTCCCACACCCGATTTAAAGCCCCTGCATCTGTATCCACAATTGAAAATGTAATGCACGGTTCTTGGACAGGCGGGAAACTTGCACCCGGGTAAAGCATTTGGTTCTCCGTATAGTCGATTCCGCCTACCGCAGCATGCATAAGCTTTTTAAAAACTGCATTGATAAAATCCAGTATTTCAGGACGACTTCTGAAATTTTTACTTAATATAATACGCTTGTTTGGTCCTTTTTCCGCATAAGTGTCAGATTTTTGAATAAACAATTCAGGGCTTGTTTTTCGAAATCCGTAAATACTCTGCTTCATGTCTCCTACCATAAATAAATTTGGTTCTCCGACTCTTTCTCTCGCTATAAGGCCAAAAAGGTACTCCTGCACATCATTACTGTCTTGGTATTCATCAATATAAATTTCATCATATCTTTCGCGAAGCGCACAAGCGACGTCAGACGGATTTCCGTTTTCATCTGATAAAAGAGAAATCGTAAGGTGCTCAAGGTCACTGTAATCTAAAATATCTTTTTCTCTTTTCATTGCCGTATATAGTTTTTCAAAAGTATCCACCATACGACAAAGTGCATTTATATGTCCTGATGCTTTACGCAAACTCTCTGCGCACTCTTTTTGTGTGAAGATAATTTTATTGCAAGCCGATTCAACTTGTTTTTTTATAGATTTTCGAAGGGCATCCGCGTCATCCGCCAAAGCATACCCCTTATCCGCACGCCGTCTTGGCCATACAATTTCATCTGCTGCTGACAAAAAACTATCCCATTTCGATACGGCTTTCAAAAGACCACAGATCATAACTTTTTCTTTTTCAAAGACCTCACAAAAAGCAGCAGACGCAGCGTGCTCGATGGCGGCGCGCTCACATTTTGACACTGCACTCTCCAGTTCATTTTTGACAGATTCCAAAATAATTTTCGCGTACAGACTGTCTCCGAAGCTTTCATCATCCACATCGTATAGCCTTGCGATATTAGAAAGCCACTCTTTCGGATGCGGCATGCTCTCTGCGAATGCATAAAGTTCCATGCAAACGTCACATAATAAAGCATCGTTTTTGACACCTGCATAACAGTTTGCAAAACTTATAAAATCGGCATCATTCGAAAGCAGCATTTCCTCTAATGCCTTTTGTGCTGCCTCTGTGCGCATAAGTACAGTTTCCGTTGCATCAGCAACGCGGAATGCAGAATCAATTCCGGCTTCTGCAAAATGCGTCCTCAGAATATAAAGGCAGAACGAATGCATCGTCATAATAGAAGCACTACCCATGAGAGAAAGTTGAGCGGCAATGTGTTCATTTTCAGGCTCTTTTGCAAGTGCTTCCGAAATACTGCTTGTTATACGTGCCCGCATTTCTGCCGCTGCCGCATTCGTAAATGTAACAACAAGTATTCGATTGATATCTAATTTTTCGCGTATTACCCGCTCTATAATTCTACCTGTCAGCACCTGTGTTTTTCCGCTTCCGGCTGCCGCAGATACAAGGCAATTCGCCTTTTCGCCATAAACTGCTTTTTCCTGCTCCGGTGTCCACTTAACGTTCATCTGCCGCCTCCGTTTCTCCCCATATTTCTGCAGGTGTTTTTTCTTCAAATGTTCTATACGTTTTCCCGTCATGCACGCAAAAAGATCTGTATTTGCAGTATGTACAAGCTGTTTTATTTTCTTTCTTATACGGACTGACAGAAATATTACCGCTTAAAATTTCTTGTGAAAGCCGTTTTGCAGCCTGCATTGCCGCATCCGCTGTTGCCGCAAACTGTTTTTCGGTTGCAACATTTCCACTCGGGTTTCCGCCACTCAGTCTTGCCGGGATCACATCGGAGGACCGCCCTACATTTTTATCCATTGCCTCCAAAACCGCCGTATCGCTTAAAACTAGTCCAGATAACTTAAATTTTTTTCTGTATAAACTATGAATCGTCTCTTTCTCCTCGCTGGGTAAAGCGTCGACAATCGGGTCATCAATTTTAAAATAAAGCATGCCTGCCGCAATGGGATTTTTCCCAATAAAAGGTGCATTCGACGGTGTGCAAAGGGCAGAAAGATACACAGCAAGTTGCAGTGACAAGCCATTATAAATATCGCCCAAATCAAAAGATGGCGTGCCTGATTTATAATCTATAATTCGAAGCAGAGTTTGATTTTTCTCAGCAGAATACAGCGTATCTGCGCGGTCAATTCTTCCTGTAAGTTTTACTGTTTTTCCACCGGGTAACGAAAACGTCAACGGTAAAAAATCACCTTTTTCATCAAAGACAAGCTCATAACCAAGCGGTTCAAATGCAGAAGCACGCATGTGCTCCGATAGCATTAAAATACTAGCGCGTACCGCCACACGAAGTCGCGTAAAAAGAAAAGCAAGGCGCGGTGAATTTTCAATTGCATATGGATTGATTTTATGATTAAGCATCGGTGCAATAATTGAAAATTCTTTATCAATATACGTACTGTCTACCGCACGCCAATTCATATTATTTTCCCGAAGGCGTTTTGAAAAAACATCTATAAAATCGTGCAAGAACCGCCCTGCATCGGTTGCGGCAGGTTGCATAATTTTTCGTTCTTTTGCCCCTAATATATAAGATGTATAATACGAGAATGGACATGATGCCTGTTTTTCAAGCCGCGTCACACTGGTATGAAACGTATCCCCAAAATAAGCTCGCAACGTTTCAGGTTTTAGCGTAAGTTCTGTGTCTCTTTCACAAAGACCAGAAAATGCCGATGTCATTTCATCCTTCCTATTTTCCAAAAGCCAACCCATCGCACGGCGTAATGTTTCATCTGCAGTTTTTGTGCGAAGTGCAGACAGAACGTGTCGTATGGTGATTTCGGGCACGGAAATCTTTTCATCCGAAGTCAGACCCATAAGTTCGCTCACTTCATAAACGGCAGGAAATATTTCTCGAATTCGATTGTATATCCGTGACGGACGCATTGCAGTGCCTTCCATATCAGACGCCGCATAACTGAAACACAAAAATGAAGATGGCATCGTTATACATTTATAAATCAAATGCTCTTCTTCAAATATTGTTTTATTTTCCATCGTTGCAATTTCTACGCCGCATGATGAAAGTGCTGTTCGTTCCGCTTCCGGCAGAATACCGCCTCGCTCCGGCGATGCAGGAAATACGCCATCTGTAACGCCCAGAACAAACAACGCTTTCACATTATACCCCTTAATGCGGTCAATGCTGCCGCCCGATACACTGTCTGCCGAGGACGGGATAATACCGGTTTCAAAATTACCAAGCCCGACACGCAACATATCATAAAGCCGATGAATGCTGATTGTTTCATCTCCAAACGATTCGTATATGCCATCCAGAGCATCTATAAAATCATTATATACGCCCCTATATTCTGCCGCAAGCGCCATTTCACCCTTTTTTTCAAACAACTTGGCAATTGCTAAAACACGCCGCTTCGCTTTCGTTTCTATCAAAAATTGATAAATAGCCTTGCATTTTTCTGCAGCACTTTTCCCAATACGTAAAGCTTCTTCAAGGTGTGTAATGGGTTCAATGATATGCCGTCTTGCAGCATCCGCTATGGATGCACATTCTTTTTCTTCGTCTGTTTCCTCATTCCCATAAACCTTTGCACGCACACGCCAATTTTCTTCCGTTTTCCATGTATTGCCGCGAATGCCTGTTGCAAGTACATAGTTTTCAAGCGTGTCTACTGCCTCCCGTCGCGTGCGAACAAATCCGGACTTTATATAACGAAACATTACATCATATGAATAGCCGTGTAAGATAAGTTCTAATGCGGAAAGAACAAATACTGTAAAGGGATGTTTTAGAATATTGATTCGTCTATCCATAAAAAAAGGAATATCGTAACTCATGAATGCAGCCGAGAGAAATGGCTCGTACATATCGATATTCCTTGCGGTTATCGCGATATCGCGATATCGATACCCCTTATCACGGCAAAGCTTTACAATGGACCGAGCCGCATGATGCGCTTCTTCCAAGGGGTTTGCTGCCGCCAAAAGTTTTATCGACTCTGTTTTGTTTTCAAAAATCGGCGTCGGATATGTAAAATATGCCTTTTCAAGAAAGGCAAGCTCATTATTATCAATTTTACGTGTGCCAAGATTTACATTTTTCTCAACAGGAATATGCATTTCCTTTGCTATGGCAGTCAATTTGTTTGCCATATTCGCATGGAGCATAAACGCATTTTTATTTTGGTCCTCAGGTAAAAGTGAAACCGTAACCGTTACGCGTTTTGCTACAGAAAGCATAGCGCGAATTACGGCAAGTTCTGCAGGATCGAATCCATCAAATCGGTCAATAAAAACTTCTTTATCTTTTATATAGTTTGATGCTAAAAGCACTTCGCCCAACATTTTGATATCATCATCTCTGTCCGCATATCGTTCATAAATCGTTTCTTCATATTTTTCAAGCAGAAAAGCGATATCTGAAAATTTATTACTGTATCGAGGCAAGTTTTCAGCTGAATTCCGTAGAATTTCAGGCGTAATGTTGTAACGTTTCAGTTCGCCGAAAAGTGTGCACAATTCACCCGCAAGACTCATATCTTTATCTGCATTTTTAAACATAAGCAGATTATCTTTATGTTCTAAAAGCAATTTTTGCACAATAATGGCCTTCATTCGTCCGTCAAGACGTGGCAAAGCTGCGCCTTTTGCAGATGCTAAAACACGGGACGCAAGGCGTTTAAAGCTTAGCGTCTCCACACCGCCCAGACCATGTACATTTACCGCTGCGCAAATCCTTTGTTCTGCCGTAAATGTAAACTGTTCCGGCACTATATAAAGGCAGGGTTCATTCAAAGACAAGGCTTCGTGAATACAAAAGCTTGTCTTTCCACTACCGATATGTCCGTACACAAGTCTTAACGACATATTGCTTCTCCTTGTAGATTCCATGTTTTTGCTTCTTGAATCAAAACATCTGTAAATTGTCCGACTTCTATGTTAGCTCCTTTAAAGTTGACAATTTTCCCACCCTCTGTACGTCCTGTCAACATATTTTCATCCGTTTTACTTGTTCCTTCAGTTAACACAGAGAGTTTTTTCCCAATCATTGCCGTGTTCTTTTCAAGCGATATTTTATTTTGCAACGCAAGCATTGTATCAAAGTTCATTTTCTTTTCCTCTACTGTTAAAACATCTGCCATTTCGGCAGCTGGTGTGCCACGCCTCGGCGAAAAAATAAAGGAAAAGATTGTGTCATAACGGACCTCCTCCAAAAGCGAAAGCGTATCCTTAAATTCTTCATTTGTTTCGCCCGGAAATCCAACTATAATATCTGTTGTTAAAACAATATCCGGAATTTTCTTTCTTGCCTTTTCAACAATCTCCATATATTGTTTTCTTGTATACTTTCGATTCATAGCAGACAAAACGCGGTCATTCCCCGACTGCACAGGAAGATGCAATGCGTTACATATATTTTTTCGTTCAGCCATAACAGAAATGACAGAATCGTTTAAATCTTTCGGATGTGATGTCATAAACCGTATGCGTGGTATGCCTGTATCACTGATGTGTGCAAGAAGCTTTGCAAAAGCCTCCCCGCCACCTTGATAGGAATTCACGTTTTGCCCCAAAAGCATAACTTCTTTACATCCGTCATTCTGCAAACGCTTAATTTCCTCTATAATATCATGTTCTGTACGGCTTCTCTCTCTTCCGCGTACATATGGGACAATGCAATACGAGCAAAAATTGTTACAACCATACATGATGGGAACACTGGCACGATATTTTTCTTTCCGATACGACGGCAACCCTTCCTGTACATAACCTTCGGTATAAGATGTATCGAAAACGCGTTTCTTTTCCGTAATATATGTATAAAGGAGGCGCGGAAGTGCATCAATATTATTCGCGCCAAGCACGATATCAACATGTCGATACGTTGTGCGCAGTTTTTCGATAACATGCGTCTCTGCTGTCATACATCCGCTCATAACGGCAATCATTGACGGATTCTTTTCTTTCAGACTTTTCAAAAAGCCAACCGCACCAAATGTTTTTTGCTCCGCATTTTCACGAATGGCACATGTATTTAAAAGCACAAGATCTGCACCCGATATATCATCTTTGATCGTATAACCCATTTCAATCAACATACCTGCTAACTTCTCGCTGTCATTTTCATTCAGTTGACAACCAAAGGTACGTATGAATGCAGTTTTATTTTGTATGTACTTTCTTACTTCTGCTATATAGTTCATGTTGTAATTTCTCTCCTGCCGTCAAGCGCGCGTGCGAGCGTAACCTCGTCTGTAAATTCCAAATCACCACCTACGGGAATTCCATGCGCAATTCTTGTAATTTTAACGCCGAACGGCGCCAGAAGTTTAGCGATATAAAGCGCAGTTGCCTCTCCTTCTACACTCGGATTCGTTGCCATAATAACTTCCTGTATATCCTCCCGAGCCACTCTTTCCAAGAGTTCACGCACCTTTATGTCATCAGGACCAATTCCGTCAATCGGCGAAATCACACCATGTAAAACATGGTATACACCACTAAATTCATGTGTTTTTTCCATCGCTGCAACATCTTTCGGACTTTCAACAACGCAAATTACTTGTTTGTCACGACGTGCATCCCCGCAGATGTGGCATGGTTGCGTATCAGTATAGCTCTGACAAACTTCACATAAGGATACATCTGTTTTCACTGTGCAAATTGCGTTGGCAAAATCCTTTGCTTCCTTCTCAGATAGAGACATGACATAAAAAGCCATACGGACAGCAGACTTGCGTCCAACGCCGGGCATACGCGCAAATATATCAATTAAATTTGCAATCGGCGGTGCGTACATAAAAATCTCCCTTTCCTTAGAATAAGCCGGGCAGGTTCATGCCACCGGTTATTTTCCCCATTTCAGAAGAAGCCAATGCATCTGCTTTTCGCATGCCTTCGTTTACGGCAGTTAGAATCAAATCTTCAAGCATTTCTACATCATCAGGATCTACCGCCTCAGGTTGAATCGTTATTTTAACAAGTTCTTTTTTTCCACTGACTGTAACAGCAACGATACCGCCTCCAACAGTAGCTTCAACAGTTTTATTCTCCAATTCTTCCTGTGCGCGCAACATATCCTGCTGCATTTTTTGTGCCTGCTTAAGCATATTGTTTATATTGCCGCCACCCGGTATTCTCGGAAATCCACCTTTAGCCATTTTTATACACTCCTTTTAAAAATTCAAGATTGCAGAAAGCGGGTCCTCCGCTTCATTTTTTCTTTTTACTAAATCCAATTCAATCGCAACATCTAAACCTGCCTTATCCCTAAGCGCAGTCCTCAAATGCTCCATATTCTCATCCCGCAACATCAATTTTGCGGAAGATAACGCGTCATTATTTTCAAACAAAAGACATAGGCGACCATTTCTTTCTGTTGCGGAATCGACACTCTCTAATGCCATCAAAATCTGTAGGTAATTATTCTTGATGAGATGATTTTGTACTGCATCGCGATTTTTCATAAATGCTTCCGCTATGTCGCTATGCTTTACTTTCACTTCAGTTTTTGGCATTTCTTTTTTTCTTTCCGTAACAATAGGCACATTTGGTTTTTCATTTATAATTGTGCCACTTTTCAGCATCGCCTCTAAATTAGAAAGCCGCGCTGCCATAGCCTCGCGGCTATCTCCATAAACCGGATTTGACATTTTAATAAGTGCCAGCTCAAAACTGATACGCGGATTTGTCAAATGCCGCATTTGTGCTGCAGTTTCCACCACTGTTTCGAGCATGTAAACAAGCTGTTCCTCTGTGAATTTATTAGAAAGTGCAGAAATTTCCTCAGCAGCTTCCTTCGTTATATCCAATGTTTTCTCAACATCAGCCGTATATTTACAAAGAAGCAAGTTGCGGATATATTGAATAAAATCTTCTGCAAGGCGTACCACCTGTTTCCCTGCATCCGCATAAGAACGAAGTGCCGCAAGCATTTTTGTTTTATCCTGTGAAGCAATGCCATCTGCAATTGCATATAACACTTCTCCGGAGGTTGTGCCGATAAATTCTGCGATTTCATCATAGGAAAGCGATTTGCCTCCAATTGCCATACATTGGTCCAAAATACTGAGCGCATCGCGCATGGATCCATCTGCCTTTTCTGCCATCAGACGCACGCCACGTTCCTCTGCAGAAAATCCATCCGCCTTTAAAATTTTCAAAAGTTGTTTTTCTATATCCGCCGTCCGAATCCGATGGAAGTCAAACCGTTGGCAGCGTGAAAGAATCGTTTCAGGTACCTTATGTGCCTCCGTAGTTGCCAGAATAAAATGCACGTGTGCGGGTGGCTCTTCTAAAATTTTCAAGAGAGCATTAAATGCACTTGTTGTAAGCATGTGCACTTCATCTATGATATAAATTTTATTTTGCAGGGTTGTACCTTCAAATCGTGCTTCCTCACGAAGCTCACGAATACTGTCAACACCGTTGTTACTTGCAGCATCAATCTCCGTTATATCTAAAATACTGCCATTTAATATGCCGAGGCAATTTTCACATGCATTACACGGATTACCGTCACGCGGGGAAATACAGTTCATCGCACGGCTTAAAATACGTGCAGTCGACGTTTTGCCTGTACCGCGAGAACCGCAAAACAAATAAGCATGACCCACACGCCCGCGTTGTATCTCATTTTTCAGCGTTTCCGTAATGTGCGACTGCCCCACAACATCATCAAATGCAAGTGGTCGCCACGTTCTGTAAAGAGCCGTATATGCCATAACGCCCTCCTTGTGAATTTAAAAAAAAGCCGTACGCCCTTTTCTCGAAGCTGTTTTTTTATGCGGTATGTTTGCAGTCGGCTGATGCCAGGCACCCTTGCGGCACACACAAAACACCGTTTATCGCTGCTTGGTTCCCCACCTGACGAGGTTCACGGGTTTGTGTTGCGCAAGACCTGACCGTAAGCACCGTTTGCAAACGCCAGCCATACAAAAACAGTCCTCAAAAAGGGCATCATCCCCGCTATAGCGGATTGCGGGTACAGGGCACCGCTAACTCCCCGACTGTACGACTATATTATTATACACGATTTTCGTTTTCATTTCAACAGTTTTTTTAAAAAGAAAAAAATTCTTTTACGCAAACGGTAAAACTGCCGTAAAGTATCGTTTCATATTTTCAAATGCTACCTTGCGCACAATATCTTCCCGTATGTTGTGTCGTAACATAATATCTATTATCTTATATATATCCGCATTTCCCCTCATGCCACTCGGCAATACATCTACACCATCAAAATCACTGCCAAATCCAATATGATTCTCTCCACCAAGTTCCATAAAATGCAGAATATGCCTTAGAATATCCTCTATATCGTTGCCGCCAAGAAACTGCGGATAAAAATTTATGCCTACGACCCCATCATTCTTAACAAGAGCCGCAAATTGCATATCTGTAAGATTTCGATCATGACTGCAAATTGCCTTTGCAGAGGAATGGGATGCAATAATTGGTTTTTGTGTTATCTCCAAAACATCCCAAAAACCTCTTTCGGACAGATGTGACACATCAACCGCCATGCCGAGACGATTCATCTCACATACAACTTGTTTTCCAAATGCAGTCAAACCAATATTTTCTCTCGTTATAGCCGGCTCGCCGATTTCATTTGGCCAATTCCACGTTAATGTCATAAGACGGACGCCTTGATTATAGAGAATTTGTAAATTTTCTAATTTTCCTTCAAGTGCCTCACCGCCCTCTACACCCAATAAAACTGCAATTTCTTTTCTATCTATATCTTTCGAAGTTTTTATTATCGGAATTCGACCGCATTTTTTTCGAATCAGTGAAAGTGCATCTTTTGTATACGCATTCGGGTGTGTAACCTTTTTCCCGTCAATCCATACAGCTAAAACTTGTATGTATTGTTTATATTGTGTTGCCGACTCAAAATCAAAAGCACATGCCCTGTCATTTTGCATCCATTTATCGGGCGTATCACAATGCGCATCAAATACTGCGTATTCAAAATGCATTTTCTAAAACCTCCACATCACGCTTTCGAATTTTTGTTCCATCGCTATGCACAACTGCCACATCAAAGCGTACAGGTGGTTCTATGTTTTTTTGCATAAGATACCACATTGCCGTTTTTCTGATTCTCTCCTGTTTTGCCTTTGTGACAGCTGCAGCTCCACCGCCGTAAAGCTCAGAACGACGCATTTTAACTTCTATAAACACAAGATATTCATTTTTTTGTGCAATAATATCTATTTCACCAAATCGGCTTGTAAAATTTCTTTCCAGAATCTTGTAACCGCGATGCTTTAAAAATGTCGCAACTGCTGTTTCGGCTTTATTTCCAATTTCTCTCAACGCAAATCACCGTACCATTTTTTTAAAAAAGATTTTCTATGAACTTCGCAAGGTCCTTTTTTAAAGATAGCTTCTTTGTGCGCCTTTGTTCCATACCCTTTATGGATGGCAAACCCATAGCCGGGATACATTTCATCCAATTTTTGCATATATCTGTCACGCGAAACCTTTGCAATTACAGAGGCGGCCGCTATGGAAAGGCTGCGTCCGTCCCCTTTTACAATGCAATTATGCGGAATCGAAATCCCTTTCACAGGATTTCCGTCAATCAGTGCAAATTCGGGTTTGATTTTAAGACCGGAAAGTGCGCGATACATTGCAAGATGTGTTGCATTCAGAATGTTTATCGTATCAATTTCTTCCGCAGATGCTGTCCCGACTGCCCAGGCAAGTGCATTTTCCAGAATGACATCATATAAAGCTTCCCGTTTCTTTTCGCTAAGTTTTTTTGAATCGTTTAATCCCTCCGGCAGAAAATTGCGTGGCAAAATAACTGCCGCCGCATAAACATCGCCTGCCAAAGGTCCTCGTCCTGCTTCGTCAACACCGGCAATCAGACTATATCCTTCTGCAAAAAGTGCCTCTTCAAATTCTGTCATATGTAAAAGCCGTTCTTTTTCTTCCATGTAAATCACCCTATTTAGAGTATAGCAAAATAATACAGTACTGTCAACGTAAACTTGACAAAATATACCACCTATGGTATAATGCAGCATATTTCAGGAGGAGCTTACAATGCTAAAAATTACAGATAAAAAGACAAAAAATTTACTTCTGTTTCTCGCATGGATTGTTTATTTTGCAGGCTATTTGGCGCGTCTAAACTATGGAGCAGCTATGGCTGAAATAATAAATAAAGAAATGATCAGTAAATCAATGGCAGGACTTATCAGTACGGGTGCGTTTATATCCTATGCAATCGGGCAAATTATCGGAGGCATTTTAGGCGATAAATTTCGCCCGAACTTTGTAATGCTCGGTGGCCTTTTGTGCACAGGTATCTGCAATCTTTTAATGGCTTTTTTTCACTCTGCAACTGCACACTTTATAATTTGGTGTGTAAACGGGCTTGCTCAGGCAATGCTTTGGCCACCCATGCTACGGATTTTTGCGGAATGTTACACAAAAGAGGATTTATCTAAGATGTGTGTACGTGTTTCTACCTCCTGTACCGCCGGAACCATTGCCGTATATCTTATAACTCCTTTATGCATTCTGCTTTCAGGATGGCGCACGATTTTTGCATTCTCCGGCATCGTATGTCTAATCATCGCAATTGTATGGAGTTTGGGTATAAAACACGTTGAAAACAGCAGGCTTTTATATGGAAAAGAGGAAACGAACGAGGAAAGCAAGGATGGCACAGTTCTTTCTTTTCGTCTTGTTCGCTATGCGGGTGTACTCTTTATGATTGTAGCTGTTATATTTCATGGCATATTAAAGGATAGTGTAACGGCCTGGATGCCCACGTTTATTATGGAAAATTATCATTTAGGCAGCGCAGGTGCAATTCTCTCAACTGTTATTATTCCAATTTTCAGTACACTATGCCTTTATATTGCTTCCTATATTAACAATCATATTTTTCGAAATGAAGCTGTAACGGCTACCGTTTTATATATAATCGGGCTATTTGGCGCACTTATTATCTATTTCTTTTTTGGTAACGGTGTAATTACTTCGCTTTTGAGCGCAACGTTGATTACTTCTGCTATGTATGGTGTAAATCTTATGCTGATAACAGCTGTCCCGTCAAACTTTGTAAAATACGGCAAGGTTTCAACCTTAACAGGAACTCTGAATGCATTTACATATCTCGGCAGTGCAATTTCCACTTATGGCGTTGGCGCAATATCCCAATATTTCGGATGGCAAAGCACACTTTTGATATGGATCATTTCCGCATTTTTAGGCACTATATTCTGTTTAATTTCTATTTCTAAATGGAGTCGATTTTTACGACAATAATTTTTTGTAATATTATTTGCTCTTTCTTTTATACTATAAAATTAAGGAGCAAATTAAAATTTATGATAGATTATAGCAAGATTTTAAATCAACATATCCAATCCATTCCACCTTCCGGCATCCGTAATTTCTTTGACATCGTTACAAAACGCAAGGATTCTATTTCACTTGGTATTGGCGAGCCGGATTTTATAACCCCTCAGCATATTTGTAATGCAGGTATCCGTTCTCTCGAAAAAGGATATACAAATTATACTGCAAATGCAGGTATGGCAGAACTTCGTCACTCTATATCAAAATATCTTGACCGTCGATTTGGTCTTACCTATAATCCTCATTATGAAGTGCTGGTCACAGTAGGCGGCAGCGAGGCAATTGACCTCGCAATCCGTGCGCTTATAGGGCCTGGTGATGAGGTTTTGGTGCCCGAACCAAACTTTGTGTGCTATACTCCATGTGTAACACTTGCGGGCGGAAAAGCTATACCGGTTGTTACATGTGAAAGTGATGCATTTTGTCTTACAGCAGAAGCTTTACGCGCAGCAATAACACCGCATACAAAGCTTCTGATTCTTTCATATCCAAATAACCCAACAGGTAGTATTATGCGCCGCGAAAATTTAGAAAAAATAGCCGATGTTCTTCGCGGAACAAACATTTTAATTTTAAGTGATGAAATATACGCAGAACTTACTTATGACACTGTGCACGTTTCAATTGCGTCCATCCCCGATATGAGAGAACGTACCATTTTAGTCAGTGGTTTTTCCAAGGCATACGCAATGACAGGTTGGCGACTCGGTTACGCCTGCGGGCCTGCATCTATACTGTCTGCCATGACAAAAATCCATCAGTATACCATTATGTGTCCACCAACTCTGAGTCAATATGCCGCAATTGAAGCACTTGAGAATGGAGATGCTGACATAGAAGCGATGCGCAAGGAATATAATCAGCGGCGAATTCTTATGACAGACGGATTTCGGCAAATTGGTCTTTCTTGTTTCGAACCATGCGGTGCGTTTTATATCTTCCCTTCTATAAAAAGAACTGGACTTTCATCTACGGCATTTGCTGAATTGCTTTTAGCTGAAGAAAATGTTGCCGTCATACCGGGGTGCGCTTTTGGAAAAAGCGGAGAGGGATATGTCCGCTGTTCTTATTCATGTTCCGTACAAAATATTAAAGAAGCTTTAACACGCATTACGCGATTTGTCAGAAAAAGAATATAAGAAAAGGGGATGTTTAAAAATGCGTAGACCGCACAAACGCTATTTTTAACATATTTTACAACCTCTTAAAAAAATCAAAGATATAAAATATGCTGTAAAATTTGAAAAATCCAGATTTTATCTTGTATTTTAGCGTTTATGCTACGAACAAACTTCGCCTCTCGACGTACCCATGTACGCCTTCGGGTTCCCACGGCAAGGCTCAACGCCTTGCCGTGGCTCAGTTTGTCCGTCCTACAACATTTTTATTCCATCCCCCAGAAGGGGCTGTTTAAACAGCCCCTTCTTTGCATTTTTATAAGCGCCTCGTCACCATTTCTATTTTTTCTGCAAAATACGCATTGTATTGTTCTTCATCCAGTGCCTCGCGTATTTCTTCCATCAGGTGATTATAAAAGTATAAGTTATGCAGAACGCAAAGGCGCATTCCAAGCATTTCGCCCGTTTTTAAAAGGTGGCGAATATATGCACGCGAATGATTTTGACAAGCAGGGCAACCGCACCCGGGCTCAATCGGTTTTTCATCGCGCATATATTTTGCATTATTCAGATTTATAATCCCGTAATTTGTAAACATGTAACCATGTCTCGCATTTCGGCTCGGCATTACGCAATCGAAAAAGTCCACTCCACGTCTTACGCCTTCCAAAATGTTTTCAGGAGTACCGACGCCCATTAGATATCGAGGCTTATCTTTTGGCATATAAGGCTCAACCGCATCGATAATCCGATACATTTCTGCATGGCTTTCTCCAACTGCTAAGCCGCCGATGGCATAGCCGGGCAAATCAAGCTTTGCAATTTCTTGCATATGTGCAACACGAATGTCATCATATATTCCGCCTTGATTGATACCAAACAATAATTGGTTCTGGTTACAAGTTGTTTCACTCTGGTTTAATTTTTTCAGCTTATCTTTACAACGAATAAGCCATCTTGTCGTTCTCTCGACCGATTTTTTTGTATATTCGTAAGGAGAAGGATTTTCTACGCACTCATCGAATGCCATCGCAATTGTGGAACCGAGATTGGACTGTATCTGCATGCTTTCCTCCGGACCCATGAAAATACGTTTCCCGTCTATATGCGACTGAAAATACACGCCCTCTTCTTTTATATGACGAAGCTTTGCAAGTGAAAAAACTTGAAAACCGCCACTATCAGTTAAAATAGGCCCGTCCCAATTCATAAAACGATGCAATCCGCCCATATCCCGTACAACATCATCTCCCGGTCGTACATGCAAATGATATGTATTGCAAAGTGCAACCTGGCAACGGACATCTTTTAAATCTATCGCAGAAACCGCGCCCTTTATTGCTGCAGAGGTCCCTACATTCATGAAAACAGGGGTTTGTACGGTCCCATGTACCGTTTTAAATGTACCCCGTCGGGCCCTGCCTTCCTGTTTTAATAGTGTAAACATAAATCCTCCGTATTTAGTCCCGTGCCAAAAACATCGCATCACCGAAACTGAAAAAACGATATTTTTTGTTCACGGCTTCCTCATATGCACTAAGCGTAGTTTCGCGACCTGCAAAAGCACTCACAAGCATTAAAAGTGTGGATTTTGGTAAATGGAAATTTGTAATAATTGCATCTGTTGCTTTGAACTTATAACCGGGATAAATAAAAATATTCGTATTTCCGCTGCATGGTTTTATATATCCATGTTCATCTGCAACAGTTTCTACTGTTCGAACAGAGGTTGTTCCGCAGCAAATTACTCTACCGCCGCGAGCCTTAGCAGCATTGATTTTATCCGCCGCTTCCTCAGAAACCGTATATGTTTCCGTATGCATTTTATGTTCGGTTATTTCTTCTGTTTTCACAGGGCGAAATGTCCCCAGTCCGACATGAAGCGTTAAAAAAGCGGTGTCTACGCCTTTGTTTCGAAGTGTATTCAAAAATTCATCCGTAAAGTGCAAGCCTGCCGTAGGTGCCGCGGCGGAGCCATTTTCTCTTGCAAAAACCGTTTGATATCTTTCTTTATCTTTTAATTCGTGCGTGATATAATGCGGAAGCGGTATCTCTCCAAGCGTATCTAAAATTTCTTCGAATACACCCTCGTATGTAAATTCTACAATACGATTGCCTCCTTCAACAATATCTAACACGCGTGCGGATAGGATATCTCCGAAAACAAATTCAGCACCGATTTTGGCTCGTTTTCCAGGCTTTAATGCAACCTCCCAAACGTGTAAGTCTATGCGCTTTAGGAGTAAAAATTCGATTGCACCGCCAGTATCCTTTTTTTGCCCGTACAGTCTTGCCGGAATAACTCTTGTATCATTTAACACAAGGCAATCGCCCGCCCTAACTAAGGAAGCGAGATCTTTAAATGTTCGATGTTCAATTTTTTCCCCGATAAGTGTCAGGAGCCTTGCAGCCGTACGGTCGCTTAAAGGCTCCTGTGCAATCAGCTCTTCGGGTAAATAATAATCAAAATCCGAAAGCTTCACTTTTATTCTCCGTAATTATATCCCATAGACAGGATTTTTTTGTTTAACTCTAAAATTTCCGTTTTCCCTGCAGGAACGCATTTTTCTACACCCTTCACAAGTCCGTCAAAGTCAACACAACCTGATGCCTTGATAAATGCACCCGTCAAAATCATGTTAGCAAGCTTTTTAGCTCCGATTTCATCTGCCATCTTTGTTGCAGGGATTGCAATAACTGTAACATCATCCCGCTCTACCTTTTCTGTGATAAGCGAAGAATCCATTACGATAATGCCACCGGGCACAACTGCTTTTTCAAACTTTCTGAGTGACGGTAAATTCATAACAATCAAAGCAGTCGGTTTTGTTACCAAGGGGGATGCAACGGGTTCTTCCGACATGATTACATGACAGTTTGCCGTGCCGCCGCGCATCTCGGGACCATAGGACGGAAGCCATGAAACTTCATAGCCGTTAACAAGCCCCGTATATGCTAAAAGCTTACCTGCAAATAATATACCCTGCCCACCGAAGCCGGCAATTACAATCTCATTATTTTTCATTGTTTGCGCCTCCTTCGATATCCTTATATACACCAAGCGGATAATAGGGCATCATATTATCTCTGAGCCACTGCATGGATTCGGAAGGTGAAAGGCCCCAATTTGTCGGACAGGTGGAAAGCACTTCCACAAGCGTAAAGCCTTTGCCTTGAAGCTGATATTCAAATGCCTTTTTAATTGCCGCTTTTGTCTTTTTAATATTCTGTACGGTATCGACGGCTGTTCTTTCCAAATACGCAGCACCGCCTGTTTGCGATAAAAGTTCGCATACACGGACAGGGTGTCCCTGTTTTTTCAAATCACGTCCATAAGGTGTAGTTTGTGTAATCTGGCCTTCCAATGTTGTAGGTGCCATCTGTCCACCTGTCATACCATAGATTGCATTATTGACGAAAATAACCGTTATGTTTTCTCCTCTTGAAGCTGCATGAACGGTTTCTGCCGTGCCAATCGCTGCCAAATCCCCATCTCCTTGATAGGTGAAAACGGTGCGGTCAGGCAATGCGCGTTTTATACCGGTAGCAACAGCGGGTGCACGACCGTGCGCAGCCTGTTGCATATCGCATGCAAAATAATTATAAGAAAATACCGAGCAACCAACAGAGGCAACGCCGACAGTTTGTCCTTCAATGCCCAGTTCATCTATAACTTCCGCCACAAGGCGGTGTATGATACCGTGTGTGCAACCGGGGCAATAATGCA
>JAZNUV010000044.1:0-20407 GCA_045592445.1 Clostridia bacterium | reverse complement strand
AATTTATCAAGCGAGAGAATGGCATCACTCCTTGCAGGATATGAAGAAGAACAAGCAGAATTAAAAGCCGAAGCATCAAGAATAGAAGGTGAGCTTAACGAATACCACAAGTCAAAGGATAATGCCATAGACTTTGTAAATCTGATTGAAAAGTATATTGGAATTAAGGAACTCACATACGAGATTCTCCATGAGCTTATTGATAGAATTGAAGTAGGCGAAAAGTACGAATATCAGGGCGAAACTTATCAGGATATAAATATTTATTATAAGTTTGTTGGAACAGTAGATTTTAACAGCGAACTGAATATAGAAAAAGCAGGTTAACAGGGCACTCCCTTAAAAAGAGTAACAGTCCCTTCAGCCGCACCAAAAATCCGTACACTTTCGTGTACGGATTTTTACTTATTATCGATTCACACTTCACTATTCCTTAAATTCAGTTTAGCGAAAAGGGTTAAGGATGCTATGTATGCATCTATTATGAATGCAAAAGCCAATAATCGCACCGGCAATTTTATTTATGCTGAATTTTTCTTCTTTTACAAAAATAAAAGCAAAACAGATATAAAATAATGCACCAAGCTGCTTTAATATAGCGGTTTTTGAGCTATCTGTCAAAGCCAAACCGATATAGGTACAAGTATAGTAAAGAATGATGGAACTACATACCCAAGCCCTTTGCATGCCAATCTCTCTTTTTTAGCAATGCAAACAATGTAATCATGATTCCGCATACAACAAATCGTACACCTGCGAACATCAAGATTTGCGAAACAACGGTCGTGTCAATTCCAAAAGCTTTATAACCGATTTTTATACATGGAAACAACGACCCCCAAAGCGCCATTGTGATGAGTGATAATATCAAAAAAATACCATTTTTTTAATATTCCATCTTGGTCTCCACTATTCGTTACTATTTATTATTTTTGTGCATCAAGATATGCTTTTCTGCCGTCCTCATAGAGGTTATTGCCTTCGCTGTCGATAATAACAACAAGCGGCATATCCTCCACATACAGTTTGCGCAGTGCTTCAGCACCCAAATCTTCGTAGGCGATAAGCTCTGCTTTTTTAATGCATTTAGCAAGCAGTGCCCCTGCGCCGCCAATTGCGCCGAAGTAAACACCGCTATATTTTTTCATTGCGTCTACAACCTCAGGAAGGCGTGCGCCTTTCCCAATCATGCCGCGTGCACCGACAGACATCATTGTGGGTGCATACGCATCCATACGGCCACTTGTGGTAGGGCCTGCCGAGCCGATTACCTGACCAGGCTTTGCAGGCGTAGGCCCGACATAATAGATGGTTGCATCCGTCGGGTCAAAGGGCAATGCCTCGCCTTTGGCAAGGGTTTCGCACATACGCTTATGCCCTGCATCGCGCGAGGTGTAGATTGTACCGGTAAGCAGGACGCTATCACCGGCGTGGAGGGATTTTGCAAGTTCCTCCGTCAAGGGCAATGTAATTCTTTTTTCCATTACAGCACCTCCGATTTATGCCTTGTGACATGGCAATTTATATTGATAGCGCAAGGCATGCCGGCAATATGCGTAGGCATGGTTTCAATATTCAGCCCAAGTGCCGTCGTTTTGCCGCCAAAGCCCTGCGGGCCGATACCGAGCTTGTTAATTTTCTCCAGCATCTCTTTTTCCAAATCCGCATAAAACGGATCGGGATGAGAGGAGTCAATCGGACGCATCAATGCCTTTTTGGCAAGGAGTGCGGCTTTATCAAAGGTACCGCCGATGCCAACGCCGACAACCATCGGCGGGCAAGGATTGGGGCCTGCAGTCTCTACGGTTTCCAGAATAAAGTCACGGATGCCGTCAAGCCCTGCGGAGGGCTTGAACATACGAATCGCACTCATATTCTCGCTACCAAAGCCCTTCGGACCTACGGTAACTTTAATATTCTCGCCGGGGACAATTTCCGTGTAGAGCATAGCGGGCGTATTATCACCCGTATTCCCGCGACGAACGGGATCGCCAACAACGGATTTTCTCAAATAGCCTTTGTCATAGCCGCGGCGTACACCTTCGTTGACGGCATCGGTAAGATTGCCGCCGACAATATGCACATCCTGCCCGATTTCAAGAAAAACACATGCCATGCCTGTATCCTGACAAATCGGTACATTTTCGCGGTCGGCAATTTCATAGTTATCAATAATATTATCAAGAATTCCCTGCGCCAACGTGCTATCCTCACACGCGCGGCAGGTGCAGATTGCATCACGGACATCACCGGGCAGATGTGTGTTTGCATCAATACAAAGACGCTCTATAACATCAATCAGCGAATTAACATGAATTTCGCGCATCGAATCAGTCCTTTCTTTTTATCTTTCATGCCGTGCGTATTGCGGCAGAAGAAGCGGAGATACCGCGTCGCATTCAGCGTTTGCAGCAGTGAGCGCATCATGATAGGTATGAATATGCTCAAGTGTCATATTGCCGAGCGTAATATCCTTGGCACGTGCAGCAGCTGCTTTACCTGCGTTACGACCGAATACGATAATATCGAGAAGGGAGTTACCCATAAGGCGGTTTTTGCCGTGGATACCGCCGACTGCTTCACCCGCAACCAAAAGATTCGGGATTACCTTCGTAAATCCGTCACCAGCAATTTCAAGACCGCCGTTTTGGTAGTGGAGTGTGGGATAAATCAAAATCGGCTCTTTACGCATATCAATATCATAGTTTAAATACATGCGAAGCATAGCGGGAATACGCTTTTCAATCGTACCTTCGCCGCCGATAAGCTCAATCATCGGTGTATCAAGCCAAACGCCGCTGCCTAAAGGTGTTTCAACACCCATGCCGCGTTCTGTACATTCGCGGATAATGGAAGCCGCGGAAACGTCACGCGTTTCAAGGGGATGCATAAAGGCTTCACCCTCGCGGTTTACAAGCATAGCACCCAAGGAACGAACTTTTTCAGTTACGAGTGCGCCGAAAATCTGTGAGGGGTATGCAACGCCCGTGGGATGATACTGAATGGTATCCTGGTATAAAAGCGGTGCGCCTGCGCGATAACCAAGTACGAGACCGTCCGCCGTAGCACCATAGTGGTTCGAGGTGGGGAAGTTCTGATAATGCAGTCTGCCTGCGCCGCCCGTAGCTAAGATAACGGTTTTTGCGCGTGCAACAAGCATATCACCCGTTTCCATATTGAGGAGAACGGCACCTGCCACCTGCCCTTTATCGTCTTTAATAAGCTCAATTGCGGAAGTAAATTCTACAACAGGGATACCGCGGTTTATTACTTCATCGCGAAGATTACGCATGATTTCTGCGCCGGAATAGTCCTTGCAGGCGTGCATACGTTTTCTGGATGTACCGCCGCCGTGTGTGGTTACCATTCTGCCGTCTTGGTCCTTATCGAACATAACGCCAAGGGCGCTGAGCCAACGAATCGCGTCGGGCGCTTCCATAACAAGGCGACGCAAAAGCTCCGGTCTTGCGGCAAAGTGGCCGCCGCCGAAAGCATCAAGGTAATGCTGTACGGGGGAGTCATTTTCCTTATCGGCAGCCTGAATGCCGCCTTCTGCCATCATGGTGTTTGCATCGCCAATGCGAAGCTTTGTCACCATCATGACGTTTGCGCCTGCTTCGTGCGCTTCAATTGCTGCAGAGGCGCCTGCGCCGCCGCCGCCGATTACTAAAACGTCGGCTTCATAATCCACCTTGGAAAGGTCAGGCGCATTTTCGAGGAGACGACTCTTGCCGTGCAAAAGGTCGCAAAGCTCACGCGGGGCTTTCTGCCCTTTGTTCGGGCCGACCTTAATTTCAGCAAAACCGTCTGCACGGTAGTCGGGATGGAAGGCTTTTAAAAGGGCGTCCTTTTCATCCGCCGTCATACGACGCGGCTCCGTACCCATACGGGCAGCACGCGTGGCTTCTACTTTTTTGATAGATTCCTGCATCAGGGGTGTAAACATTGGATACCCTCCTTATTTCTCAATTTCTCTGGTATTGTAAAGTTCCTGCATTTCGGGAATGGGTTTTGCCATGATTTTTTCAATCAACTCGTCATATTGACCTTTGTTAATTTCATCAACGCGAAGATTTACATGCTTCGACTCAGGTGCAATATACTTACCCACAAGGCGGCGTGCTAAAAGACCGACCATGGGATGCGAAATTCCTGCGGGGCAACGTACGCTGCAGCAACCACAACCAACGCAGTCAAAGGATGCCTCGGCACACTTTTCAAAGTCACCGCGCTGTGCATAAGCAATATATTGCATTACATTGAGGTCCTGTGTGCAAGCCTTCGTGCAGGCGTTACAGCCGATACAACTATAAATTTCAGGATAAAGTTCCATCATAACACGTTGCTCGGGGCGAACCTCATTGATATCATAGGTGCGCTTATCCGTGGGGAAGAAGGGGATAGAGGCAACATACATGCCTTCCTGCACCTGCGTTTGGCACGCAAGGCAAGTAAAGAGCTCGTTTTTGCCTTTAATTCTGTAAATGGTAGCGCAAGCACCGCAAAAGCCGTGACGACAGCCACAACCGCGTGTCAATGTATAGCCGGCGTATTCCATAGCCGTCATAATCGTCAGCTCGGCGGGGACGCTGTATTTCTTGCCGAAAAAGTAAACGTTCACCATATTTTCCATGTTCATCCGTCCTTTCTAATATTCATCGGGCAACTCGTCGATTTCGTCACATCGGAACACGGGGCCGTCCTTACAGACGTATTTGGTGCCGATATTGCAACGACCGCATTTGCCGACGCCGCACTTCATGCGAAGTTCAAGCGTTGTGTAAACCTGCGTTTTGGAAAAGCCCATTTCTTCCAAAGCGGCAAGCACAAATTTAATCATGATAGGAGGACCGCAAAGCAGTGCAGTTTTATCCGTGGAAAAAGCAAGTTCTTTGAGGTAGGCGGGTACAAAGCCGACATGCCCGTCCCATCCTTCCTGCTCGCGGTCAATCGTAAGGTATACGTTGACGCCGGGTGCTTTTTCCCACTTTTCACGGATTTCCTTTAATTGTACCAAATCGTCTGCACTTCTTGATCCGTAAAGAATATCCACCGTGCCGTACTGGTCGCGGTTATCTAAAACGTAGTTAATGACACTTCTGAGCGGCGCAAGACCGATACCGCCTGCGATAAAGAGAAGGTTTTTACCTTTAAGCTCCGTATCGACGGGGAAGTGATTCCCGTAAGGACCGCGAACGGTAATTTCATCTCCAACCTCTAAATCGTGAAGATATGCGGTCAGGCTGCCACATTTTTTAATACTGAATTCCTGATATTCCCGATTAGTCGGCGAGGAAGTGATGGAAAACATAGCTTCACTGACGCCGGGGGCACAAAGCATGGCACATTGACCAGGCATATGTTCAAAAAGTTTGCCGCCCTCGGGCGCGTTGACGCGGAAGGTTTTCACATCAGGCGTTTCCTGACGAATATCGGTAATCACACCAATTTTCGGAATCAATGTGTCTGCCGTATAGTTCTCATGACAGGTACATTCATGCATGGTTTGCACCTCCAAATGCTTTTATTACTTTTACAATATTCAGGGATGACGGGCATTTTTCTACACAACGGCCGCAACCGACGCAGGAGAACATGCCGTCATTATTTGCGGGGAAGTAAACAAGCTTATGCATAAACCGCTGTCTGAAACGTTGCATCTGACTTTTGCGGTTGTTGCCGTGCGCCATCATCGTAAAGTCGGAATACATGCAAGAATCCCAGCAACGATAGCGTTTTACGTCGCTTCCCGTATTATAGTCCTTAATGTCGTAGCATTGGCAGGTCGGACACACAAAGGTGCAGGTACCGCATGCAAGACAGGGCTTATAAAGCTCCTCCCATAAGGGGGAATCAAATTTGGAATTTAAAGCATCGCCGCCCCAACCCTCCAAAGGAAGGTCAGCGTACGGCATTTTTGCCATCAGGGCTTTTGCGTCTTCCTTTGCCTTGGCAATTTCGTTTTCAGCATCTGCATCGACCAAAAGGTCACCCAGCAAGGAAAGTAACGCCTCGCCTTTTTCCGTATTGGCGGTCAAATAGAGCGCATCTCCGACAAAAATACCGTCTACGTCCGCACCGGGCGTTGTATGGTCAATGGAGAATGCACCGCAAAAGCAGCTTTCCTCGGGCGTGTTGCAGGCGATAGCGACCATCGTGCCGTGCGCACGACGCGCCGCATAGAAAGAATCCACAGGGTCGGACAAAAATACTTTGTCTAAAACCTCGACACCGCGTACATCGCAAGCACGCATTCCAAATACAACAAAGGGACGGCTTTGGAGTGCTTCGGGCGTAATGGAAAGCTTTTTCCCGTCACGCTGACAGGAATATAACGTTTCACTTTGCGGGAAGAATGCATCTTTTGCAGATTTTATGGTTTTTAAGGTATCCAAATCCACATTTGCATCTTCAGAATACGCCGCAAAATTCGTCTGCCCACCGTTTTTAACGGGCAGGTATAAATCAGCCGACTCTGCAATACGCGCATAGAGCGCGGGCAGATTTTCACGGGCAATTTTTTTCATCATTCGCCCCTCCCTTCGTTGGGTTCGCGGTCCTCTTCCGTAAAGTTTACCAAGGGTGCGCGTGTGCCAACCTCGGCACCCGCTTGATACGGGCCGTAAAATTCGTTTATATCGCGAATAAACTTGCGGTTAAATAAGTGAAGCGGAATACCCTCTGGGCAAACGCGACTGCACTCGCCGCAATCAGTACAACGCCCTGCAACGTGGAAGGCGCGGATAATGTGAAACATTTTTTCCTCAAAGCTATCCGTGTTTGCCTTTTTCGCAGTGTCAAATTTATCACTGTCAAACACACACTTTCTGCAGCTGCATGCGGGGCATACGTTGCGGCATGCATTACAGCGGATGCACCTTGAAAGATGGCCTTGGAAAAATGCAAATTTTTCTTCGGCAGACATCTTTTCAATCGCTTCTACCTCAGCGAAACGGTCACTGTCTGCAGTGTCCTTGGATTCGCCGAAAACCTCGTCCGCGATTTTGTGTTCTTTCCCTTTGCAGACGGAGCAACGGGAGAGCATAACGTCTTTATATGCGCAGGATTTCTGCCCGTACACCGTGTCGAATGTAAGCGTTTCGTCTCCGTCGTGTTCGGCGCCCGAAATAGATTCAATGCCTTTTATGCCGAGCGCACGTATTTTTTCAATATCAAGTTTACCGCGGCAACCTACGCCCAAAACGTAGATTTTATCGCGGTCTATGCGATGTTCTGTTAAAAGCTGATTTGTGCTGTAGGTATCGCACGGCTTTAAAAGAACGAGCGTTTTACCTTCAAGCTTTCCGGCTTCAATCAAATATTTGGAGAGATTTGCACCACAAAAGCCGTCATATACAAAATCATTGAGCGCTTCTTCCGTTTCAAAGAAACAAGGTTCAGGATTATAGGGCATATCGCCGCGCTTCCACCCGAGCACACGGCTGACCGTGCCGTCGGAGAGGAGTGTGCGTATGCGTGTTACTAATTCTTGCATCGTAAATCCCCCAATCTGACGTTTTCGCCCAGTTCATATATTTTCTTCGCAAAATCATTCATGGTCGTGGAAAATTTGACGCCCTCAGCCGCAGACACCCATTCTACACGGGTACGGCCTTTTTCGATGCCGATATAATCAAGCATCGACCAAAGAAGCGTCATACGCCGTCTGGTATAGTAATTACCGGTTGTATAGTGGCAATCGCCGGGGTGACAACCGCATATAATTACGCCGTCCGCACCTTTTTCAAAGGCGCGCAGAATAAACATGGGGTTGACGCGGCAGGAGCAAGGCACACGAATGATTTTTACATCCGCGGGATAAGCAAGACGGCTGCTGCCCGCAAGGTCTGCGCCTGCATAACTGCACCAGTTACAACAAAATGCAACAATTTTCGGTTTCCATTCTTTGTTTACTGACATATAGCATCCACCTCCGCTGTAAGCTGTCTGTGGGAGAAACCAAGCAAGTCCATCGCGCCGCTGGGGCAGGCAACTGTACAAGCGCCGCAACCCTGACACAATGCGCCGTTTACTTCGGCAACGCGACGCGTCTCACGCACACCATGGTCGTTTACTTCTTTATCTGCATAGGAAATTGCACCGTACGGACATACGTTTTCACAAGTGGAACAACCATTACATAAAAGAATGTCACAGGTGGCGGTGCAGGGGTTTGTAAGAAGCTTATCCTTTGCCAAAAGGCCAATAGCCTTTACTGCGGCGGCACCTGCCTGCGCGACCGTTTCCGGAATATCCTTTGGACCTTGGCATACACCGGAGAGGAATACACCCGCCGTGGGTGATTCTACGGGGCGGAGCTTCGGATGTGCCTCCGTTAAGAAATTGTTTGTGTCAATGCTTGCGGTCAACATCGTGGCAAGGCGACGGACAGAAGCTTCAGGCTCAATAGCGGCCGCCAATACGACCATATCCGCCATAACCTTGATTTTTTTGTTGTCAAGAAGGTCTGCACCCTCTACCAAAAGCTGACCGTCAGGCTGCGGGGCAACCTTGCCGACCTGCCCTTTTATATAGCGGACACCGTATTCCTCGACGGCACGCCGATAAAACTCGTCAAAGTTTTTGCCGGGCGTACGTACGTCGATATAAAAAACGGTAACATTTACATCCGGATATTTATCGCGAATGAGCATCGCATGCTTTGCTGTATACATACAGCAGATTTTAGAACAATAGCTCTTACCGCGGTTATCATTGCAGCGGCTGCCGACACATTGGATAAACACAATGTTTTTCGGTGCCTTGCCATCGGAAAGACGCTCCAAGTGCCCTTTTGTAGGACCTGCGGCGTTCATAATGCGTTCAAGTTCGAGGGATGTGATAACATCTTTGGACTGGCTGTACGCATATTCATCGTATGCGTCAAGCTTTATCACGTCAAAGCCCGTGGCAACTACGATTGCACCATACTTTTCGGAAACAATCTCATCCTTTTGCGTGTAGTCAATCGCACCTGCCTGACACATTTTTTCACAAAGACCGCATTTGCCGGTTTTCATCTTGATACAGGCTTCCGTATCAATGACAGGCACATTCGGAATTGCTTGTGCAAAAGGCGTGTAGATTGCACTGCGTGTACCAAGACCGCGGTTAAATTCGCTCGGTGTCTTTTTGGAAGGACATTTTTCCTGGCAAAGACCGCAACCTGTACATTTATTCATATCTACATAGCGCGCTTTTTTACGAATGTCCACTGTAAAGTCGCCGACAAAGCCGGAAATCTTTTCGACCTCACTGTATGTGTAAATCGTAATATTAGGATGTGCTGCCGCATCCACCATTTTCGGTGTTAAAATACAAGCGGAGCAGTCAAGCGTTGGGAACGTTTTGTCAAGCTGACTCATGCGACCGCCGATACTCGGCGTTTTTTCAACAATGTCAACCTCGTAGCCTGCATCGGCAATATCGAGTGCAGACTGAATGCCCGCAATACCACCACCGATAACAAGTGCGCGCTTTGTAACGCGACTTTCACCGGGGGTAAGCGGAGTATTAAGATTTACCTTCGCAATGGCGGCACGTGCGAGCACAATAGCTTTCGCAGTTGCCTCCTCCATATCCTTGTGAATCCAAGAACAGTGCTCACGAATATTTGCGATTTCTACCATATAAGGGTTAAGCCCTGCCTTTTGGGCAGCATTGCGGAATGTTGCTTCATGCATACGGGGAGAACAGGAACAGACAACAAGGCCTGACAATTTTTTCTCTTGTATGGCAGCGGCAATGCGAGATTGCCCTGCTTCGGAGCACATATAGGGATAATGCTCAGCATGAACAACGCCGGGTTCCTTTAAGGCCGCTTCGGCAACACGGGCAACATCTACCGTAGCGGCAATATTACTGCCACAATGACAGACAAATACACCGATTCTCTGCATACCTTACCTCCTGTATCTTCTGAATGCACTGACCAAAAGCTGTTGCGGCAGTGCTTCATCTAAAAGTGCCGGTACATTGTCCGGCGACAACATTGTTTCACCGCGGCGGCGGATCAGAAGCTGCCGTGCTGCGTCAATCAAATTGCCGGGTTTTACATCACGCGGACAACGTTCTACGCAGGCAAAGCAGGATAAACATTTGGAAAGAGAACGGGAATTTGTAAGTTCCTCAATTCTGCCATCCATAATATACGCCGCAAAGCGATGAGGTTTAATATCCATCTCATCAAAGGCGGGGCAGGCGGCAGAGCATTTGCCGCACTGCATACATTTATACGGATCTACACCGCTGATTTCGCGGATTTCATCTGCATAGTTTTTCATACGCCCACCTCCACGCCGAGTGCCTCGGCTAAAATTTCTGTAAAGTAACGAACGGGAAGCGTTGTGTTCTGTGCAAGGTTATATAGGCAAAGCGGGCATGCGGTGATAAGCATTTCTGCGCCAAAGCCCTGTGCACTTTCGGCAATACGCGTGCAATTTTGCTTTGTAAGGTCCTTTTCCCGCAGGGATATATACCCGCCGCAGCATTCGTTGCGGTAGGGGTATAAAACAGGTTCCGCACCGATGGCGCGAATAAAGTCCTCAATAATAGTTGGATTTTCGGGATTGTCAAATCCCATAACCTTGCCGGGACGAAGGAGAAGGCAACCGTAGTAGGCGCCGATTTTCTTGCCCGTTAAGGGATTTTTTACTGCCGCGCGAAGGGCGTCAAAGCCAACGCGGTCACGCAGCACTTCTAAAAAGTGCAGTACGTTTGTTTCGCCATGATAAGGCGTTTCATTTCCCATATAGAGATTGGCCTTATCACGAATGGCAGGTACATTTTGCATATCGTCATTGACGCGCTTTAAAACATGGTGGCAAGCGGAGCAAAGTGTTACCAAATCCTGCCCCTTATCCCGTGCCGCACATAATGCGCGGACAGAGGAAAGTTTCGTGGCAACCTCGTCCTGCCCTAAGGGGTACACGCCACCGCAACACTGCCACTCGGGAATCTCCTCGAGCGTAAAGCCAAGAGCTTCGGCTGCACGGCGCGCGCATACATCAAGTGACTGCGCCTTGTTTTTTAAAGTGCATCCCGGGTAGTAACTATATTTCATATCGCTGTCCCTTCCTTATCAATTAAAGTTCAAGCTGACTGATAACTTCCTTTAAAGTGTTGGCACTTTGCTGCAGCTTTGCAACTTCTTCATCTGTGAGGCGTACAGGCACCTTAGCACGAATACCGTTGGGGCCGACTAAGGTGAGTGTGCTTAAGGCTACATCCTCAACACCATATTCGCCATGCATCATGGAGGAAACCGTCAGAATGGATTCGTCTGCCGAGAGAAGCACGGAGCAAAGACGGCATACGGAAACGGCAACTGCATAGAAGGTTGCGCCCTTTCCGGCAATAATTTTGCCGCCGGATTTACGGATATAGTCAATAATTTCATCTTTATCAAGGTCTTTTTCTATAAGACCGTGTTCTTTCATGATGTTTGCATATTCGTCAATTTGCACACCTGCAACAACGGCGCATGACCACGGAATAAAAGCAGAATCGCCATGTTCACCGAACACATAGCCGTGGATGCTTTTCTGACCGACGGAAAAATGCTCGGAAAGTGCGCAACGAAGACGTGCGGTATCAAGGAGTGTGCCGGAACCAATAATCTGATTTTCAGGCAAGCCCGAAATCTTTGTAAATACATAGGTGATTATATCAACCGGATTGCTGACAATGATATAGAGTGCCTTCGGTGCTACCTTAACAATTTCCGGTGTAATACTTTTTAAGATATTGACGTTTGTCTGCACGAGTTCAAGACGTGTCTGACCGGGTCTTCTGGCAATCCCCGACGTAATAATTACAATGTCGGAATCCTTTGCGTCTGCATAATCGCCTGCAACAACAGAAATCGGGTCACGGAAGCTGGTACCTTGCATAATGTCCATAACTTCGCCTTCGACCTTTTCTTTATTGATGTCGATGAGAACAATCTCCGACGCAATGTCGTCCTGAGAGAGCGTATATGCAATGGTTGCGCCTACGCTGCCTGCTCCGATAATTGTAATTTTTCTGCTCATAATTCATTCCCCCAAATTTCTACTTTTCTTCAGGCAAACAGAGCTGCCCTTACTATCTGTATATGTCATTTTGCAGTATCTGCTCATACAAGCTACATTATAGCACATTGATAATAATTTAACAAGCTTTTTTTGAAATTTTTTTTGTGAAAATGTATTTTTGTATAAATCATGGAAATAATATAGCAGAATGTGCCTAATTATATCCTTTTCACAAACAGAAAGCCTGCTTTACCAAATTGAACTTTGATGTTCAAGAATGCGAGTATAAAAGCTTTTTATTGTTCTGTATTTTTAGATTTTCTTCTCTTTCTTCCTATAAAAAGTATACAGGCTGACAAAGCGGCAATGCCGACAGTGCTTCCGATAACAATAGGAAGGGCAGAAGAGGATGCGGACGTGTTTACCGGTACAGGCTCGACCTCATACAAGAGCATAAACAATCTGTATAGAATTTCCGCGCTTTCTGCTCTTGAAATTTCGGCGCCCGGTTCTAACGCGTTCCCGCTTTTTATCAGTCCCTCGCGAACAGCCAAAGCAATTTCGCCGCGCGCCCAGTTTGGAATGGCCGCAGCATCTGTAAAATGCAAGAAATCGGAAGGCTGCGCCGGTTCTATATAACCCTTTCGTTCTTTTAAGGTACGGCTGCAAAGGGAAAGAACTTCTTCACGTAATACATTTTTATCACCTTTGAAGGTGCCGTCATCATAGCCTTCAATCACTCGAATTGCCGCGCCGGATGCAACAAAAGGATAATAAGGATTATCCGTTGTAACATCGGGGAAGGGGCAGACCAGGGACTTATCAAGTGCAAAGAACATGCGCACCAAGGCTTGCGAGAAGTCATATCGGGTCAAGGTACTGTCGGGGCTGAATTGTGCATTGTCCAAGGTGAAATATCCCTTTGATACCATAAAACGAATTGCCTTTTGTTGCTCCTCGGTTAATGTATCAATGTCCGAGATGTTCTCGGTATCCTCCAAAATCGTATAATTGCCCGTAAACGGCGTTTCGAAGGAGATGGTGTGTCTGTTTTCGTCATACTGACCGCCCCAGTTATCTGCGCCACCTACATACTCGGCTTCAACGGTGCATAATTCATGCATGGCGGGCAGCTCAAAAAGCAGGCTGCTTTCGATTTTATCAATTCTGTTTCCATCTGCATCGGCGAACTGAATGGTGTACGTGTTTTTCTCTGTTTTCTGCAAAATTACAGAAAACTGTCCGTATTTTTCAAGTAGCTTTTGCAAGGTGTCTGCGGAGATAAGAACAGAATGTTCTGCATCTTCCAACAAAATCTTGATAGCGTCAGCCTCGCCATAAGCGCCAATCAGACTCTTGTCAAAAGTGATTTGTACAGGCTCTTCCACATTTGTTTTTTTGCACAAAATATGTAAGATAACGCTGGCTCTCTTGTTCGTGCTCACGTCTTTTTCACGCAAAAGCTGCGTCAGTGTATCGCGTGTTTTTATGGCTTTTTCAACGCTCTTTTCGATGGTTTTATCCGTGACGGCAATGCAATTCTTTTTCGCTTTTACATCGATTTGGCTGTCTTTTGAGATGCAGGTTTCTATATAGCCGACCAATTCGGATTTTGCAGCATTGTTGGGAACAGAGCCGTCAATATTTTCCAGTACGGATTGCAAATATGCCGTGCTTTTATCTGTTTTAGTATAATCAATCGTAATATTGGATTTGGATTGGTCGTCATCTGCCACGGTTTGCAGTGCATCCGCAGTCATCAATGTTTCGCTCGAATGAATCACGCGCCAGCCTGTTCCGTTCTCTGTATTTTTTATGAGGACACCGCCACAGGGGGTATCATTTGCGAAAACGATGACGTAGTACAAATCGTCTGCCAATTTGTAAATTTCGTCAATTTCACCCGTAAACAGTTTCGAGACGGCGTCTGCCAATGCATTGTACTGTGCATTTGTAAGGAGGGCGGAAACTCTGTCATACGCATAAGAAGGTCTTGCGGCTACTTTTGCGTAGGAGCGCAAAAGATCGGTTACCTCGTCGGCTTTACTCCAATTCGTGATATACAGGTCTATTGAGCCTTCCATAATTTGCCCGTAGCTACTGTCTCGCAGGTTTTGGCTAAACATGTTCGCCCAGATAGCATCGTTCGGGTTGTTGGAAGCAGGGATAAGCTTGCCGTCCAGTACCATAGCATAGGCGACGGCACTGACGCCGGGCGTTCCATGGCCGGATACATACCAGCCGTTCTCTATCAGCGTTTGGGCAGGGAGCCCCGGATTGTTGCCAACCTTATCACCGTAAATGGTACCGTCCTTTAAGGGGATGTAATAGCCATACATGGTATCGCTGCCGTAGCCTCTGGCGGCACATTCCATTTCGTCATGCAGCATCGTCATCTGACCGTTTTCGATGGCGTAGTAGACAATCCCTTGCGTGCCGTCGTCTGTACCGCGATACACGCTGTAACGAAGTCCGATAATGGGCTTCCCATTGTCTGACAAAAATTGAATGGAATCTGCTTTTTGACCGATCTGATTGTGCGTTTCAACTGCAACGTTTTGCACAGTTCCTTCGTGATAAGTCCATACATCAAACATGGGCTGTTCGTTTTCATCGTGTGCGACATAGAAATTATAAAGGTCCTCTCTGCAAAACGCGGTGATTAAAACAGGGAAGCCGTCATCCGCGGGGTCTGCAAGATAGGCGTAAAGTGTGTAATTCCCGTTCGTTTGGTACTTGGAACGAACGCTTTCAATGGTGTTTGCAAAAGCCTCTGCCATCGCTTTATCCATTTTGCACGCACTTCTGTCACCCAAATAGGGTAATTTGGCAAGCAGTTGTTGTGGTGAAAACTTTGGCTCGGGAATTGTAATATTCCAACGCGACGCAAAATCATCCGGTGTCAGGGTCAAATCATAACCTTCTATCCGAATGTCCAGGACCCTTTCATCTTCGTCACCGTCTATACCAAGACGCTTTTCACAAACCTTTTTGATGGCATCGCTTTCGTTTATTTTTCCGTGCGCGGCCTCTTCATCTATGTACTGTTGCTCTTCAGCCGTAAAGATAAACCCGTCTTTTAGTGCGTTCTGATACTGCTTATCAATATAGGATATGAAACTGTCAAAATAGTGTCTTGTGTTGCCCCAGTTCCAAAGAATTTGATTTTGAATCTTGTAAAGAGAAAAATGGAAAATGTTGCAAACATCCCCTATACGATCCGTCCATGCAAGGTTTGCGCTACCGTTCTCATATTCAAAAACAGCTGCTTTGATGCCGTTGTTGTACCATACGCAAAACAGTTCGTCTTTCCCGTCACCTGTTACGTCAATCATCTTTGCTTCCATAACACCGGATACGACCTCGCGGAAGGTGGCAAGCGAGGTGTCATCGTAGCGCCCTTCTTTAAACGGAGCCAGTTTATCCGGCGTTACAATACCAAAGGTATTGACAAGGCGCTGGACAACACTGCGGAAAGCTTCTTCGCGGTTTGCGACGCTTGTGTCCGTGGCGGAAGGTGAATCGGTCCCATCTAAAATCGTTGTCCCCGTGATACAACCTGACAAAGACAATAACATCAGGATGGCAAGGAAAAATGAGATTGCCTTATACAATTTTTTGCGCATGTTTTTTCCTTCTTTCATTGGTAAATAGAAATTTTAATGCTTTGCATCAGCTTCATTATTATACCATGAAAGGAAATACAAGTCAATATAAACACTGTCAGTATATAGCGGATTTTGCAGAAAAAAGGGGGGGATGTTTAAAAATGCGTAGATCGCACAAACGCTATTTTTAACATATTTTAGAACCTCTTAAGAAAATCAAAAATATGAAATATGCTGTAAAATTTGAAAAATCCAGATACTGCCTTGTATTTTAGCGTTTATGCTACGAACAAACTTCGCCTCTCGACGTACCCATGTACGCCTTGCCGTGGCTCAGTTTGTTCGGTCTACAACATTTTTATTCCATCCCCCAAAAGGGGCAGTTTAAAAACTCCAGTTTTTAAACTGCCCCTTTCTTGTTGTGGGTTATTGGGTAAAGGAAGGCGTTTCCTCTGTCAGTGTGACGCGAATGTCCATTACATTCCCGTCGCGGTTAATCGTCAGTGTAATCGTGTCACCCGCCTTAAATTGATCGCGGATGGCGTTGAGTTCATCCACGGATTTTACTTCCTCGGCGTTACATTTTAATACAACGTCACCTTTTCGGATGCCCGCCTTTGCCGCACCGCTGTCCGCAACCACCTCAGAAACGAAAAGACCGGCAGAAGGAATATTATAATATGCCGCTTCCTCGGGTGTTAAATATTCGGCATAAAGACCGATACGCGGCCGCCCTTTTACATAGCCGTGATTGATAAGGTCCTCAATAATAGGCTTTGCGTTGTTTACAGGGATGGAGAAACCTAAGCCTTCCACGTCCGAAGAGCTGACCTTTACGGTGTTAATGCCGATAACCTCACCGAAACGGTTCACCAAGGCGCCGCCGGAGTTGCCGGGGTTTATGGCGGCATCAGTCTGAATCAGCGTGTAGCTCACATTGTCCACCGTAAGTGTACGATTCAGAGCACTGACAATGCCCTCTGTCAGTGTGCCTGCAAGCTCCTGCCCTAAGGGGTTGCCGATAGCGACAACGCGTTCGCCTGCCTCAAGCGCATCGGAATTCCCCAAAACGGCGGTGGGGAGGTCCTTTGCATCAATCTTTAAAACGGCAAGGTCTGTTTGCGCATCCGCACCGATTACCTTTGCATCGTAAACCTTACTGTTATTTAAAATAACGGTAACCTTTTTGGCGTTTTGAATGACATGGTTGTTTGTGATAATATAGCCGTCGGAAGAGATGATGATACCGCTGCCGCTGCCGCTGCTTTCATAGGTGTTGCGACCGCCGAAAATGGAGTACATCTGTGTTTCGACAACCGTTGTAATGCCGACGGCGGCAGGGCCTACCAACTTCCCGATTTCCACGGTAGTCAGTTCCGTTCGGTTCTCAGGGTTATACGTAACCTGTAAAAGCGATGGCGTTGCTTCGGGCGCGTCCCCAAAGGAGAAGGTGCCGCCATCATGGCCAAAAAGACCGGAAATAGCGGGGGATAGAATCGAGACGAGGAGGGCACCGACGACTGCACCCAAAAATGCCGTGAGCCATGTGGGATTTTTCTTCTTCTGTGGTTCGGGCGCAGGGGTTTGCGTGGGCGGTTCGGGACTATGCCATTGAAATTCATTAAATTCTTGCATCATTTTTCATCCTTTCTCGGTTTATAAGTATAGCATACAACAAAATTGTTATGAAATTATGATATAAAAATGAAAAAACTAAAAATTCATCTCTTTTTGAGCGTGAAAACAAATCGGGTAAAACGGTCAGGCACACTTTCTGCATAAATTTTTTCGCCGTGCGCGGCAACAATGTTTTTTACAAGGTATAGCCCCAGCCCGACACCCGTTTTGTCAAGACTGCGGGATTTATCAGTTTTGTAAAACTTGTCCCATATCATTTTCAGTTCCTCGGACGTAAGCCCCGGCCCTGTATTTTCCACGGATATGGTTGCCACTGTGTCTGTTTCACTGACTTTAACGTGGACATAACCGCCCGGGATGTTAAACTTTGCGGCATTGTCAAAAAGATTGATTAAAACACGGTCAATCGCGTCCTTATCTGCCAGAACAAGGCAGACGTCACTGGCGAAATCCACTTTCGCGCAAATATTTTTATCCGCATAGCTTTGTTCAAAGCGTAAAAGTGCAACACGGCAAAGCTCATTTATATCAAATACAGTTTTCTGAAGGACAAGCCCGCCTTCCATGCGTGCGACAAGCAAAAGCTCGTTGACAAGCCGTGCAAGACGCTTTGTTTCGTTCAAAACAATAGAGAGATATTCGGTTTGCTTGTCGGCGGGAACGGTACCGTCCAATATGCCTTCAACAAAGCCCGAAATTGTTGTCATGGGCGTGCGCAGCTCATGGGAGACGTTTGAAATAAACCCGTCACGCATATCCTCAAGCTTTTTCAAGGAAAAAGTCATCTGATTAAAGGTTTCGCTAAGCTCCGCAATTTCCGTATTCCCGCGTACAGGCACCTCTACATCAAAATTCCCCTTCGCAATGCTTTTTGCGGCACTGCTTATGTGCTTTAAGGGGCTGGAGATGCGGCGGGAGAGAAAATACGCAAGGAGGAAAGAAATCATTGCCGTGCATACTGTGGAGACGGCAACTGTGCGAAAGATGTCATTACGATATCGCGTGATTTCTGGCATGGGTACGGCAATGCAGCCGACGGCATGCGTCTTGCCGCGGTAGGAAATCGGGGAGGAAACCAAAAGATAGGTTTTCTTAAAAAAACCGTTTAAATTGCCAAGCATCCGATTATCTCCCGCAAAAAGACGGGACACTTGTTCTTCAGGCAAATCGCTCTCTATATGTTCCCGTATATTTTGCGAGCAGGTACGAATTTTGCCGTTTCGGTCTGCAATAAAGACTACGCCGCCCATGCGACGTGCAATATCATTGAGTGTCATGGCATAAAGAGAAGCCATGTTGCTGTTTTGGTTTTCCTGGTAGAAAACGGTAATTTCATTCAGATGTGTCACTTCTTCTTTGAGAAGTTGCTCGCGCTCATCCACAATATACTGCCCGACAAAGGTAAAAAGCAGGGAGGCAAGCACCGAAACGCAGAGCGTGACAATTGTAAACTGCGCGGTCAGAATTTGGCTGAAAATAGTTTTCCGCACGTCTACTTCACCTCGAATTTATAGCCGACACCCCAGACGGTTTTCAGTTGCCAGCCGTTTTCATGCCCCTCCAGTTTTTCGCGCAGGCGTTTGACGTGCACGTCAACGGTTCTGGAGTCTCCAAAATAGTCAAAACCCCATACATCCTCCAAAAGTTGCTCGCGCGTATACACGCGGTTTGGATGGGAAGCCAAATGGTATAAAAGCTCAAGTTCCTTTGGCGGGACCTCAACACTTTTCCCTCCGACGCAAAGCTCGTAGGTGACAAGGCTTATGGAAAGCCCGTTATATTCGACGCACCGTTCTTCTTCGTCTTGCGCCGTACAACTGCGCCGTAAAACGGCTTTAACGCGCGCGACCAGCTCCTTCGGCTCAAACGGTTTAACAATATAATCATCCGCCCCAAGCTCAAGCCCGAGTACCTTATCAAAGGTTTCGCCTTTTGCCGTCAGCATAATAATAGGTGTGGCGGATTTTTTGCGAATTTCGCGGCAGACCTCCATGCCATCCATACCCGGCAACATCAAATCCAAAAGGACAAGATCGGGAGCGGATTTAGAAAATGTTTCGATAGCGGCCCTGCCGTTATACACCGTGGTTACATCGTAGTCTTCTTTTGTAAGATATAAGCGTACCAGTTCACAGATATTGACATCGTCATCCACGACCAATATTTTGCTTTGCATCGGAACACCCCCTTTTTTTATTGTATCGTAAATTTTAAACAATGTACATGCTTTTATTCCATTGTTAAAAATAAATTTACAAATTAAGAAGAATACCGAGTATGGCACCCGCCGCAATCAGAAAAATGGGGTGCACTTTTTTAAAGAAGTTGTTTACAAAGAGAAAGCCACCAAGAAGCAATATGGGAAGCGGCTCAAAAAGCGCAAAAAAGTTCTGCGTTTCCAAAAATCGCGGCATATTGAGAACGGAAACCTGCAAAACCTTCCACACTGCCAAAGCGACAATGGCGACGACAGCGGGGCGAATCCCGCAAAACGCACTTTTTACAAAACGATTCTCACGAAAGCGTGACATAAACGTCGCAATCAGTAAAATAATGATAACGGAGGGCAGAATCAAAGAAAAAGTCGCCACGATTGCGCCGGGGACGCCCGCCGCACAGTAGCCGGCATAGGTTGCCATGTTTACGCCGATGGGGCCGGGCGTGGATTCGGAAACTGCCAGCATATCTGATAGCATTTCCTTTGTAAACCAACCGTATCGATCAGAAATTTCATACAAAAAGGGCAATGTGGCAAGACCGCCGCCGATGGCAAAAAGTCCCGTTTTGAAAAAGGCAGTGAAAAGTGAAAAATATATCATTCTACCTCTCCTTTCGCAAAATGCCCGTAGATAAGACCGACGATGATGGCGCCGAGAACAATATAAATGGGCGAAATGCCTGTCAAAATGGACAGCAAAAGCGTAATCAGAAAAATGACGGTGCCAAATACGCCACGTACATTTTTGCGCAGCATTTTATAAAGCGTGCCGAGCACCAATGCCGCGACTGCAATGCGTATCCCTGCAAGGGCATGCCCCACAGCGGCAATGGATGCAAAGTTTCTTATAAACGCGGCAATGATTGTAATAATGAAAAGAGAAGGGAGTACCACGGCACAGGTTGCAACGATACCGCCGAAGGCGCCCC
>JAZNUV010000043.1:0-19084 GCA_045592445.1 Clostridia bacterium | reverse complement strand
TTAATTTGTGCAGTTCTTTTCTGTATTCCTTTATATGTCGGTATTCTCTGGGCATAAAAAAATCCTCCTATGGTAGTTTCTTTTATTCTACCATAGGAGGGCGTTTTTTTCTATTGTCCATTTTTACTGGACCTGTTCATTAGACGGGGACTTTTTATAGAATTCACTTATCTTTTCAGTTGCAGGTCATAGTGTACGTCGTATGCTTTTTCTTCATCGGTGTACTTGCGAAGTGTATTGATAACCTCGCCGCCATTCCACTTTCTGTCCTCAATTGCATCGGTCGTACCCATAACGGTAACGTTGAGCTGTCTGCGGCGTGCGCGTACATGGTCCCAGTCGATGAAGTAGATGTGAGCAAACTCACCGCCATCTAAAACGCCGTCTTTAATGGTCATGGTTTCGCTTCTGCCAAAGAATACACTGCGGAGATGTCCGTCTGTGTTCATGCTTGTGAAGTCACCGGGTTCGTTAACGTATCTGCCGAATTGTGCGTGAATCGGGCCGGGGTGACGGTACTGATGTTCTTCCGCAAAGTCGGGAATCATTTTGCGCATGATGTCCAAAAGGTCATGCTGCAAATATTCGAGATCAAAAGAATCAATGTCATGCGAGCATTCCTGAATCATAACAGAACATGTTGTGTGGTGAGATGCGATGCAGACAGTACCGTTTTGAATGCCGGATGCCTTTACAATCTCAATAACCTCTTTTGATACATCGTGAAATGTGGGGATCCAGCCTCTTGACTGCAATTCCAGTTCCTTTTGAAATACTTTAAATTCCATGATAATTCCTCCTTAAAGTTCTTTTTTATTCAGTCGCTCTCCCACCGCGCCACCTGGGTGAATGAGCGCAAACTGCTCGTTTTGGTAGTCCGTCTCCTCAATGAGAGCCGTCTGCAATGCGTGGAAAATCACACAGAGTGCAGTCGTTGAGGTTGTACCCTGTGCGTTATACTTGTCAGTTTCACGGTTCACATGCTGCTTTAGCACCACGTCCGCAACTTCTGCAAGCGGCGATTCCATATTCTCGGTTACAGTAATGATATGTACGCCTTTTGCCTTGCAGATATCTGCAATCGGCAAAAGTTCCTTGGTTTTGCCGCCGCGGGATGCGAATATACAAACATCACCCGCCTGCAGATAGCCTGTTGCACCATGCACCGCTTCTGCGGGTGAAATAAAACGCGTGGGGCGTTCAATACAGCAAAGAAGATGTGCCATATGCTGACAGATAATGCCCGAATGTCCGCAGCCGGAAGTTCCGATACGGGGTGCATTCTTCAAAAGCTCGACCGCTTTTGAAAACGCTTCCTCGTCAAAGTATTCCAGCATTTCGGTAATGCATTCACTTTCTGTTTGGTAGGCTTGTTTCGCCATTTTTAGCGCTTCTTTTTTCATGGTTTTGCTCCTTTTATGAAACACATATCGGGAGGTCTGACCTCGGTTTTCGCCACCCGCATTTTATACCTGTTTCACTTTTGATTGCTTTCGTTTTATTTCGAAACAGTTTTCTTTTTATTTCGCTTTTTATTATACGCTAAAATGCGCATTTTGTCAATACGCAAATGAAAAAAACAACATTTTTTGGCAATATAAAAAAGAGCCGTACATTACACATACGGACTCCTTTTCTTTTTCATTACATCGTACCTGCGCTGCCGCGCATATACCCAACGGTTACACCAAAATACTTAGCAATCAAAGATGCCGTTTCCGTATCCGGTTCTATGTAACCGTTTTCTAAATTTTCAATCATTGAAACCTGTATACCGATTGCCTCGGCAAGTTTTTCTGCCGTCACACCATCCTTATCGCGCAGAAACTGCAGTGTTTTTCCAAAAATCGTCATGTCACTCTCCCCTTCGCTAAAAGCCGGACAAACCAAGACTTATCTCGAGTGCGTCATCTACACGCCGCATCATACTACTGTCAAGATGCCCAATTTTCTCTTTCAGTCGTTTTTTGTCAATGGTACGTATCTGTTCTAAAAGCACAACCGAATCCTTGGAAAGCCCATAGTCCTGCGCGTCAATTTCAATATGTGTCGGCAATTTTGCCTTATTGATTTGGCTCGTAATTGCCGCCGCTATGACGGTGGGACTAAAGCGGTTGCCTATATCATTCTGCACAATTAAAACAGGGCGTACACCCCCTTGTTCCGACCCGATGACGGGGCTTAAATCAGCGTAAAAAATATCGCCTCTTTTTACAATCACCTTAGATTCTCCTCATACCCGATAACAGTTTCACAATCTGCATGAAAACAAGAACAGGCAATGCCGAGGTTAATCTCTCCCATTTCCCGATATCCCTTCTCCATTGCAAGGCGTACTTTCTCCCGCCGCATTTCCTGCAAATAAAAATGAAGAGCGCGGCGGATAAAGTCACTTCTTGTCAACGCCGCAGTTTCTAAATATGCGTCAAGCTCTTTGAGAAACACTTTATCAAGGCTAATCAGTATTTTTTTCTTCTCTGCCATGTAACCCAAGCCTCCAATCCATTGCATGTATATACTCATTATAGCTTGCTCGGCGGAAAAAGTCAAATGTATTTTCTGCCATCCCGTGGCTTGGTTACACCTTTATTATTTACATCTTTTTCGCCTTCCATACATTTTATTGCAGTCGGAATAAAATTTAACAGGGTTTCTGCACACATTGCGCGTTCGCCCACCTCGTTTGCAGCCAAATCGCCCGCAAGCCCGTGTAAGAAAACACCAAAAGTCGCCGCATCTTCCACACCTGATGACGCAAGGCCGCCTATCATACCGGCAAGAATATCGCCACTGCCGCCTTTTGCCATCCCCGGATTGCCCGTCATATTAATATATGTCTTTCCGTCTTTCTTTGCGACAACGGTGTATGCACCCTTTAAAACAACCGTCACGCCCCACTCTGCCGCAAGTGTTTCAGCAGCAACTACACGGTTTTCCGTTATGTCCAAAACATCTCTGCCCGTAAGGCGCGCCATTTCACCCATATGAGGCGTCAAAATCACGTTTGCACATGTCTTTTTTATGTCCTCTTTCGTAAGATGATACAGACCATCTGCGTCAATAATAAGCGTCTTTACATCTGCCGCCAATGCTGTTTGCAGCGTTTTTGCCCCTTTTTCATCCCGTCCCATGCCGTTGCCGACCACGATGACATCCGCTTTCGACAACGTTTCCGACACCATTGCACCTGTAAAGCGCGTCATCAAGGCAGGCACGAGCGGTGGGGGTACGACCGCTGTCACAAGACCTGCGCCGCAGCGTTCTGCCGCCGTCGAAGCCATATACACTGCACCGCACATGCCCACACTGCCGCCCAAAACTGCAACACGCCCCGCCATGCCTTTATGCGCAGCACGCGAAAGACGTGGCAGAATGATATCCTCTTTTTCCAACAAAAATCGTTTGCAATCCAAAGGCGGCAAAAGAGAAATGTTATCCGTATTGATTTCCCCGACATAATCTGCCGAAAGCGGCGAATAAAGTCCCAATTTCGGGAACCCAAAGGAAATCGTGTAATCAGCACGCACCGCACACCCGTGCACCGCGCCACTGTCTCCGTCGATCCCACTGGGTATATCGAGTGCTACTTTCACGTTTTGGCACGCGTTCATCCAAAGGATTGCATCTTTCAATTCGCCTTCTATCGTGCCGCGAAGCCCCGTACCAAGCAAAGCATCCACCAAAAGACGGCTCCCCGCTTGCTTATCAAAAGAACACCACCGTGTCACAGGGATGCCCATTTTTTCTGCAATTGTCAGATTTGCAGCCGCATCAGGCGAAAGGGCAGACGGATCTAATACCGTAATCATTTCTACAGGAATTCCTGCCGTATATAAACGGCGGGCAACGGCTGCGCCGTCACCCGCATTATTCCCCTTGCCTAAAAGCACCAAAACGCCATCTGGTGCCAAAGCCATTATCCTATTTGCCGCAGCAGTCGCCGCATTTTCCATCAAAAGGCGGCCGCAAAGACCTATATCCATAGCCGCACGTTCTGCTGCACGCATTTCGGCGCAGGAGACAATTGTTTTCATGCTTCTACCTCAGAAGTGCAATGCGGGCATCTCGTTGCCTGTTTTGCAATTTCCATGCAACAATGCGGGCATTTCTTCATGGTTACTTCCTCTTTTATTTCTTCTTTTTTCTGTCCGATGGCCGCCAAGCGGTTCATAAATTTCACAAACAAGAAAATTACGAATGACATAATTGCAAAATTGATGACCGCGGTAATGAACGCACCGTAGCCGATTTCCACGCCCGCAACACGCAAAACAAGACCGCTGAAATCCTTCTTTGCAAAAAGCCCGATAATCGGCGAAATAATATCCTTAACCAAGGAATCAACAATCGCCTTAAACGCTGCACCGACAATAACACCAACTGCCAAATCCATGACGTTGCCACGCATTGCAAATTCCTTAAATTCACGTAAAAACTTTTTCATTTGTTCTCCCTCTCTATTCTTCTGTGGTTTCCTCTGTCGGCTCCGTTTCTTTTTCAACATTTATGCCGTCAATATGAATATTGACTTTTAAAACAGTAAGCCCCGTCATCGTTTCGACTGCATCCTTCACGCGTTCCTGAATGTTCCAGGCAACGTCAGGAATACGCGCGCCGTAACACACAATCACATGTACATCAATCAAAACCTCGTTGCCGCGAATGTCTGCTTTTACCCCGCGTGACACATTTTTCTTAGCACCCAAAAGCTCTGCAATTCCGCTTGCAATCGAATTCCCCATCGCATATACGCCGTCAACCTCTCCCGCGGCAACACCGGCAATCATTTGTACAACATCGTCTGCAATTTTAACTGTATTTTCCTGCTCCGTGTTTTTATTTTCTTCCATATTGCACTTCCTTTCCAATTTTATTTTATTGTATCATACTGTGCCTGAAACTGCAAGTGTTTCTTACATGGATTTTAAAAAAACGTTTTTATACGTAATTTTATTATTCCTTTGCCTTATAATACAACATACAATGGCAAAATCCCTCAAAATTCGGGTCTTTTATCTGCTCGCGAAATGCTTTGCACATACATTTCGTGTCCTCGTTCTGCACAAGGACGCACGGACAGTAGCCGCCCGTTTTCTTCAGCCCCTCCTGCACCGCCTTCGTGACCTCTGTATCCGGATTTAACGTGATTTTCATTTCTTTATTCTCCCTTCAAAAGGTTTTCAGCAAGGCGTGCTGCCTCACCAACAAACGCCGCACAGGGGCGTTCGGCATAATAGGCTTCTGTGCGTTTCTCAGGCTTTGGTACCTCCGCCGTTCTTTTTAAAAGCTCACGGCAAAGAATGGTACCGTGCTTTTCCTGAAATTCTTTTGCAAGAGTTTGTATGCGCGCATAATGTGCGGCTTTTTGCTCATCGTCATCCGGTGCGACGTAACCTTCCAAAAGTCCCGCTATCATAAAAAGTGCACTGACAGCGCCGCAGACTTCTCTGAGTCTGCCCATCCCTGCTCCAAAAGACGAGGCAAGGCGCATCGCCGTTTCAAACTCAAGCCCTACTTCTTCACAAAATGCACCCAATACCGCCTGACAACAGTTGTACCCTTCCCTGAAAAGTTCCCTTGCTTTTTCTTCTTTATTGCACATGAAGTTTTTCTCCTTTGTATTTACTCTTATTCTTAGTTTACCATATTTAAGGGGCATTTTCAAGTAAATTTCACCTGATATATGAACCTTTGGGCAAAAAATAACTTGCTAAATGGTAGCAGAGAAGGTAGGGCTTATGGAAGTTTAAGTTTTAAGGAATAGTGAAGAAGTAAAAAGTAAAAGACGACAAGTTGAAACTTGCCGTCTTTTGGCGGAGAAGGAGAGATACTCTCGCCGGCAATTTTTTGACCATCTTCGATTATATCGAAAAAAATTTGCCGTGCTCAAGACTCCGCAGTCCGCAAGAATCCTTGCGGCTGCTACGGCGAACTCTCGAGAGTTCGAATTGACTTTACACTATCAAAAACAAAGAGATACCGCATGGTATCTCTTTGTTTTTGGCGGAGAAGGAGAGATTCGAACTCTCGCACCGGTTTCCCAGCCTACTCCCTTAGCAGGGGAGCCCCTTCGACCTACTTGGGTACTTCTCCATATTCTATTAAATTGCTGTACCTCGCTGCAAAACGCAGCTGCGCTTTGCAGGAGGCGATAAGTTGGCGGAGAAGGTGGGATTCGAACCCACGGCTCTTTCGAGTCACCGGTTTTCAAGACCGGCTCCTTAAACCGCTCGGACACCTCTCCCTGCGTCAGCACTAATAATTATAACAGAAATATCCCCGTCTGTCAATCCTTTTTTTATATTTCTTTAATTTTTCATGATCGCCTTCAAAATCCTTTTTTCTTTTCTCATGGTCTATATTTATGAATTATTCGGAAACCATTGACAAATTCTACTTTTTTCTGTTATAATCGAGTCAATTACAAAGTGGAATCCGCCTTTTCACTGCATGTCAAAATAAAAAACTCCGATTGCAATGCACTTCGGTGTTTCGATAACATGGTTGCGGGGGTGGGATTTGAACCACACGACCTCCGGGTTATGAGCCCGACGAGCTACCAGGCTGCTCTACCCCGCGATATTGATTCTTACGAACAAAATATATTATAGCATAATTTTTTTCATTTGTAAAGTGTTTTTTCAAACTTTTTTATTTTTTTATGAAATTCATGAAACACAAGAGGAGAAAGCGATGTCACACACTGCATTTTACAACGAAATTCTGCACCATATGCCCTCTTTAGCCGGCAAACTGCATGTTTATGAAACGCTGGAATCGACAAATATTACGGCCAAGGCGATGGCAGAAAAAGGCGCAGTATCAGGTACAGTTATTATTGCTGAACGCCAGACTGGCGGTCGTGGCAGATTGGGGCGGCGTTTTCATTCTGCTCATGGTAGCGGCATTTATATGAGTATGATTCTAAGACCGTCGCAAATCGGTGCAGACGTGTTGCCCATCACCGCAATGGCGGCTGTTTGCGTTGCCGAGGCGGCAGAAGCGCTCGGCAGTGCTCCGCTTTCTATAAAATGGGTAAACGATGTTTATAAAAACGGGAAAAAAGTGTGCGGCATTCTGACGGAAGGCGTTTTTTCTCCCGACAAGCAACAAATTTCACATATCATTTTGGGTATTGGGGTAAATGTCTACACGCCCGAGGGCGGTTTTCATTCCGAAATCGAATCCATTGCGGACTCGATATTTCCCACCTGTCAGGCGGGACTTCGCAGTCAACTTATCGCTGAAATTTTAAAACGCGTCGACACCTATCTTGCACAACTTGATACAAAGCCTTTTCTCTCAGCATATCGCGCGCGAGACATGCTGAGTGGTCGCAATGTGCAGGTTCTTCGCGGTGCAGAAAGTTACCCTGCTACTGTCGTGGGCATCGGGGATGACTTTTCTTTGCAAGTTTGTACGGCGGACGGCACACCCATTGCGCTTACATCAGGCGAGGTTAGTATTCGCTTTTAATACTATATTTTAAAAAATGATGCGTGCACACTACACGGCCACCTGTGTGATGTGCGCTTTTTTGTATACAAAAAACACGGGCAGAATTGATTTCTGCCCGTGTTATATGAAACTGCTTATAAATTCTTATTTCTGATCCAGAATACGAACCATAATTACCGCAGCTTCTGCGCGTGTTGTATTGCCCAAGGGATTCAAAGTGCCATCTGCATTTCCTTTAACAAGGCCACTCTTTACCATAGCGCATACTGCATCAAGCGCGTAGGATGCAACGCTGCCTGCATCGGGGAATGCCGCCAAATCTGTGCCTTCACCCGTAAGGTTCATGCCGCGTGCAATAATTGTCATCAAATCCTGGCGTGTAATCTCGCTTTCCGGTGCAAATTGATTGTCACCAACACCGTTGAAGATGCCGAGTGCTTTACCAATTGCCAGTTCCTTAGCGTACGCCGCATCGCTTGCAACGTCTGCGAAGTTATCGCTTGTGTTCGCCGTAAGACCCAATGTGCGGATGAAGAACATCGCAAAGTCACCGCGTGTAATTTTTGCACCGGGTGCATAGATGCCTTCGCCCTTTGTGTTTACAATATTCTCACGATACAAGCGTTCTACCTGTTCAGCTGCCCAGGCATAGTCACCGAGGTCTTTAAAGTAGGCTTTCGGTGCATTCAGATATGTCTCATATGCAGCCCATGTCAGGGAATCAAAGCTTGTGGTCATCTGCGGTGTAATCTTGTAAAGGACAGGCTCCCAGCCGGACAATTTCACCTTCAGTTCAGAAGCACCTCTGTCGACTGTCGGTTCCGCACCTGTTTTAGAAACACGTTCAACATTCGCGATGCTTACAGTCATGCTGCCGTCAAAGCTTTTCAGCGGTACAGTGATTTCCCGCGGTGAAGGTGTGTTATTCATCACCATCATGTAAAGGCTGCCGTCTTTTCCAATGCCATGATAGCCAAATATCTCGTTCATCTCATGGGAGAACGGCGCGGTTTTCTTTTCATAAAAATGTTCTAACAGAATCGGCGCTTCCGTCTCTTCGAAATCGACCATACCCTGCCAGCAGTCTGTTACTTTCTCGTGCTCATCCCAAAGTGCAAGCTCTTTTCTTTTTCCATCCTCTGTTACGACAACAGCGTCAGAGAGAGAATAGTAACCGAACATTGCGCAACCGCCCATAAGGGTCTGGTAATTGATATGGCGCACATCCTGCCCGGAAGGCATGTAATCTCCCTGACGGTATGCCATGTTAACAGCCATAACCTGTCTGCCCGTGTTGTTTGCAGCAATTTCTGCATCTGCATAGCGATTGTATACGGTGAGTGCCATACCGGTAGTCGGGTACGGGTCAATTGCCATAATATCAACATATTTTACTGATGTTCTGTGGAATGACTGCATACATTCACAAATGTAAACAGGGTGTTTGTCGTCAATATCACGAATAATCTTATAGGATTCTCTCAAATCGTCCTCAGGGTCGGAAAGATTCAAAAACGGTTCGTCCATAATGCCCCAGCAGAAGAGTGCGGGATGGTCCTTATATTTTTCTACAGTTGCCTTTGTCCTTTCCGCATTGGATTCATGCCCTGCAGGTTGCATATTGCCGTAAAGCGTTACAAATCCTTTAACACCTGTGCCGGATTCCAAAAGTGCATCAAGATCTGATGCATTACATTGCAAGACGTTAATGCCTGCTTTTACACAATATTCAAGCACTTCATCCATTTGAGCGTCTGAGCCGAACGCATGGTAGCCAACGTTCGGATAAAAGACTGTGCCGTCTTCTTCGCGGTATACACCGTCTGCACCAAAAAGTGCGGGGCGGTCATACTTATAAAGAGGAGTTGTTGCTGTGTAGACAATCTTACCTTTTTTGTCTTTGATATCAGCCTGTACCGTATATTCCTTTTTCTTTTCCTTCAAATGAGCGGGGTTAACCTTGTAGGACAAGGATTCGCCATTTGTTTTTAAGCCTTTTTGTGATGTAATTACATTGTCGTCATCATCTACTAAAGAGAAGTCGACTGTTACACCTTCATTTAAGACAGGGAAATATTTCGCGGGTGTGAATGCCATATCAACAGTTACATCACGCGTCCAGTCAGAATAAACAAATACATTGTCAGCAGAAAGCGTTGCCATTGGCGGTGCTTCTACCATGCGCACGCTGACCTTGTCATAATATACAATACCCTTGTTATAAATACGCAACAAAATTTTGCCGTCAAGCGCAGTTAAGGGTGCGCGGAAGTTTAAAATTACATGCTCCCAGGTGCCGTCACCTTGGAAGTTCTGGTAGGGATTCACTTCGCCGCAGGTCCCTGCACCGGGAATAGAAAGGTCAGGATAAAACTCAAGCTTTACCGCTGAGGATGCACCCGGTTCTGTTTTTACATACATTTCAAACTGATAGAGTGCGCGACCTACGGTTTTAAGGCTCTGTGTAATAAACGGTGAGCCCAGGCTTGAAGTGCATTTTGCGCCGTCAATCATCACATAGTTTTTGCCGCTGGGTGCGTCGTCAGCATCCTTTACAACAGATGCCATGCCGCCCCATTCGCCGCGGCCTGCTGTCCAGCCATCCGCTTGATCGCCTGTTGTTTCTTCAAAGTCACCATTTTTAAAATAGTTTTCTATGCCGTCAACGGCGGGCAGAACTTCATCTGTTGCGCCATCCATTTTTGCCGCCGATACCTGTATCGTCGGAATCAGGAAAAGTGCGAGTAGTAGTGCAAGTAGTTTTTTCATAGTCCCTCTCCTTTTTTTAGTTCATATTTAAAGTATACGGGTCAAGTAAAGGTTCTCTTGTCTCTGTCGAATCCCATACAAATGCTTTAATGCCATATTCGCCTGCATCCTGGGGTATCGAAAGCTCAGCCGTAAGCTGTAAAGGCGAAATACCGTGTGCTGAATAGTCTGTCGGAGTTGAGTAGTTGCCATTAAAATTCGTTGCCTTAGGTGCCTTGCCGCTTGCTGTTTTCGCACCCACAAGTGCCCACACGCCTTCCTTCACCTTTTTATAAATACCAAAAAGTGCCGTAACCTGTCTGCCTTCTGCCGTAGCATAGTCTGGGTTCATTTCGCTGTAGGTTGCTGTGATGGTATCACCGGGGGAAACTGTTTCCTTTGAGAAGGACATTGTTTCAAAACGCTTGCCGCCTGTCAGGTCAGCATTTGCGCAAACTACCTCAATCTTCACATTGTCATAATAGACAAACTGCGTGTCACTTGAACCAGGGAACATATTACTTGCATCTAAGCTCAGCGCTCCAAATCTATCAAAATACCCATCCCCGCCTCTATAATAAAACTCATGATGTCCCCATTCGTTTGTCTTTAAATTATTGCTCAAAAGGCCATAATATGTTCCCGTATTTTCCGGACGACTTATTTCAGAAATGTACGTCGCCGGATATGCGGAATTATTTGTATAATAATCGAAGGAAAGTCGACAAATTGTAGACGTTCCTGTCCGTGGTAACGGAATCTGGATTCCATTTATAAGACCTTTTGTCGTAATTTTAATGCTGTTTCCTTGTCCCTTTGTGCTATCTATTTGGGTCGTTCTCATGTCATAGCCACCAGCAAGTTTCGTATCCGAAGTTAAGCCTTCAAAATCACCATTGAAAACTAAATCATCGGTTTGTTCCACCTGTATGTCATCAAAGTACACTTCACCTTCACCGACAAGCTCAGCTTTAACCAAAATAGTTGTTACCACATTGCTTGTGGGAATGCAAACCATCATTTTACGCCATGTGTCTGTTTTTGTTTTAAAGAACTCGGTTGTGGTTGTAATAGATGGCTGCGGGTCCCCTGTTACATTTGCCAGTGCCGTAATCACTTCACCCGTCAAATCATTTACAACAGAAAGCTTTGCGCCCTCTCCATCACCTGCCGGCAATGATGCCGCTTTAAAGTACGCCGTTACATAGTAGGACTTTCCTGCTTCAATTGTGGTGGACGCCGCAATTGAAGCGGGGGCCTCTGCCGTAGCTGTTAATTTGGCAGACTTTGCACCTGCATGTACAGTGCCCGATGCAGACGAAACTAGCGCATTTTCAACCTCAAAGCCGTCAAGACCATTTTCAAAGGTACCGTCATACGCCGCTGTGCCACTGTCAGCACCCTCAAATACGCGAATATCATCAAAGTACACTGTGCCTTGGCCGACAACCTCTACCTTTAATCTGAGCCAGCTTGGTGCCGTGCTCGGAATCGAAACTGTCATTTTCCGCCACGCGCCTGACGTTCTCTTTACGTAATCGGTTGCCGCTACCTGCGCGCCCGTTTTACCATTTACAACTGACAGCTTTGCGCCATCTCCAGATAAAGCCGTTGCCTTAAAATATGCCGTAGCGGTATACGCTCTGCCAGACAGAGCAATAAAGTTTTTCTCTGCATAAGCCGGTGTATCGGCTGTTCCTTCAAGTTTTAAGGATTTTGCACCATTGTGTATGATTTCAGTTTCTTCGGTAGCACCAACTCTGTTAAAGGAAGTGATGCCATCCTCAAAATCGCCGCCTTCAAGCGCATCCGTAACGGTTTCACTTAATTCAAATAGTCTAAAACCATCAAAATAGGTATCTGACCATGGTCTGAACCTAATCTTAAGTGCATATCCCCCTTCAGGGATTACACCCGTATCCCATGTGTAAACTTGCCATTCGTTATTTGCAGGTGCAAGGTTTGAATCGTTAGCTGCGCTTCCGATTCCATAATAGAACGAACATCCACTCGTGCCTGTTTTAAAGTAAAAATTCAAACGATAACTTTTACCCGGTAAAACCGGAATGTCAGGGCCTGTTGCATCTTTTCCTGCAGCAATACTTGCACAGTATTGTCCCTCTACAATATCCGTAACCTCTGTTTTGGATTTGATTGTAACATTATCCGACGTCCATCCCGTCACACCTGTTTCAAATCCGGCATTGCCGACTCCCTGGAAATTCTCCCAGGAACATTCGCGCACAGAGAACGCATCTATGGCTACTCTATTATCAGCCCAGCACAGTGCCTGAATCTGCACTTTCCTTGTATCTGCAGCAATTTCACCGGTTCTGACCTTAAAAACTGTCCAGGTGTTTGCAACTGTTGTCTTACCAATACTACCATCATTATTAAATGTTTGTCCAATGGGCTCCAATAGGATTTGCGTACCAGCTGCAGTATATTGGTAATAAAAGAAAGCAAGTGTTGTTTCACTCGTAGCATTATATGCTATAGAAATCTCATAATCTTTCCCAGGCTCTACCGTTACCTCAGGCGATATTGTGCGTACATTATTTTTCAAAACTGCATAATTTACGCCTTCATACGCATCAGCCGTTTTCTGAATGGTACCTTCAGCGGCTGTCGCCTTGTCCTCAGGTTTGACAACGGTGTGGTAAAGCCAACCTATACCACCATCTTCAAACCCACTGCTATAGCCTTCACTTACCCCGGCTGCAAATACCATACTGCTGCATACGGATAGCATCAGCAGCAAAGCCATGACAATTGCAACACTTTTTTTTGCTTTCATAAGAGAAATCCTCCTTTTTATAGTTATCTATATTTATCTATAAATTGAACACACGTTTTCGGCTTCATGCATAATATGATGCCGTTTTTCTCCGCCTGCAAGCTAAAAATCAAAGTGTTTTTCATGGCGGTTACCGCGCCACACCTTGCGGACGCAGCTATTTGTAAATTATCTTTTTATTCGCTTTTAATCGGACGCAACAAGCTGTCCCAGTGAAACCATTTGAAAATACTTGTTTCCGCTACGGTAAAGGTATCATTCTTTTTATAAAGGTTCAAAAGCTGATTGGCTGCTGAATATTCCGCTACGAAACCATCTACCGTTATGGTTGCCTCTGTTCCATTCATGGACATGTATGTAACGCGAGGCAAATCCAAAAGCTTTGCCTCGTTGGGTGCAAGGCGCATGCTCGGCACGCGGGCAAGCCCATTCGCTGCCTTTGCCGCAAACGCTTCTACATCCAAACTGTCCGTTACGCTTTGGTTCATCAGTACTACATACATGCGGTCACCGACTGTTGCACCGTAATACTGTAAATTGCCATTCTTTGTTAAAGGTATATCGTTTTCATCCCGCTGTGTTAAATGCAGAAGGACTTTTTCCTTTTCATTTTGTCCGAATTCTACCATGCCATTCCAAAGGTCCGGTGCGCCAGCCTGCTGATCCCAAAGCGCAATATCGGCGCCATTTTCATCTTTTCCCATTCCATCTGAAAGTGCATAGTAGCCTATCATATCTGTGCCCGCCGCTACTGCCTGATAAATCGTATGGCGAAGGTCTTTCCCGCTCGGCACATAGCTTCCTGACTTATATGCCTGCAAAATTGCACAGGTGGCTTTTTTGCTGCTTTCTGTTGCCTTCTGTACCTTCAGCATTCGATTATATACATGCGTTAAAGCGCTTTCATTCATGCCGTCTGTAATGTAGGGGTCGTTTGCCAAAATATCTACATACTTTTGCGCCCTGGTAAAGGTACTTTCTAATGTTTCACAGTTATAGACAGGGTGAGTCGCATCAATTTCGCGTATGATTTTATACCCGTTTAACAAATGAGGTTCAACGTCCGTCATCATATGAAACGCCTCGTCCATCGTTGCCCAGGCAAAAACGAATCGAGAGTCTTTATATTTTCTTACAGCAGTCTTTGTTTTCTCCTCGCGTGACGGCGCACCTGCCGGAGTTAAAACACCGTTTTCAGTCCCATAAAGCGGCACTAGAACACGAATGCCAAGGTCAATCCCTTGCTCATCCAATACCTTTTGCAGAGCATCTATCATACCGGTGCCGGCCTGCACAACGTTAATTCCTGCCTCTTTGGCTTTTATTGCATCCTCAAGGTTGTTTACATGATAGCCGATTACAGGGTAAAAAGGTTCTCCATTATAACGATAGATCCCGTCTGCGCCCAAATTTCTCGGTCGATTCCATCTATATATGGAAATACTGTTTTCTTCAACCTTCGCACCACTACTATCATACAGTGTTGCGGTAAGCGTCACTTCTTCCTTTTCCACTTGCAAACGTTCGGAAATTGAGAAGGTGTAGCTTGCCTTTCCATCTGTAAAGGGAATTTTTTCACTCGGACTTCCGATCGGCCATGCCCCCACTTTAAATGAAAACGCCACTGTACCATCTTTATACGTTTCCACTGCGTCTCCTAAGAGATGTGACGTAGCTGTTCCCGTTTCCAAATCAGAATAATAGAAAATCTGATCTGTTTCTAAGGAGAGCTTTGGTGCTTCCTTGATTAGCTTAAAGGTAATATCATCAAAATAAGCTGTTCCCGAGCCATATATACGCGGCATAATTATTAATCTTGATGCTGCAACCGGCATTGTGATGGTAGCCGTAATTTTTTTCCAGGTGGTTGTTCCCTTCGGAACAACCTCTATGTCGGTATCAAAGCCCGAGCCTTCAAACTCAATCGTTGCCTGGGTATTTGCATCTGTTTTAACATAGGCGGAAATTTCATACTGTGCGCACGGCTCCACCGTCACAATCTGCGAGGCAAAAGGGCTACCCGTTATATATGTAATAGAAAGCGCCTTACCGCTATGTGCGACCTCGCTCTGCACTGAAAAATCGCCATTGTTGGACGAGGTCTTTGACCCGTTCCAACCGTAGATGCCTTGTTCAAAGTCACCGTTTACAAGTAAATTATTGTTATCTTCCGCTTTAATGGTCGGAAATGATACTGTGCAAAAACACAGTATCATTCCTAAAATTCGTTTGAATGTCTTCATTGTTATTACCTTTCCAAATTACGCATCAGAACCACTGCCACGACCGACAACGTTGGATGCCGGAATTGTAAGTAATTTTTAGCCTAAAGTTTTTGCATCCGCAAGATGCGTTAGGAAGTTTGTTCCATCCAAAACAAAAGCTTTTACGCAGTACCGGTTGCCATCGTTTTGGGGCACTGTAATTTGTGCGGTCATCTCAAGCGGAGCTTTGCCAACCGGTTTATAGTTAGGACGTTCCTCCCAGTTATTATAGCTTAAGTTCGTCTGTGCCGGTGCTTGCCCGCCTTCAACCTTTATATCTGAAAGCGTCATCTTTCCACCGCTTATTTTATAAAGGGCAAGTACCATTGTTACCTTTCTGCCTGCGCTTGCATAGTTTTGATTCATTTCGCTATACTTTGCAACAACGGTGTCTCCATAATAAAGTGTTTCCACATCGTTATCGCCCTTTTGAAGTGTTAATGAGAAGTCCTGATTTAAATCGTCCTTCTGGCAAACCTCTTCAAGCTTTATGTTATCAAAATATACTTTTCCGCCGCCACGGCTGTACAGACCGATCATGTTTGAATAACTATATATCCCTGTTACATTAAAGTAAAACTCAAATGTTTTCCATACATCTTCGTTTACCCCGTCTAAGTTACCAGTGGAGGAGGAAGCATCCAATTCATAAATGTTAATCCACGGGTTACTGCTGTTACTGGACTTGAAATCCATTGTAAGGCGATAAATTGTGCTTGCTGATTTATATGGAATCCGTGACGAGGTCACAGGTTCTGCAAATTTCGTAACCAGCAGACATGTACCCTTATCTGTGTCGCTAGACAAGGATGCAGATGCTGACAATGCAGAAAACGTACCTGCGGGCTTTGTATCAGAGGTAAGACCTTCAAAGTCACCATTTAAAATCAAATCATCTGTACCTATGACGGAAATATCATCAAAATACACAACACCCTCGCCCGCAAGCTCTGCTTTGAGCGTAATCTCTTCCACAGTGTTTGTACTCGGAATGCAAATCATCATTTTGCGCCATTTGTCTTCTGTGTCAAGCGCTTTAAAGAATTCAGTTTGATATATTGTAGCTCCACCATTTAAAACAGATAATTTTGCGCCGACATCTGTTCCTTCTTCAACGCCTTCCGTGACTAAGCTTTCTAAATAGAAGTAAGCCGTTACATAATAATTTGTGCCTGCTGCTATATCCACCGTTTTGGAAACAGAAGCTGCATTTGTAAGTTTAATTGCCTTACTGCCACCGTGCTTTTTCGTAGTTTCCTCTGCTACGGTACCTGTCGCTTGGTAATCAGCGATACCATCTTCAAAACCACCGTTTATCATTTCCTCGGGGTATACGCCATTGTCCTCACGAATGGAAAAACCGTCAATCTTGAGGTCACCACCTATTGTTCTGAAGCTGACACTGACAGCGGAAACGCCATCTTGAATCACACCGGTTTTTACTTCAAATAATTTCCAGTCTTCACCGGTTTTGGGCATTCCTTCTACACCTATGTTCAGCAATGCCCCTTTATCGATTGCAACGCCTTCGCCATAAGAATTTGCATAAATACAAGCATCAAGATTCTGCTTAAAGTAAAAACGAACTATATATTTTTTCCCTGCTTCTACCGGCAGTTTAGGTGTGTATGTTCTATAAACACCAGCAGGAACTGACAAGTAATAAGAACCTTCTTTTGCCCCCGTACTTTCAACAGTTGCGGTGTCAGCAGTTGTCCACCCGTCTTTTGTACCCAATTCAAAGCCGACGTTTGCAAGTGCATCATCACCTGTTGCGAACACCACACTGCCCATGACTGAGAACATCAGCAGTGTCACCATTAAAATTGCTATGCATTTGTTTGATTTCATAATAGAAAACCTCCTTTTTTTTACGCATCCGCGACCACTTTTCCAGTTTTAACAATACGCTGCAATCAATATAAAAACACATTTATAGCGTATTTCTCTTATATGTACTATAATATCATATCTTTTTTTAGATTGCAATATGCAAAATTAACAATTGGTGTATTTTTTTTTGTGTATTATGTACAACGCCCCGTTTTGCATCTTTTTTTATGACAATCTTCGCGTTTTGATATGATTCTTCATTTATATTATAATATAGGAGAACACTCTATGTCAATAAAAATTTATTTCCAATTAAAGGATATATTCAAATTGCTTTATTCATCGCGAAACTTGTCAGGATTTTCGGAGGAGGCAAATGGTTTGGATGTCCCTTATTAAAAATCATGCCGGGAACCAAAATCAATATTATTTTTTTCAAATATGAGAACTATTTTCTCCATAGCATCAAAATCAGAATATTCTTCCTTTATTAATACTTTTTGTATTTCAGACAACATCTGAATAGCCTTTGTATTTGCAATTTTTGATGCATCAATGTCAAAATCTTCAATTCTTTGTTTGATAAAGTCATCTATGTAGTCTCTTAATAGTTCAAGTTTTATATTCATATTTTCTTTCCTTAAATGTTCATGGTGCTGAATGGTACCATTTTGTTAATATTATAGTACCATATGGTAACATTAAAATCAAGAGACTAACTATTAAAAGTCCTCTGTCGAAGAATGTCGATTTTTGGAAAAGTCGAATGGTTTGGATGACAATTATAAATTTAAAAATTCAATATAATAATTGTTTTGTGCAAGCAAAACTACCATAATTATTAATTATTCATTAGCCGTGCGACTTCATCATTCATTATTCATTAAAAAATCCTGTCGTACTTAATGAATGATGAATATTGAATAATGAAAAATGAATAATACAAAACAAAAATCCTATCTTTCGACAGGATTTTTTGTTTTGGAGGCACCACCCGGATTTGAACCGGGGAATCAGGGTGTTGCAGACCCACGCCTTACCACTTGGCTATGGTGCCATACTCTATATTATGTTGTAAAGAGACGCAATATGCGTCTCTTTTTTGTTGGAGCGAATGACGAGGCTCGAACTCGCTACCTCCACCTTGGCAAGGTGGCGCTCTACCGGATGAGCTACATTCGCAAATGGTGCCTTCGGACGGAATCGAACCATCGACACGAGGATTTTCAGTCCTCTGCTCTACCGACTGAGCTACAAAGGCTTATGGCGACCCGGATGGGGCTCGAACCCACGACCTCCAGCGTGACAGGCTGGCGTTCTAACCAACTGAACTACCGGGCCAAATGGTGGGCACAACAGGGCTCGAACCTGTGACCCCCTGCTTGTAAGGCAGGTGCTCTCCCAGCTGAGCTATGCGCCCATTTGCATCACTTCTTAGCGACAAATGATAGTATAGCAGATTGCAAAACAAATGTCAAGCATTTTTTTAAAAAAATATAAATAATTTTCTAAAACCGTGCAACGGCTCTCTTTATATATAAAAATTTTAATATTTCCTCATTCCCCAAAAAAGTTCTTGACATTTATATTCTTTTATGATAGACTATAAAAGTCTTGGGGGTATAGCTCAGCTGGGAGAGCGCTTGAATGGCATTCAAGAGGTCAGCGGTTCGATCCCGCTTATCTCCACCACCACCCGTTATTACGGGTTTTTCTTCTATGACGCAGGGGTATGATGTAATGGTAACATGCCGGTCTCCAAAGCCGTGTCCCTATGTTCGTATGGTAACTCAATAAAACTTAATATTTGCTTTTTAGGGGTATAGCTCAGTTGGTAGAGCATCGGTCTCCAAAGCCGTGTCCCTATGTTGCAAATACTGCATAATAAAAACTTAATATGGCGCTCTTTAGGGGTATGATGTAATGGTAACATGCCGGTCTCCAAAACCGTTCTTGAGGGTTCGAGTCCTTCTACCCCTGCCAA
>JAZNUV010000042.1:0-15772 GCA_045592445.1 Clostridia bacterium | reverse complement strand
TCGAACCCGCAACCTGCTGATTACAAATCAGCTGCTCTGCCAATTGAGCTACACCAGCAATTTCTTAACGCGAGATTTATAATACCATATTTCACTTTGGTTTGTCAAGTATTTTTTTAATTTTTTTATTTTTTTATTTTTTACCTCCTGATTTGGGGCTAATAACCATAATTTTAATACATACTTTTTCCATTCTGCGGTAAACTACGCTTTGGAGGACGAAAATTATGCGAAAACTAGCAGATATTATAAACGGTTTAAAAACAAGACGGGACGCAACCGGTATTGATGCATTTCCTGAACAAAATACGCTTTTATCAAAAAAACTGACTGTGAATCTCAAAATTATACAGTCTGTTTTCGGCGACAGCGACGATTTAATTTTACGTACCTTTTCGTTTCACCAAAGCGAAAAACGCGCTGCACTCTTTTGTTTTGACGGACTCATAGATGCAGAACGTCTTGCAATGGACGTTATAAAGCCTTTGATGTACGGCAGCCAGCGGGACTGTGAGGTTTTCCCACGCACACTGAAGGACATTTGTTCCCTTTACATGATTGCAGGCGAAGTAAGAGAGGATGAAACCTTTGGTGCACTCACAGAAGCCGTACAAAATGGTGACGCCGCCCTCATGCTTGACGGTATCGCAGGCTTTCTCATCATCGACGTTAAGGGGTATCCGCGGCGCAGTATTGAAGACCCGCAAACCGAATCTGTTCTGCGCGGGCCCAGAGAAGGCTTTATTGAAAACATGCGAACCAATACTGCTCTACTGCGGCGAAAAATCAAGGACCCGCAGCTCGCATGTGAGCGGGTTACAATTGGCACAAAAACCAAGACCGAAATTTCTCTTATGTACCTTCGGAATGTAGTAGAACCATCACTTTTAACCGAAGTACGTTCACGTCTCAGCAAAATTTATACCGATGCCATCCTCGATTCCGGTTATATCGAGCAGTTGATAACCGATAAGGGTTCTCCCTTTTTTTCTACAATAGCAAGTTCTGAAAAACCCGATGCCGTAGCCGGTAAAATATTGGAGGGTCGCATTGCCATTATCGTGGATGGCTCTCCGTACGTGTTGACAATTCCCACTTTCTTTGTAGAAACCTTCCATTCCGCTGAGGATTATTACATTGCACCGCTTTACGCTTCCACACTTCGCTTCGTACGGCTTTTGGCTTTTCTCATTAGTATATTGGCGTTACCGCTTTATGTAGCACTCGCGACCTACCACCAGGAACTGATCCCAACCGAGCTTTTGCTGACCATGGCGTCTGCCGAGGGTGACACCCCGTTCCCCGCCGTCATTGAAGCCTTTATCATGATTATTGTATTTGAAATTTTAAAGGAAGCAGGCATACGTCTGCCGCGTCCTGCAGGGCAGGCTGTCAGCATGGTCGGCGCCATTATCATTGGAGAAAGTGCTGTTTCTGCTGGCATTATCGGTGCACCTATGGTTATCGCAGTTGCCATAACCGCCGTTGCAGCATTTGCCGTTCCTGCGCAAGCTAACGCATCCATGCTGCTTCGTCTTGTTCTTTTGGTCTTCGCAGGGATATTCGGCGGATTTGGTCTTACCATTGGCATTTTACTCCTTTTATTCCATCTTGCCTCTCTCACCTCTTTTGGTGTTCCGTATCTTTCCCCCTATGCACCCTTCGTACTTTCGGATACGAAGGACGCTCTCATGCGATTACCGCTTCGCATGCTTCTGACAAGGCCCGCGCTGCTATCAAAGCGAAATCCGCGCAGACAACGAACCCAATCCGACAACAGGAGGTAGTGTAATGCGAAAATGCCGCTTACTATGTGTACTTTTAACTCTATCCCTTTTTCTGACAGGGTGTTGGAACCGTCGGGAAATCGGTAATCTATCCATTGTAATGGGCTTTGCGGTCGATTCAGCGGATGAAGATAAAATCGAAGTTACATCGCAAATCGCAAACACCAAAAACTCTACCGCTTCGGGAGAAGGCAGTGGTGGGGATGCAAGCCACTACAATAACGTTACCATTGAAGGGGAATATGTATTCCCTTCGATTAGAACTTCTGTTTCAAAGGCAGGCTCCAAGCTTTACCTTGCTCATAATTTTGTTATTATTTTCGGGCAGGAGGCAGCTGAAAAAGGGCTCGGCAACTATATGGACTTTTTCCTCCGCGACCATGAGATGCGGCTTTCCATGCATCTGTTGGTCGCGCGCGGTAAAGGAAAAGACATTTTGGATACCTCCGCCGATTTTCAAAAAATACCCGCCATACACATTAAAAACCTGATTGAATCCCAGCAAGAGCTGTCAGCCGGCATGACAGTAGACCTTTTAGATTTTACGAGTCGCCTCTACACCAAAAAAGCCGCCCCCTTAATCCCGATTATTGAAATTGATGAAACGGGCGGCGAAAAGCAATTGCGTATGTCCGGCACAGCGGTTTTCAAAGAGGATAAAATGATCGGGGAACTTTCTGCCCATGAAACACGCGGCATTTTGTGGGCAAAGGGCGAAGTAGAAAAAGGCGTCGTGATGACGTCGCCTTCGGAAAAAAACCATACAGGGATTGACATTTTGCAGGCAAGCGGCGGCATCAAACCCGAGATAGACGAAAACGGCAATGTCAGCATGGTCATACAAGTCCGTGCCGACGGTGCCTTCGGCAGTGAACGCGGTCATGAAAACTACACTTCCGAGGACGGGCTTGATATCCTTTTGTCTTCTTTTTCCGCAGAAATAGAAAATGAAATTCGTTCTGCACTGCGACGGGGCCGCGAACTCGAATCCGACCTTTTTGGATTTTCTGAAATATTGTACAAGAAAGATCCCAAGCTTTGGGAAGAAAAGAAAGACATGGCGTTTCATAATCTCCCTGTTCGTATTGAAACCCACGTTAAAATTTTATCTGCCGGTCGCATGAATCAACCCGTAAATTGATTGTGGGAAAGAAAGGAACCGCCATGATTTCAAACAGACAGCTTATTTTTGGGATTGCCTCTTTTATAGCAGGCTCCTCTCTCTTTACTTCCTTCGTGACGCAAATTGCGCAGCATAACGCCTGGGTTATTGTATTATGTGCGGGTGCACTCAGCCTTTTGGTCGCGTTTTTATATGGTGCACTTATCGCACGTTTCCCCGGTAACGGGCTTGTCTCGATACACAATAAGGTGTATGGTAAGTTTCTCGGCTATTTTATAAACATTTTATATATCGGCTTTTTCATAATTGTTGCCATCGCCATGCTTCGAAACGTCAGCAGTTTTTTCCTTGTGCACATTATGCCCGAAACGCCCTTGCCCATTATCATGATTCTCATGCTTTTACCATGCGCGTTTGCCGTCTTTACGGGTATTCAGAATATGTTGCGTTGCGCTTTTCTCTTTTTTATGATTGCCATTACGATCACAAGCACAAATTTCACGTTACTCATAAGTGAAATGAAACTTTCAAACTTTCTGCCCCTCTTGAACATGGGATGGCAAAACTATTTGGAAGGTACATTTTCAATGGCCTCCATTCCCTTTTGTGAAATCATTGTGTTTCTACCCTTTTTTCATTTGACGGAGAAAAACACCGGCACACGTCGCGCGCTTTGGATGGGACTTTTGCTCGGTATTGCTATTATGTTTCTTACAATTTTTCAAGAAATTGCAGTGCTAGGCGTATCCGTCGCATATCTTAGCACGCCCGCCTATGAATCCGTCCGTTTAATCAATGTAATGAACGTATTTACACGCCTTGAAATTCTGCATGCCTTTCTCCTTTCCATTTTGCATATTTTCAAGCTCAGCATTGTCATTTACAGCATCCTCCAATGTATACAGGATGTATTCCCTATAAGAAAGAAGGCATCACCTCCGCTTTTACTGTCTTTAGGTGCCGTTCTTCTCCTTAGTTCATTAAATGCATTTAAATCCGGCATCCTGCTCCCCGCGTGGCGACGCAACGTCGGTATGTTTATCTTCGGCTTTTTTGAAATTGTATTGCCGATTATCACCTTTTGTTTATCACTGATACGCAGAAAAAAACAAACAGAAAGCGAATGATAAGACAAAAATCGTACCATTTTAGAAGGTACGATTTTTTATTTTAAATATTTTTTCATTTTCTCTTGCATAATTTTTCATTCTGTTGTATAATACCTTTTTAAGGAGTGAAAAAAATGAACGTACAGGAAATAAAAGAATTAGACAAACAATGTTATATGAACACGTTTGGTGACCGCACGCCCGTCTCCTTCACCCACGGTGAGGGTATGACGCTGTATGCCGAGGATGGGAAATCTTATCAGGACTTTTTTGCGGGCATTGCCGTTTCTGCCCTGGGACATAATCATCCCATATTGACATCGGCACTCCACGCGCAGGTCGACCGACTTCTCCATACATCTTCACTTTACTACATAGAATCGCAAGCGCGTCTTGCCGAGACCCTGGTAAAACGTACTGTGGCAGATAAGGTCTTTTTTGCAAACACGGGTGCGGAAGCAAACGAGGGTGCGATAAAACTTGCCAAAATCTATCATCATAAAAAGGGAAGCGGCAGAACAGACGTAATTTCCCTTAAAAATTCCTTCCATGGCCGTACATTGGCAACCGTTGCTGCAACAGGTCAGGAAAAATATCAAAAGCCATACGCACCGCTTATGCCCGGCTTTACGCATGTTCCCATCAATGATTTAGATGCATTTTGCATGTCAGTTACCGAAAAAACTGCCGCTGTAATCTTAGAGCCCATTCAAGGCGAAAGCGGCGTGCATGTGTTGGACGATGCATATCTCTCTGCAGTTCGTAAAATCTGTACGGACAACGACATCATTCTAATTTTTGATGAGGTGCAGACCGGTATGGGGCGGACAGGTAAGCTTTTCGCCTATGAACATACACCTGTCATTCCTGACATTTTCACCTCTGCCAAAGCACTCGGCGGGGGCGTCCCGATTGGTGCTGTATGTGCGCGTGACTTTGTTGCCGCGGCATTTTCCCCCGGCGACCACGGCGGCACATTCGGCGGTGGACCGCTCGCTACCACGGCAGGTCTTGCTGTGTTTGAGGCGCTTGACCGCGAAAACTTAATTGAAAATGCTGCAAATATGGGCGAATACTTTAAAAACGCACTTCTCAATATCGGCATTTCCGAGGTGCGCGGTCGCGGTCTTATGCTTGGCGCCGCGGTTCCCCATAATGCGAAGGAGCTTTCTGCCGCGCTGTTTGCACGCGGCTACCTCGTCGGTGCAGTCGGCACGGACACACTTCGTATTCTGCCGCCACTGATTATTGGGAAGCATGATATTGATAACTTTGTAAAGGAGCTTAAGGATTTATTATGAAACATTTACTGAGTCTGCATGACCTTACGAAAGAAGAAATTCTTGACATTTTATCTCTTGCTGAAAAGCTGAAAAGTGAAACAAAAAATGGAATTCCACATCCAATTTTAAAGGGAAAAACATTGGGTATGATTTTTACAAAATCCTCCACGCGTACCCGTGTTTCCTTTGAGGTAGGCATGCACCAGCTAGGCGGACACGCGCTCTTTTTAAGCTCGAATGACATTCAGCTCGGGCGCGGTGAAACGATTTATGATACCGCAAACGTTTTGTCCCGTTACCTTGATGGCATTATGATTCGTACCTTTGCTCATAGCGATGTAGAAGATTTGGCAAAATACGGGCAAATTCCGATTATCAACGGGCTTACGGATCTTCTGCACCCGTGCCAGATTTTAGCAGACCTTTTGACAATCCGTGAACATAAAGGCGAATTCAAAGGCCTGAAGCTTGCGTATATCGGGGACGGCAATAATATAGCGCACTCCCTTCTCTACGGCTGCGCAAAGGTCGGCATGGATGTGGCAATTGCCTCGCCCGATGGTTACACCTGTGATGAAATAGTTGTAGAAAATGCAATGATGGATGCAAAGGAAAGCGGCAGCACCATTTTGATGACAAGCGACCCGAAGGCGGCAATCCAAGACGCCGATGTTGTTTATACCGATACCTGGTGCAGTATGGGACAGGAAGCGGAGAAGGCAGAACGCATCAAAATATTTGGAGCGTATACGATTGATAAGAAGCTTTTCTCTTTTGCTAAATCCGACGCTATTTTCCTGCATTGTCTGCCTGCATACCGTGGCTATGAAGTGACCGAGGATGTGATTGACGGCCCGAATTCTGTTATCTTTGACGAGGCGGAAAACCGTCTGCACGCACAAAAAGCAGTCATGGTTAAACTCATGCAATGAAAAAAATAATCATACGAACGGCAACGTCGGAAGATGTTCCCGCCATTTTAGAAATTATTAAACTCGGTTTTACACGCTATGCTGTGCTTGCAAACGCTACAGCAGCATCCCCCGCTCTTTCAGAAACGGCTGAGGATGTACTTTGTGACTTGAAGGAAAAACTTGTTCTCCTTGCGGTATCGGGAGATGACGTTGTCGGTACCTTGCGGGTTTCCGCCTTAAATGACGTGGCATATGTAAGTCGTTTTGCTGTTAAAACAGAAGGGTGCGGTATTGGAACGGATTTATTAAATGCCGCCGCACTCCATGCACAGAATGCAGGGCTTTCCTTACTCACGCTCCACACGGCTGCCTCTGCAAAATCCACCATTTCCTTTTATGAGAAACTCGGTTTTTCTACGCTTTCCGAGGATATGTCACGGGGGTACCGCCGCCTTTATATGGGCAAACAAATTTAAACAAATTATAAATTCCTGTAAAACACGCTTGTATTTCAGCGTGTTTTCTGTTATAATGAGTCCGTATAGAGGAAAGCACCTCTTGCAAAAGGAGAAAAAATGATGAGTGAAAAAACACATAAAACCAGCATTGGTGGGCAAGCTCTTATTGAGGGCGTTATGATGCGTGGTCCGAAAACCACCGCCATGGCGGTTCGAAACCCGGAAGGTGAAATTGTTCTGGAAAAATGGCCGACGCCCGGCAATAATCGCCACAAGCTTTTTAAAATGCCTTTTATTCGCGGTATCTTTAATATGGTCGACTCTTTGCGATTTGGCTACAAATGCCTGATGCGTTCTGCGGAAATTGCAGGCCTTGAAGAAGAAACAAAAGATAAGCCGCAGGGGAAGCTGATATCGTCACTTCTTATGGCGGGTAGTGTAATACTGGCGGTTTTTCTTTCTGTCGGTCTTTTTATCTATCTTCCCTCTTTGCTGTATCGCCTTTTGGCTGATGCGGTGCCCGCGCTCGATACCCGTGTTTGGCGCGGCATATTTGAGGGTGTGATGCGTATGGCTATTTTTGTCGGCTATATGGCGTCCATGCTTCTTATGAAGGATATGCGCCGCACCTTTATGTATCACGGTGCCGAGCATAAAACGATTTTTTGCTATGAAAACGGTTTGCCTCTTACGGTAGAAAATGTACGCAAACAGCGCCGTTTTCATCCGCGTTGCGGTACCTCGTTTATGATATTGGCGCTCATTGTCGGCATTGTTGTTTCCATGTTTATTTCCATTCATTCTCCGCTTTTACGCACTGCCGTAAAGCTTTTGACATTGCCGATTGTTGTAGGCATTGGCTATGAACTGATTAAATTTGCAGGTCGGCATGATAACCTTTTAACCCGTATTATTTCTGCGCCTGGCGTATGGCTCCAGCACATTTCCACCCAAGAACCGACAGATGCAGAAATTGAATGTGCTATTTTAGCAATGGAAAATGTTCTGACTGAAAATGCGGAGGATGACAAATGGTAATCCGTGAATTACTTGCCACATCTCCCTGCCTCCGGCTTGACGCGGAAGTGCTTTTGGCACACGTTTTATCTATCCCGCGGGAAAAGCTTTTATTTTTGTATGATAAAGCCGTATCTTTGGAGGATGCGGCTCATTTTTCTGAACTTGCGTCGCGCCGTGCAAAAGGAACGCCGCTTGCCTATATATTGGGCACGCGCGAGTTTTATTCGCTTCCCTTTCGCGTAACACCCAACACGCTTATTCCGCGGCCTGACACGGAAACACTTGTAGAATGGGCAATTCCCCTTTCTGGAAACGGACGCATTTTGGATCTTTGCTGCGGGAGTGGTTGTATTGGTATTTCTATCGCCAAAAACATCCCCATTGCCTCTCTTACATTGGCGGATATTTCTGCGCCCGCACTTTCAGTCGCAGCGGAAAATGCCGCTATGCATAAAGTACCTGTTTCCATACTGGAATTCGATATTTTAAAAGACACATTTTTAGAAACGTATGATGTCATCGTATCCAATCCGCCGTATATTGAAACAAATGTTATCGAAACGCTTGATGCGGATGTACGCTGTTTTGAACCGAGGTGCGCTTTGGACGGCGGTGATGACGGGCTGCTGTTTTACCCTGTTTTGATTGAAAAAGGTGCTTCTGCACTATCCGATGGCGGATATTTAGGGGTTGAAATTGGTTATCAGCAAGGTGACGCGGTAAGCCGCATGATGAAAAAGTTCTTTGCGAATGTCTCAGTTATAAAGGACCTTGGCGGGCGTGACCGTGTGGTCGTAGGGCAAAAGCGCTCGTAAGGGGCAGGCGAAAAATCGAAAAATCTCTTTACAAAAGAAAAAGAGTATGATATACTACATCTCGGTGGTGCAGTATCCTAGTCAGATCTGCCGATTCCCAAGACGGGCCTAAAAATCCGTAGAAGGGCATATCGATGAAGTTCCTGGTGTTGGCTTTCGACGCCCAGTCGGGGGTCGATGCTGGGGGTTAAGGTTTAGGGGCGATCCGCAATGGCATGTGGGCGTTGACCCCTTTTCCGTGGAGACCTGCGTGCGTGCATCTGCCTCCGCTTGCCTTCGGGCAACGGAATGGTGTACGGCGTAGGAGTAAACCTGTCATGCGGTGCTTTGCGCTGTGGACAGAGTAGCCTGCCTTGCGTGGATATGAAGGATAGCGGAACAAGTCGTAAGCTGTCGGCCAACAGCTTGTCGTACATCGCTGCTTGAAATTATATCTGCAAAAAAGGCTAAGAATCGGCGTGACTGTTGAGGAAATCTCCTAGGCTGTTCCCAAAGAGGAATACGGAGGATTGCAGTGCGGACTTAGTGGTAATCCGTCTCGTGCCTTTTGGCACGGCTTCTGTTTAATCGGAAACGGCCCGGAGCGGCGACGCGCGGGCACGGAAGTGGGAAATCCGGTGCGGACCTATGCCGCAAAATTTACTCCGTATTCTGCCACCTAACTTTTTTATGGATGTGAATGTTTTGCGTGACGATTCACCGCAAAAACCCAAAAAAATAAGAGTAAAAAGCAACCATACACCGAACCGTAAGGTCAGCGTTTCGTGGGTAATTACAACTGTTCTTCTCACCTTTACGCTTTCCATCGCCATCAGTACCTGCACACAGTCTTTTTTAGATGATGCTGCACTTTCTGCTGCGCTTTTCATTCTTTTTATTATCATTTTACTCGGCATTTTGTTTGACATTCTTGGCATTGCGGTCACAACAGCCGCGGAAGCGCCCTTTCATGCTATGGCTTCCAATCGCGTCCGTGGCGCGGCGCAAGCAATTCGTCTTATCCGGAATGCCGAAAAGGTTTCGAACTTTTGCAACGATGTTGTGGGTGATATTTGCAGTATCATAAGCGGTGCTACGGGTACCTTTATCGTAGCGGAGGTTGTTACAAAATATTCCCTGGACCTTCTTTTAACGACGCTTATCGCCTCAGGTCTTATTTCCGCACTGACAGTTGGCGGTAAAGCACTCGGTAAGACCGTGGCAATAAATCAATGTAATCAAATTATATATTTTATAAGTCGCATTCTTTCTTTTTTCCCTTTTGCTAACAGAAAGAAAAAAAAGCAAAAAAACGGATGATTTTAAATGAATTCTTTACTGCAACACATTTCGTCTCCTGCCGATGTAAGGGCTTTGGACGCGGACTCTCTTGATTCGCTTTGCGCCGAAATAAGAGAGTTTTTAATTGAAAAAGTACAAAAAACCGGTGGACACCTGGCTTCAAATCTGGGCGTTGTTGAGCTTACCGTGGCTCTGCACCGTATGTTTCATGTACCGCAGGATAAGCTTATATGGGATGTCGGTCATCAGGCGTATGTACATAAAATGCTGACAGGACGTATTCAAAAATTTGACTCGCTCCGAAAGCTTGACGGACTCAGCGGCTTTCCAAAAACAGCAGAAAGCCCCTATGATGCATTTGACACCGGCCACTCCTCCACCGCTATTTCCGCAGCTTTAGGCTATGCTGCTGCGCGCGACATACAGAAAAAGGACGGTGAAGTGATTGCGGTTGTGGGAGACGCCGCGTTCTCCGGCGGTCTTTCGATGGAAGCTCTAAACCACATTGCGCATTGCCATAGCAAGGTTATCATTGTCCTCAATGATAACCAAATGTCGATTGACGAGGCAGTCGGCGGTCTTTCGCAGTATCTCCGTAAAATCCGCACTCGTTCTTCCTACTATACACTGAAGCGCGAAACGGGCGAAATCCTATCTAAAATTCCGCTTTTGGGTCGGCCAAGTGTGATTGCTATCCAAAAAATGAAACGCTTTTTGCGTTATGCCGTAACACCGGGCGCACTGTTTGAGCATTTAGGTTGTAAATATTTAGGGCCCATAGATGGGCATAATATCAGGCAGCTTTGTGATACATTTTCAGAAGCCAAAAAAATTAAAGAGGCTGTTTTGGTACACGTTATAACAAAAAAAGGAAAAGGCTATGCACCTGCGGAAGCTGCTCCCGGTGCCTGGCATGCGGTATCGCCTTCCTCCAAAAAAGAGGAAACCCTGTCCGACAGCTTTGGTAAGGCGCTATGCACACTTGCTGATGAGAATCCGCAAATTGTGGCTATCTCTCCGTCTACACCGACATCATCCGGGCTTGGCAATTTTATGAAAAAATATCCGCTTCGGTTTTTCGATACAGGCATTGCCGAGGCGCATGCCGTCACCTTCGCGGCGGGTCTTGCAAAAGGTGGATTTGTGCCCGTAGTATCTGTCTATTCATCTTTTTTACAACGTGCCTACGACTCCGTCCTGCATGACGTAGCGCTTACAGGGCTTCACGTTGTTTTTGCCGTTGACCGTGCAGGTCTTGTCGGCGCTGACGGCGAAACGCATCAGGGCATATTTGATTTGTCCTTCTTAACACATATTCCGGGCATGACAGTGCTTGCACCTTCTGATCAAAACGAACAAAGCGCGCAACTTGCCTACGCTATCAACACGCATACAGGGCCGATTGCCATTCGGTATCCGCGTGGCCATCTCCCTGCACTTCCCAAAATGCCATTTACCTTTGGGAAAGCAGTTGTTCGCCGTGAAGGGTGCCATATAACACTTGCCGCTTTGGGCAGAATGGTACATACCGCACTCCATGTTGCCGATATTCTTGCTAAAAAGGGTATCCATGCGGAAGTTTTGGATCTGCGCATGGCAAAACCCATTGATTATGATACGATATTTACTTCCGCCTCAAAAACCGGACATTTGATAACCATGGAGGATAATACCATACGCGGCGGAATTGGAGAAGCGATTTTATCAGAAGGTACAAACCGCGGGTATAACGGCGTTATGCTCGCCAAAGCCTTCCCCGATACATTTATAAAACAAGGTACGGTCGAAGAACTGATGACGCTTTATAAAATGGATGCGGCGCATATTGCTGCGGACGCGGAAAGGATTTTACAAAAATGAAAATGCGGCTTGACCAGTATCTAACAGAAAAAGGCCTGATTTCAGGGCGTGATAAAGCGAAAGCCATTATTATGGCGGGCGAAGTATATGTGAATGAGCAAAAGGCAGACAAGGCAGGTCAGCAGGTATCGGATGAGGACCGCATAGAAGTGAGAACGGACTCCCTCCGCTACGTCAGCCGCGGTGGCTTAAAGCTTGAAAAAGCGATGGCTGTTTTTCCCGTCAATCTTACAGGTAGTGTTTGCATGGATATCGGCGCATCTACAGGCGGTTTTACGGATTGCATGCTGCAAAACGGCGCCTCGCGCGTATATGCTGTTGATGTCGGGTACGGGCAACTTGCATGGAGCCTTCGAACGGATGCGCGTGTTGTAAACCTTGAACGTACCAATATCCGCTACATTACGGAGGCGGAAGTGCCTGAACTGCTTGATTTTGCAAGTGTAGATGTTTCGTTTATATCATTAAAGCTTGTTCTGCCTGTCGCCTACCGCCTTTTGAAGGACGGCGGCAACGTGGTCTGTTTGATAAAACCCCAGTTTGAGGCAGGGCGTGAAAAGGTCGGCAAGGGCGGTGTTGTGCGCGACCCTGCCACACATCGCGAGGTCATTACACATGTGATGACGTTTGCCTCAGAAATCGGTTTTTCTGTAGAATGTCTTGATTTTTCGCCCGTAAAGGGGCCGAAAGGCAACATTGAATATCTTTTGATGCTCACAAAAAAAAGCGAAAAATGCCCATTCCCCGCAGTTGAACCTGTGGTGGAAAAGGCACACCTTGAGGCACGTTAGCCCCCCGAAAAATAAAAATTTTATAAAAGAGTTTTCGTCTTGTATTGTACGAAAGCTCTTTTTTTGTAGGAGAATCCCCGACATATTTTTACGCGCCTGTACATACACTCAAAGTGGGAGGTGCGTCTATGCTTTTGATTATAAAACGCGGCGGCGTTATATTTCTGACGCTCATTTTACTATTATCTTTTTTACTTTTTTCGGTGCGAAGCCGCCACGTGCCTGTTTCGGCAACAGAAGATGCCATCATTATCGACGCGGGCCATGGCGAACCGGACGGCGGTGCGGTCGGTGAAAGCGGCGTTTTGGAGAAAGACCTGAATCTTTCCATTGCAAAACTTTTGGAGGAAAAACTAAAAGCAATCGGCGAACAGGTTGTTATGACGCGTTCAGAGAACAAAGGTCTTTATACGGAGAAATCTGACTCCTTACGAGAAAAAAAAAGAGAGGACATGAAAGCGCGCGTTTCCATTGCCAACTCTATCGGCTCCTCTTGTCTTGTCAGTATACATATGAACCACTTTACCGACGCAAAATATAGTGGTCCGCAGGTTTTTTATGCCGCTGCCGTCGAAGGCAGCCGTGCGCTCGCCGAGTCTATCCGTCTCGCGTTTTTAAATGAAATTGGCCCGCACTGCACACGGGAAATCAAACCCGTTTCGAAGGATTTGTATTTATTGCGGGAAGCAAAGATTCCTGCCGTCATCGTCGAATGTGGATTTCTATCAAACCCCACGGAGGAACAACTTTTATTAACCCCCGATTATCAGGATTCAATTGCCGCCGCAATTTGTACAGGTATCCAAAATTTCAGAAATTCGGTATAAAATGGGATTTTTTTGCTTATACTGCACTTGAGGGAGGTTTTTATATGTTACCATTTCTTGAAAATAACACGTTTTTTTCTACTCTTGTTCGCAAGCTGCATCCCGAAAAAACGGACAAGCAACCGGAGGACACAGCACTGATAGATCTTTTGGAAGAAGCTCGTTCTGACATTGCAATATGCCGCCGCAATCTTGAATTTACGGATGATGCAGCTTTGATAGACATGTACATTTATGCAATTAAGGCACACGAGCTTCGCTTTGCGCACCTTTTACAACTGGCTAAAAAAAATGTGGCATCTTAATTAAAAAAACCGAAAGCATTGCTTTCGGTTTTTTACTGATAAATTACTTTCTAAGCTCCTCGCGCCCCGCCTGTATTTCAGCTACAATATTGCCAAGACGACCTTCCACGCTGGAAAGCACATCATCGGCATACTGACGCGCGCCAAGGCGAATTTCCCTCGCATTTTTCTGTGCGTTTGCCAGCACCTCATTTGCCTGGTCATACGCTTTTTTTGTAACCTCATGCTCATTTACGAGCTGCTGCTTTTGCTCCTCTGCGCTGCGAATAATATCAGCAGCCTCTTTATGCGCCTCTTCAATAATGCCTGTGCGCTGTTCAGTTACCCACTTTGCCTTCTTCAAATCCTCCGGCAGACGCAGACGAATGTCACTCAAAAGCTCCATAAAATCTTCTTTATCAATCATCGTCTTATGAAAAATCGGCCAAGTAAAGCTATTTTCGATTAAATCCTCCAACTGATCAATTACGTCAAATATCTCCATTTTGCTTCCTCCTCTCACAGTATCTTATCAAAACATATTATCATATTATGTACTTTTTATATTTTATCATAGTGGGCAGAGGTTTGTCAACATGTTTTCGTCAAAATTCTTTTCACTTTTCTTTTTTTCGCGTTACAACGGCGTTTGTGTTTTGAAATTCATTGACTTTTTTTTATGTCTGTGATACACTATATCTACATGATATGGAATAAGAGGATCTATTTATGCGTGTATATGATTTCGATAAAACAATTTACAATGGTGACAGTACGCGTGATTTTTATTTTTATTGCATAAGGCGCTATCCGCGTATTCTTTTTTGTTTACCGTACCAATTCTTTCATTTTTGCCTCTATATGATAGGCGTTCATTCCAAAACTGCATTTAAAGAGCGTTTTTATTGTTTTTTTCAAAAAATCCCCCATATAGATGCCGTCGTTTCCGCATTTTGGGAAACAAATTTCTGCAAAATAAAAGGCTGGTATCTTGCGCAAAAACAAGAAAGTGATGTTATCATTTCTGCATCGCCCGCATTTTTGCTTGCCCTACCTTGCAAAAAGCTTGGCATTACACCGCCCATCGCATCTTTGGTGGATATGAAAAGCGGACACTACACAGGCGAAAATTGCTATGGAGAAGAAAAACCGCTTCGTTTTCATGCAGAATTTCCAAATGCGAAGATTTCCGCTTTTTATTCGGACTCTCTTTCCGATACACCGATGGCGCACCTTGCGGCGGAAAGCTTTATCGTAAAAGGTCATACTTGTATTCCGTGGCAAGAGTATTCACCATCGCATTGGTCAAAATTTGTCCGAACATTTTTGTCACCGACGTTTGTACGCTTTTTACTGGTCGGCGTTTTAAATACCGCCAGCAGTATTTTGTTTTCCACACTCTACAGTGCATTTTTAAAGGACGCAACTCTCGCATATGCCGCCGGTTATGTAACCACGCTTACACTCTCGTATCTTTTAAATAGCGTATTTACTTTTAAAAAAAGTTTTTCTTTTATTCGCTTTTTAAAATTTGCGGCTTCATATATACCTAACTTTTTCATACAATGTATCTTTGTGTTTTTGCTGTGTGATGTTCTCTTTCTGCCGCGCGTTCTTTCCTTTGTGGCGGCAGCCATCCTCGGTATCCCTGTTACATTTTTGTGTATGAAGTTTTACGCATTTAAGAAATAAATTGAAAAGGGACTGTTTAAAATGAACCGACCCCCCAAAAGTTAGACCAAAAATCTAACTTTTTGGGAGGTCGGTTTTTCATGGAATAAAAATGGTGTAGGACGGACAAACTGAGCCATGGCAAGGCGTTAGGCCTTGCCGTGGGAACCCGAAGGCGTACATGGGTACGTCGAGAGGCGAAGTTTGTTCGTAGCACAAGCGCTAAAATACAAGGTAAAATCTGGATTTTTCAAATTTTACAGCTTATTTCATATTTGTGATTTTCTTAAGAGGTTCTAAAATATGTTAAAAATAGCGTTTGTGTGGTCTACGCATTTTTAAACATTCCCTCTTTTAATTTGTTTTTTCCGTCACTCAGATACTCCACTTATTTTCAGCTTCTGTGACCGGCTTTCTTGTCAAATACGCGCCCTTTGTGAAATCAGGAACTGCAACCGGTGCACCGCCTTTTGCAATGGATTCCTCACTCAGTGCCGTAATACACATTAAAATTGCAGTATCATACACATCCGTTGGCATAGGCAAGCC
>JAZNUV010000041.1:0-10435 GCA_045592445.1 Clostridia bacterium | reverse complement strand
AACACAAAGAAGTTTCACTTGCTATTATTTTTTGTAGAACATGCAATTTCTGTTATGAGCTATGCTCGTAACAAAATTGCATGTAGTGTAACACATCTATTGTAAACCTACAACAAATTTTTCGAGAAAGTTACATTTTTTATTGACATGTGAATTTTTTTCATGTATACTATAAGAGGATGTTAAAAATTATCATTTTTGTGTGAAAACAAAACGAAAGGAGGCTCGCTATGTGGGACAGACGTGAGAAAATGCTTGCCTATATTATTGAACAAGGGGATGCGTCGATCGCAGAGCTTGCCTCTTTGTTTTCGGATGTTTCAACGATGACCATACGGCGTGATTTAGAGTATTTGGAGGAATCCGGTGATATTGTACGCACCAAGGGCGGTGCCAAAAGCATCATGCGGCTTTCCATGCGCCATGAAGAAGCATACCATCAGCGCGAAATGATAAATGCAGCGCAAAAACGAGAAATTGCCGAGAAAACTGTTCCGCTTATCGAAAGTGGCAACTCCGTGTATTTTGATGCAGGCAGTACGGTGATGCACATTGCAAAGCTTTTGGGTGAAAAACAAATTTTTGCCATTACGAATGGCCCGAATATTGCAATGGAGCTGCTTAAAAATCCGCTTTGCGAGGTGAATATGACCTCGGGCAGACTCAGCCGTCAAAACATCGCTCTGTCCGGTCTCGGTGCCGCGCATTCCATAGAAGGTATTAACATCGGTACTGCCATTATGGCTGCCTCTGGTTTTACGCTCGATTCGGGGTTTACCTGTGGTAATTTCGATGAATCTGCTCTCAAACGTGCCGTCATTTCCGCTGCAAAACACGTCATTTTGGTAATGGACAGTACAAAAATTGGCAGAAATCACACGTTCACATTCGCAATGCCCGAAGACATTGACTGTTTTGTCACGGACAGTGCTGCCGACCCTTCTATGCTACTTCCCTTAAAGGAAGCAAATATTCAATTAATTTAATTTATGAAAGGAAGATAAAGGTATGAAAACTACAGCAGTCAGAATTTACGGTAAAAGCGATCTGCGTCTTGAGACGTTTGAGCTGCCGGAGATTCAAGAGGACGAAATTTTAGCACACATTATTTCCGATTCTATTTGTATGTCCTCATACAAAGCCGCCATCCAAGGGGCGGACCACAAGCGCGTTCCGAATGACGTTGCAGAAAACCCTGTTATTATTGGTCACGAATTTTGCGGCGAAATTGTAAAGGTCGGAAAAAAATGGGAGAATGAATGGAAGGCAGGACAGAAATTTTCCATTCAGCCTGCTATCGGCTACCACGGCACCTTAATGGCGCCCGGTTATTCCTTCCCGTATATCGGCGGCAATGCCACCTACATCATCATTCCAAAGGATTGGATGGAAGAAGGCGCTCTTCTCCATTATGATGGTGACGCTTTTTTCTACGGTTCTTTAGCAGAACCCATGAGCTGTATTGTCGGCGGATTCCACGCCAATTATCACACAACACCCGGCAGCTACGTACACGATATGGGTATTACTGAAGGTGGATGCATGGCACTTTTGGCAGGCGCAGGCCCGATGGGTCTCGGCGCAGTTGACTACGCAATCCATTGCGACAGAAAGCCTTCCTTGATGGTTGTTACAGATATTGACGATGCACGTCTTGCCCGCGCGGCCAGCATTCTCACTGTAGAAGAAGCCGCGAAAAACGGTGTCAAGCTTATGTATGTCAACACAGCGGATAAAACGAAGGATGACCTGATCGCTTTAACGGGCGGCAAAGGCTTTAACGATGTTTTCGTATATGCACCTGTAAAGCCTGTTGTTGAGATGGGCGACGCTATTTTGGCGCAGGACGGATGCCTGAACTTCTTCGCAGGTCCTACAAACACAGCCTTCTCTGCTGAGTTTAACTTCTATAATGTACACTATGCCTCCACACACATTGTCGGTACGAGCGGCGGCAATACGGATGATATGAAAGAATCTCTTCGTATGATGGAACAAGGTCTCATCAACCCTGCTGCCATGATTACACATATTGGCGGTCTTGGTGCAGCTGTTCCCACAACACTGCATCTCCCCGAAATCCGCGGCGGTAAAAAGCTGATTTACACAAATATTGACCTTGACCTTGCCGCAATTGAAGATTTTGCGACGCTTGGTGAAACTGACCCTCTCTTTAAAGAATTAGATGCAATTTGCAAACGCCATAACGGACTTTGGAATGCAGAAGCAGAAAAGTACCTCTTGGCAAATGCAAAATCCATCTAATACATAAAGTCGGTGCAACGCTCACGGCACCGCATGGATACTTTGTGAGCAGAAAGGATAAAAAACTATGGCAACACCTATTATTATGCCAAAGCAAGGACAAAGCGTTGAAAGCTGTATCATTGCAAAATGGCACAAGCAAAAGGGCGATACAGTAGCCGCAGGTGACATTTTATTCACCTACGAAACTGACAAGGCAACTTTTGACGAAGAAGCCCAGATCAGCGGCACACTTTTAGACGTATTCTATGAAGAGGGTGACGATGTACCCTGTCTCTTAAACGTTTGCGTTATCGGTAACGAAGGCGAATCCACGGCAGAATTTGCCCCCGAGGGTGCCGCACCGGCAGAAGCCGCAGCACCTGCACCTGCACCCGCACCCGCACCTACCGCAGCACCTGCACCTGTTGCAAAGGTCATTACAGAGAACACCGCCACACCGGTGATTATGCCGAAACAGGGCCAGAGTGTTGAAAGCTGTATTATCGCAAAATGGCACAAGCAAAAAGGCGATACAGTAGCAGAAGGCGATGTACTTTTCACATATGAAACCGACAAGGCAACCTTTGATGAAGAAGCAAAAGTAGCCGGTATTCTTTTGGATGTATTCTTTGAGGAAGGTGACGATGTCCCCTGCCTTACAAACGTATGTGCTATCGGCAAGGAGGGTAACACCACTGCTGAGCTCCGTCCCGACGGTGCCGCAGGCGATGCCGCACCCGTTGCCGCAGCACCTGTCGCCACCGCAGTGGCTGCCGCACCCATTGCTGCAACTGCAAAGGCTGGCGATGCATCTAAAATTTCCCCGCGCGCAAAAGGCCTTGCCGCACGCCGCGGCGTAGATGCCACACAGGCAACACCCACAGGCCCGAATGGTCGCATTATTGAGCGTGATGTACAGGCACTTGCCGACAGTGGCAAAGGCTTCCTCTCCGCCGCGCAAGACGGCTACAAGCCCGGCATGGTTGGCACAGGCATCGGTGGCAGAGTCCGCATAGAGGATTTGACAGCGGCACCCGAAAAGGCTGCTGCAGCACCTGTTATGGCTTCACCCGAAGCCCCGAAGGCAGAAGTCGAGGAGGTCAAGATTACCAATATCCGCAAGGTTATTGCAAAGTCTATGCATGCATCCTTGTCCGAGATGGCACAGCTTACCTTAAACAGCTCCTTCGATGCAGCTGAAATTATGGCATACCGTGCAAAAGTAAAAGCCAATGCAGAAAAACTTGGTCTTGCCAATATTACATTAAACGATATTCTTCTCTACGCCGTATCCCGCGTTCTGAAGAATCACCGCGACCTCAACGCACACTTTACAGGTGATACGATGCGTTACTTTAACGTAGTAAACTTAGGTGTTGCTGTTGACACACCCCGCGGTCTTATGGTTCCCACCATTTTTGGTGCAGATAAGCTTTCCTTAAACGAAATCTCTGAGCAGAGCAAAGCACTTGCCGGCATGTGCCAGGGCGGTACCATTAGTCCTGACCTTCTTTCCGGCGGCAGCTTTACAGTTACAAACCTCGGTTCTATGGGTATCGAATCCTTCACGCCTGTCATCAACCCGCCGCAGACCGGTATTTTGGGTGTTGATACCATTACAACAGGTATTAAGATGGTAAACGGCGAAATGAAACCGTATCAGAAGATGGGGCTTTCCTTAACGTTCGACCACCGCGCGGTTGACGGTGCGCCGGCTGCACGTTTCTTAAAAGAACTTTGCAATACTTTGGAAAACTTCAGCATTCTTTTGGCGAAATAGGAGGCGACTTGAGATGATATATGATTTAATCGTACTGGGTGGCGGTCCCGCCGGCTATTTGGCGGCAGAACGCGCCGGTCATGCCGGTCTTAAGACACTGGTAATTGAAAAGAGAAGTTTTGGCGGCGTTTGCTTAAACGAGGGCTGCGTACCATCCAAATCCCTTCTCTACTCCGCAAAGGTTTTTGATTACACCAAACACGGCGATGCATACGGCGTTACGGTCGGTTCTTCTTCCATTGACCAGAAAAAAGTAATTGCCCGCAAAAACAAGGTTGTGAAAACATTGGTTGGCGGCATTGAAATGACTTTAAAGAGCAACAAGGTCGAAATGGTAAAAGCAATCGGTAAAATTTGCGGCCGAGGCGCTGACGGTTACATCATCGAGGCTGACGGCAAGGAATACATCGGCAAACAGCTTATCATTGCCACTGGCTCCGCTCCCGTTGTACCGCCCATTCCCGGTGTAAAAGAAGGTGTAGAAAGCGGTCTTGTCCTCACAAACCGCGAGATTTTAGATTTGGAAGAAATCCCGAAGAACCTCGTTGTTGTTGGCGGCGGCGTTATCGGGCTTGAAATGGCTTCCTACTATAATTCCGTAGGTTCTACCGTTACAGTCGTAGAAATGATGCCGAAGATTGCAGGCCCGACTGATGATGAAATCAGCGAAATTCTTTTGAAAAATTATAAAGCAAAGGGTATTACCTTCCACCTCGGTGCAAAGGTTACAGAAGTTACAAAAGATGCCGTTGTCTTTGAAAAGGACGGCAAAACTGAAAGCGTAAAGGCAGACAAGGTTCTCCTTTCCATTGGTCGTCGCGCTGTTTCGGCAGATATCGGCCTTGAAACAATCGGTGTTGAAGTAAACCGCGGCGCAATTGTGACTGACCGTCATCAGAAAACCAATGTTCCCGGCGTATATGCTGCAGGTGATGTCAATGGGAAGTCGATGTTGGCACATACGGCGTATCGCGAAGCAGAAGTTGCAGTCAATAACATTCTCGGCAAAAAGGATATTATGCGTTATGACGCTATCCCCGCCGTTATTTACACCAATCCGGAAGTCGGCAGTGTCGGTGAAACCGAAAAAACGGCTAAGGAAAAGGGCTATGACTTTGAGGTCGTGAAGCTGCCGATGCAGTATAGCGGCCGCTATGTTGCCGAAAATGAAGGCGGCAACGGCATCATTAAGCTTTTGGTGGATAAGAAGTACCGCCGCATAATCGGTTGCCACGTTTTGTCAAACTACGCTTCCGAATTTGTAGTAGCTGCGGTCATGATGATTGAATCGCAATGGAAAATTGACGATATTAAGGAATTTGTTTTCCCGCATCCGACAGTTTGCGAAATTATACGGGAAGCCATTTTTCAAGTGAAATGTTAAGGAGGAATTTACAATGACAAAATCTCTGTTTATGGATCCGAACGAGCTGCGTAAGCCGGGCAAAGTAAAATTTAAAGACATTCCGGTAAACCAGTACAAGAAAACAATCGAAGAAGAAAAGGAAAACTTCTCTAAAGAGGATTTCCTGCGGATTTACCGCGACATGCGCATTATCCGCGAATTTGAAACCATGCTGTACCTTGTTAAGACCACAGGCGGCTACAACGACATTGCCTACAACAATCCCGGCCCTGCTCACCTTTCGATGGGTCAGGAAGCATCCGCTGTCGGACAGGCTTACCTTCTTAACAAAGAAGATTTCATCTTTGGCTCCCATAGAAGCCATGGCGAAATCTTAGCAAAAGGTCTTTCTTCTATTCATAAGCTCGATGACAAAGAGCTCATGGAAGACATGACAAGCTTCTTCGACGGTCAGACCTACCGTGTAATCGAAGGCAAAGAAAAGGACAAGGGCAACGTTAAGGATTCCGCAATTGACTTCCTCCTCTACGGCGCACTTTCCGAAGTTTTTGCAAGAGAAACCGGCTTTAACAAAGGTCTCGGCGGCTCCATGCATGCATTCTTTACACCCTTCGGTATTTACCCGAACAACGCAATCGTTGGCGGTTCCGCTACAGTTGCAATGGGTAGCGCACTTTATAAGCGCGTAAATAAGAAAGACGGTATCGTTATCTCGAACATCGGTGACGCATCCCTTGGTTGCGGTCCTGTTTGGGAAGCATTGAACATGGGTTCAATGGATCAGATTCGTCAGCTCTGGGAAGAAGGTTACAACAAGGGTCTCCCGATTATTTTCAACTTCTTCAATAACCTGTACGGCATGGGTGGTCAGACAGTCGGCGAAACTATGGCATACAATGTTCTTGCCAGAGTCGGTGCCGGCGTAAATCCGGATCAGATGCATGCAGAACGTGTTGACGGCTACAATCCCTTGGCTGTTATCGATGCAATGCGCCGCAAGATTGAAATTATTAAGGAAGGTCGCGGCCCTGTACTTATGGATACACTTACCTTCCGTATGGCAGGTCACTCCCCGTCCGACTCCGACAGTTACAGAACGAAAGAGGAGAAGGAAGCCTGGGCAGCACATGACGTTTTGGAAGCTTACAAAGCAAAGCTTTCCGACGCGAAGATTGCAAATGCTGATGATTTCGCCGCTATGGACGAAGAAATCATTGAGCGCATGACTAAGATTTACAAGCTTGCAATTGACGAGGAAATTTCTCCCCGTATGAATCTGCATACAAATCCCGAAAAGGTTGAAGGCATTATGTTCTCCAACGAAAAGATTGAAAAAATGGATGACAGAGAGCCCGATGTACTCCAACCCATGGAAGAAAATCCCCGCGTACAGCAGATTGCACGCCGCAAACGCTTCGCATTTGATGAAAATGGCAAGCCGTATACAAAGAATCAGGTCTATCAGCTGCGTGACGGTCTCTTTGAAGCGATTATCGACCGTTTCTACAAAGACCCGACACTGGTTGCCTATGGTGAAGATAACCGTGACTGGGGTGGCGCATTCGCTGTTTACCGCGGTCTTACGGAAGCACTTCCCTACCACCGTTTCTTCAACTCTCCGATTTCCGAAGCTGCTATCGTCGGTAGTGCAGTCGGTTACGCCATGAGTGGCGGTCGTGTTATCGCAGAGCTTATGTATTGCGACTTCCTCGGCCGTGCAGGCGACGAAGTATTGAATCAGCTCGCAAAATGGCAGTCCATGAGCGCAGGCATTCTCAAAATGCCCGTTGTTCTCCGTGTTTCCGTCGGTTCTAAGTACGGTGCACAGCACTCTCAGGACTGGACCAGTATCGTATCGCATATCCCGGGTCTTAAGGTTGTTTTCCCGGTAACACCTTATGATGCAAAGGGTCTTATGGCAAGCGCACTTTCCGGCACAGACCCGGTTGTATTCTTTGAAAGCCAGAGAATTTATGACATTGGTGAACAGTTCCATGAGGGCGGTGTTCCTGAGGAATACTACGAAATTCCGATTGGCGAGCCGGATGTAAAGCGTACAGGTTCGGATATTACAATTCTCACCATCGGTGCAACTCTCTACCGCGCACTCGACGCTGCAAAAGAACTTGAAGAGAAATATGGTATCTCTGCTGAAGTTATCGACGCACGTTCCATCGTTCCCTTCAACTACGATAAAGTGCTTGAATCCGTTAAGAAAACAGGCCGCATCGTTTTGGCAAGTGATGCTTGCGAACGCGGCTCACACCTTAAGGATATTGCACAGAATATCAGTGAGATGGCATTCGATTACCTCGATGCACCGCCCGTTGTTGTCGGCGCACGCAACTGGATCACACCGTCTCACGAGCTTGAAGATGCATTCTTCCCGCAGGCAAGCTGGATTATTGATGCAATCCACGAAAAGGTACTCCCGCTTCCCGGCTATGTTGCAAAAGAAAACTTCACAGAAGGCGAGCAACTGCGCAGAAACCGTCTGGGTGTTTGATCTAAAACACAATACTACAAGCCCCGAAAACATTTGTTTTCGGGGCTTTTTCTTTTCGTATGTTCTTTCAGTTTTTAAATTGAAATTTAAACTTTTTGTTCTAAAACAACATCTCGTCCCATATAGTATGTTACAAGCTATTTTTGAGAAAGGATGCAATTTTATGTTAGACGAAAAAAGATTTTCAAAAAGCGTGCCAAAAGAGGCACTCCACAACCTGATTCTGGAAAACCGAAAAAAACTCACGATATCAGGCATTGAAGATGTAGATAGCTTTGATGAGGACAGTATTACATTATTCACCGACACGGGTACACTGACCATCCGCGGTGCCGCACTCCATATAAACAAACTTTCAGTCGAAACAGGCGAAGTCATTATTGAAGGTGAAATCGGTGCACTAATCTATACAGACGGCGATGCATCCAAAACGCGCGGCATGGGATTTTTGGCTAAGCTGTTTAGGTAAGCGATCGTGGCTGTTTCCGTTACAAATCAGCTTACCGTTTTTCTGTTGTCCGTCCTCGGCGGTATTGCGGCAGGTGTACTGTTTGACCTTTTCCGCACTTTCCGCCGTCTCGTAAAAAGCGGTGCAGTATGGGTTGGCGTGCAAGACCTACTCTTTTGGCTTCTTGCCGCCTGTGCCGCCTTTTTCTTTTTGTATCAGTATAATGACGGGCAACCCCGCTGGTATATCTTCTGCGGCATTCTGCTTGGCGCGACACTTTACCATCTTCTCGTGCGTGACTTTGTTGTGCGGTTTTTGTCTGCCTCCGCCATTTATCTCGGGCAAATTTTATGTTATATTGGGAAAATTTTGCTGTTTCCCTTTTTGTTTTTCTACCGCCTCTTGTGTAAACCTGTTCTCTTCTTATGGAAACCATGCCGTCGTTTCATGCTTTTCTTTTGTCGAAAAACGCATCATCTGACACAATATGGTCGAAGAAATGCAAAAAAAATAAAAAAAAGGCTAAAAATGTATTAAAACTCTTTACAAAATAAAAATTTTACGTTATAATAATATCAGGTGGGATTATGGGCATGAACAAGAGAAAAAAACAATCGAAAAAAATTGTAAATATCCGCGTTTGTTTCATGGTAGGTCTTATCATGTACCTTTTTTATGCCATTATTTGCCAGGAGGTTTCTCTCCGCGAAAACAACGCACAAATTTCTCAACTTGAGGCAGAAATCACAGAGGCGCAGGAAACGCTTTCGCAGGTGGAAGATTTGGATACGTTATCTCGGTCTGATGCGTACATTGAACGAATTGCCCGTGAAAAGCTCGGCCTCGTTTTGCCGGATGAAACTGTTTTTGTGGACGTAACCGGTCGCTGACTTTACTTTATACTTCCGAAGGGGGAAACTTGCAGTTATGGCATTCGAGGTTGGAAAAATTGTCGAAGGACGTGTGGACGGAATTACAAAGTTCGGTGCATTTATTAACATCGGCGAAGGTAAGACAGGTCTTGTACATATTTCCGAGGTTACAACCGAATATGTTAAGGATATTCACGATTTTTTGCAGGTGGGGCAATCGGTACGCGTAAAAATTGTATCGATAGAACCAAACGGAAAGATTGCATTATCGATTAAAAAAGCAATTTTGGAAGAAAAACCTCGCACCCATGTAAAGCGTCCGATGGAGTACGAGTGGACGCCTAAACGTTCTTCCGAGCCCGTATCTTTTGAAGATAAACTTTTGCAGTTTAAGCATGACAGTGATGAGCGCATGCAATCCATTCGCCGCAATATGGAACCCCGTCGTACAGGTTCACGGCGCGGCAACTGAGTTATCTGTAAAATCATGAAACACACAAATTGTGTCCCCATAAAATGGGGACTTTTTTTATCAGCCGCACCACATGTGTGGCCTTTTTTTATATTTCCACATATACTGTACTGCGGGCTTTTTCGCCCGCAAACTGATGAGAGGAGTTTTAATATGTGCTGTACGAACGTATCTTCCCTTTGTAAATGGTTTGTTGTTTTTATCAGCTTCATTGCAGGGATTGCATTGCCGTTCATCCTCAATACGCTTGGCATTACCGTCACGATCGTGTTGCCCGCTGTTTTGCTTGGTCTTTCCGTGCTGCTTTTAGGGGTGACTATCTTTCTCTCCATTCGTTCTTTTTCACGCGGCGGTGATTTGGCGTCTTGTTTTTGTACCATCGGGCAATTTTTAATTGCCACAGCGGTTATTAGCGTCATATTGGCATTTGTAGGGCTTTTCATTATTTCTGCACCGTTTATTTTAACGTATACGGGAATTTTGTTTGCCTTCTTTATTGCGGCACTTTTGTCACTTGTCTGCTTCTTATTTTGCCTGACACGGACGCTTTGCGGTTGCAATCTCCAGTAGAAAAAGCAAGGGCGAGCCACAAAGCTCGCCCTTAGACTGTCGAAAAACTTGTTCTACCGCAAGGAAAGGCATCAAAACCACACATATTGTAGGGAATGGATTTATCCATTCTGTATATCAAAAGAATAAATATAACGACGGGATTTTATTGAGAAACCCCGTCGTTACTTGCTT
>JAZNUV010000040.1:0-71086 GCA_045592445.1 Clostridia bacterium | reverse complement strand
CAATCAACTAAATTTAAGGCAATATCAAGCACGTTTAACCAATTTAGAAAAAGAAGAAAAAACGTTTTAAAATGCGGTTTTAACATGTTTTTGAGCGTAGTTAAGGGCGGTTTAAAAAACCGCCCTTTTTGGCGTCCCGGGCAGGAATCGAACCCGCATCAATGGAACCGGAATCCATTACCTTATCCTTTAGGCCACCGAGACAACACATTTATTATAACACATCATTTTAAAAAAAGAAAGTCTTTTTTACAAAAATTGCAAAAAATTTGATTTTAACTTTTTTAAAGGGAAAAATTGTATAAAAGAATTGACAAAAGGAAAATAATATGATATTATATCTAGGATAAACCTGACACTGGGCTTTTGGAATCACCAACCTCTTGCTCTGTGACAGGGGTTAAGATCAAGATAGGGAGGTGAAAGATATGCAGAAAGACACAAAGACAGAAATCATCAGCACATATAAAGTGCATGAAACCGACACGGGTTCTCCGGAGGTGCAGGTGGCTCTTTTAACAGAGAGAATTAACCACTTGAATGAACATTTAAAGATTCATAAAAAGGATCATCATTCAAGACGTGGCCTTCTGATGATGGTTGGTCAAAGACGCGGTCTTTTGAATTATCTGATGAAGAAAGATATCACAAGATATCGTGAACTCATCGCAAAGCTCGGTCTGAGAAAGTAACAGTTTGACTTGCCGCAGAGGTTTCTTTGCGGCAAGTCTTGTTATTTTAAAGGCGTGAAACAAGGAATGGCTGTCGGCGCTTTAGCGTTTATATAAACGTTTTTTTAAAGAACGTTTATATAAGTGCTAAGACCCGACGGTCGAAAAAAGAAATTTTGGAGGTAAAAAATGGAGAGAATTTTTTCAACAACATTGTCGGGTCGTACATTGACCTTTGAAACGGGGAAACTTGCACAGCTTGCAAGCGGTGCGGTATTGGTTCGCTACGGCGATACAGTTGTGATGGCAACAGCAACAATGTCCGCAAAACCGAGAGAAGGGATTGACTTTTTCCCGCTTTCTGTAGACTATGAAGAAAAACTTTATGCTGTCGGTAAAATCCCGGGTGGATTTATCCGCAGAGAAGGCAAGCCTTCTGAAAAGGCAATCTTAGCATCCCGTGTAATTGACAGACCGATTCGTCCTTTATTCCCGTCAGATTTGAGAAACGATGTTACGGTCATTACTACTGTAATGTCAGTTGACCAGGATAATTCCCCTGAAATCGCGGCTATGATTGGTGCATCTGCTGCAATTTGTATTTCGGACATTCCTTTTGCAGGACCGATTGCAGGCGTACAGGTTGGTCTTGTGGATGGCGAATTAATTGTAAATCCGACGCTTGAACAACGTGCAAAGAGCACGTTGCAGCTTACAGTTGCAGGCACGGCTGAAAAAGTAAATATGATTGAGGCGGGCGCAAACGAAGTACCTGAAGATATCATGCTCAAAGCCATTTTGCTTGCACATGAGGAAATTAAGAAAATTTGTGCATTTATTAAAGAAGTTGCGGCAGAAATCGGTAAACCGAAGCGTGAATATGAGCATATCGTGGTTGAGGAAAATTTATTTGAGGAAGTTAAGGCTGCATTTTCTGATAAAGTAAAAGCGGCACTCGACACCAACGATAAAACAGTCCGCGACGAGCGCTTGAAGCCTGTATATGAGGAAGTGTACGAAAAGTTTGCAGATGTTGAGCCTGCAATGCTTGATGCGGTTATGTACAAGCTGCAAAAGTATATCGTACGCCGCTGGATTTTAGATGAAGGCAAACGTGTTGACGGCAGAGGTCTTTTCGATGTTCGTCCTCTTGCAGCAGAAGTTGGTCTTTTGCCGCGTGTTCATGGTTCCGGCCTCTTTACGCGCGGTCAAACACAAGTTATGTCCATTGTAACACTCGGCGCAATGGGTGACATGCAGATGCTTGATGGTATTGATACCGATGAATACAAGCGTTATATGCACCACTACAATTTCCCCTCTTACAGTGTTGGGGAAACAAGACCGTCTCGTGGACCCGGCAGACGTGAAATTGGTCACGGTGCATTGGCGGAAAGGGCACTTGAACCGGTTATCCCCGGTGAAGAAGAGTTCCCGTATGCGATTCGTGTTGTATCCGAAGTATTGAGTTCTAATGGCTCCACATCACAGGGCAGCGTTTGCGGCAGTACACTTGCACTCATGGACGCAGGTGTACCGATTAAAGCACCGGTTGCAGGGATCTCTTGTGGCTTGGTTACGGAAGGCGACCGCTTTATCACAATGACAGACATTCAGGGACTTGAGGACTTCTTTGGAGACATGGACTTTAAGGTTGCCGGAACGAAAGAGGGTATCACGGCTATTCAGGTAGATATAAAAATTGATGGATTAACACCTGAAATCATTGAACGTGCACTCATGCAAACAAGAGAAGCACGCATTAAGATTTTGGATGAGATTATGTTGCCTTGCATCGGCGAGCACAGACCGCAACTTTCACCCTATGCCCCCAAAATCATGACAATGACGATTGATGTTGAAAAAATTCGTGACGTAATTGGTACGGGCGGTAAGGTAATTCAAAAGATTATTGCTGAAACAGGCGTTAAAATTGATATTGAAGATGACGGCAGAGTATTTATCGCCACAATTGATGAAGAAGCAGGCAAGAAAGCAATGCGCATCATTAAAGGCATTGTCAGCGATGTGGAACCCGGACAGGAATTTACGGGTAAGGTTGTTCGCATCATGAATTTCGGCGCATTTGTTGAATTTTTGCCGGGGAAAGACGGTCTCGTTCACATTTCCAAGCTTGACAGAAAGCGCGTAGAAAAAGTGGAGGATGTTGTCAATATCGGTGACACAATTGATGTCCGCGTAATTGAAGTGGATAAGATGGGCAGAATCAACCTTGCCAGAATTTTACCAAAGGAAGAAAACTAATTTGGAATTTAAGCTCACAAACGGCCTTAGGGTCGTGCATGCACATATGCCGCATGTGCGGACGGTGGCGGTCGGCGTCTTTGTAGGCGCCGGCTCTCGTCTTGAAACGGCAGAAAATAATGGCATCAGCCATTTTATAGAACATATGCTTTTTAAAGGAACTTCGCGACGCTCGGCTAAAGATATTGCTTGCGAGATGGATGCTATTGGCGGCAATCTAAATGCATATACCACAAGAGAATATACCTGTTATTATGCAAAAGCAATTGATGAGGAATTTGAAAGAATTTTCGATATTCTGTCGGATATGTACCTTTCGTCAAGCTTTCATGAAAGTGATGTTGAATTGGAACGCAGTGTCATCTTAGAAGAAATCAGTATGTATGAAGATTCGCCCGAGGATGTTGCGGTAGAACTTTTAAATCGGATTGCTTGGAGCAATGATGCGCTTGGATATAGTATTTCTGGTTCTCAGACATCTGTAAAGGGCATTACTAGAGAGGCATTGGTACAGTTTTGGGAGAAACATTATACAGCTGAAAATACCGTGATAGCAATTGCAGGTAACATTCATGCGGATGAGGCCTTGAGGGTTACGGAAAAATATTTTGGCACAATGCGTCGAGGCACTGCATTTACAAACTATCATAAAGTTTCGTTTCATGGTGGATTTACCAAAAGAGAGAAAGATATTGAACAGGCACATCTTTGCATCGCATGGCCGGGTTTGCCGCAGGAAACGGAAGATCGATATGCGGCAGCAGTTTTGTGTAATGCTTTTGGTGGTGGAATGTCATCCCGACTTTTTCAAAAAATTCGAGAAGAAAAAGGGCTTGCTTACTCTGTGTATGCTGTTCCCGATGCATTTAAAAATGCAGGAATGTTCATGGTGTATGCGGGTACGTCCTTGGAAAACGCAGAGACTGTGCGAGAAATGATTTTTGATGAAGCGTCCTCTATTGCAAAGCACGGTCTGACCGTAGCAGAGATTGCGCGTGGAAAAAGCCAGATGCGAAGCGGTTTTATTATGGGTCTTGAAAGTGCAAGTGGCAGAATGCAATCCATGGGGAGAAGTGTTCTTTTGCACGGCACCGTGCGGGATGAAGAAACTGTGCTTAAAGGTATCGAGAACATCACACAGACGCAGATAAAAATACTTGCACAAAGTACATTGACGGCGGAGACAGCAGAGGCTTTTCTTTGCCCCAAAAAATAGAGGAAAGGACAAACCAAAATGTTAAACAACGAAAAAACGATGGAAAAAATCGTAAATCTTTGTAAGGGGAGAGGGTACGTATATCCGGGCTCTGAGATATACGGCGGTCTTTCCAATGCATGGGATTACGGTCCGTTGGGTGTAGAATTCAAAAATAATATTAAACGTGCATGGTGGCAGAAATTCATTACGGAATCCCCGTATAATGTTGGACTTGATGCAGCAATTTTAATGAATCCAAAGGTATGGGTTGCAAGTGGCCATGTTGGCGGTTTCAGTGACCCTTTGATGGACTGCCGCGAATGTAAGGCACGCTACCGCGCTGATAAGCTGATAGAGGATTATATGGCGGAAACAGGCGAAAGCGAAACGGTGGACGGTTGGTCTAATGAAAAAATGCTTGCCTATATTGCTGAACATGAAATTGCATGTCCGAAATGCGGAAAACATAATTTTACGGATATTCGCAAATTTAACCTTATGTATAAAACTTTCCAGGGTGTTACGGAAGACTCGTCTTCTGAACTTTATATGCGTCCTGAAACTGCACAGGGAATTTTTGTTAACTTTAAAAATGTACAACGCACAACAAGAAAAAAAGTGCCGTTCGGCATTGGACAGATTGGTAAATCCTTCCGTAATGAAATCACACCGGGCAACTTCATTTTTCGTATTCGTGAATTTGAACAGATGGAGCTTGAATTTTTCTGTAAGCCGGGCGAGGATTTAGAATGGTTTGCATATTGGAAGGATTACTGCAAAAATTGGCTTATATCGCTTGGTATTCGTGAAGAAAACCTCAAGATGCGTGACCATTCGCAAGAGGAGCTTTCACATTATTCCAATGCTACAACAGATATTGAGTTTATGTTCCCATTTGGTTGGGGCGAACTTTGGGGCATTGCGGATAGAACAGACTTTGACTTAAAACAGCATTCCGCACATTCTGGTGAAACGCTTGATTATTTGGATCCGACAACAAATGAAAAATATGTGCCTTACTGCATTGAACCTTCTTTGGGTGCGGACCGTGTTACTCTTGCGTTTTTGGTAGATGCTTATGATGAAGAAGAACTAGAAGGCGGCGATGTGCGAACAGTATTGCGTCTGCATCCGGCTTTGGCACCGATTAAGGTTGCGATTTTGCCGCTTTCCAAAAAATTAGCGGATGGCGCAGGAGAACTCTACACCACACTTTCTAAGAAATTTATGTGTGAGTATGATGAATCCGGCAGCATCGGCAAACGCTACAGAAGACAGGATGAAATTGGAACGCCGTTTTGCGTCACGTATGACTTTGAAAGTGTAGAGGACGGCAGTGTAACGGTACGTCATCGTGACTCGATGGAGCAAGAACGCATAAAAATTGAAGAATTATCTGCATATCTTGAGAAATTCTTCGTATTTTAATAATATATCAAATTAGAATATAAAGGAAGGAAGCTATGAATTATCTTGAAAAATATCGGGAATGGCTTGCATATGATAAAATAGATGATGAAATTAAATTAGAGCTGCTTGCCATAGGCGACAACGAGCAGGAAATCAAAGAGCGCTTTCTTTCTGATTTGAAATTCGGCACAGGAGGCCTACGTGGCATTCTGGGTGCCGGGACAGACAGAATGAATATTTACACAGTAAGGCGTGCAACGGAGGGGCTGGCGCTTTACATTAAAGAAAAACAAGGTGAAAATCGCGGTGTTGTGATTGCGTATGACAGTCGCCATTATTCACCTGAATTTGCACTTTGCGCAGCCAGAGTGCTTGCAGGGAACGGGATTCGTGTCTACCTATTTACCTCGCTAAGACCAACGCCTGAACTTAGCTTTGCGGTACGGCATTTGGGTTGTGAGGCAGGCATTGTGATCACGGCGAGCCACAATCCCGCTAAATATAATGGGTATAAGGTCTACGGGAACGATGGTGGTCAGCTTGAAGGCGATGCTGCGGAGTATGTCCTCGAAAAAATGCAGAGTATTGATATTTTTGGAGATATTGCAGAGAGCGAGCCTGACAGTCCTTTGATACAATATATAGATAAAGAGGTTGACGAGGCCTACTATGAAGCCGTTCTTTCGCAACAAATCCATAAAGACCTGCATAAAACAGCAGCAGAACTTAAAATCGTTTACACACCATTTCATGGTGCGGGCGCTGTTCCTGTAAAAGAAATTTTACATCGCGCCGGATTTAAAAAAGTTTATGTTGTCGCTGAACAAGAGCAACCGGACGGCGCCTTCCCAACAGTTAAGAGCCCGAATCCCGAAAATAAAGAAGGATTTGCGTTGGCAATTGAACTTGCAAATAAGGTTGATGCGGACCTGATTATTGGAACAGACCCTGATTCGGACCGCGTTGGTGTTTTGGCACGCGAGAAGGATGGCACTTTTGTTGCTTTGACAGGAAATATGACGGGTGTACTTTTGACGGAGTATATTCTCTCACAAAAAACAGTTCTCGGTCTTTTGCCTGAAAATCCCTATGTCATTAAAACTGTGGTAACCTCTGAAATGGTCCGTGCTGTAACAGATTATTATGGTGTGGAGCTCATTGACGTTTTGACTGGTTTTAAGTATATAGCTGACACCATAAAGAACCACGAGGAAAAAGGTGACGCAAATTATGTGTTTGGCTTTGAGGAGAGTTATGGATATCTCGTGGGGAGCTATACGCGAGATAAGGATGCTGTTTCTGCTTCTCTTTTGATTGCTGAAATGGCGGCATGGTACCAAACGCGTGATATGTCACTTTGCGACGTTATGCGGGAACTTTATGCAAAGTATGGCATTCACAAAGAATGGACAAATAATATTTATTTTGAAGGCGTAGACGGTATTGAAAAAATACAAAATTTGATGGCAAACCTTAGAGATAACATACCGGATGTAATTGGCTGGTCGCGTGTTGTTGCCTACACGGATTACAGTGTTGGAAAGCGGTTTGATTTAGTTTCGGGGACAGAAAAAGTTGTGGAGTTTCCAAAATCGAATGTGCTGCGCTTTGAACTTGAGGATAAAAGCTGGATTGCATTTCGTCCGTCAGGAACGGAACCGAAATTCAAGGTGTACGCAGGTGTTGCACGCGGCAATTTAGAGGCAAAAATTTCGGCTATAGCAGAGAATGTGAATACACTGCTTGGCATTGAAGCATAGGTGAGGACATGCGAATTGATAAATTTTTAAAGGTATCGAGATTGATAAAGCGTCGCACCGTCGCAAACGAAGCGTGTGCACAAGGTCGCGTCCACATAGGCGGGAAGCCTGTAAAGGCAGGTGCTGACGTCAAAATCGGTGATATTGTTGAAATTGGTTTTGGAGAGAAAAAGGTTTGTGTTCGTGTGTTAGCGCTTTCGGAACATGTGACCAAGGAATCGGCATCTTCTATGTATGAAATCATAGGAGAAGATTAAAAATACAGGTAGCATAAAAATAGCGGATACAGTTTATGTATCCGCTAAGACTGTCGAAAAACTTGTTCTACCGCAAGAAAAGTCATCATAACCACAATTTTGCAGGGAATGGATTTTTCCATTCTGTATATCAAAAAATATAACTGCGTTTTTCGATGTCTCGCTCAGCGTGTCGAGACTTTATCGACACGCTGAGCGGATACAGTTTATGTATCCGCTATTTTCATTTTGTAAAATCAGAGGGAAATATATTTTTGATTGCACTGAATAAAAGGAGAGATGCAATGATTCCGATTGTACCCTGCATGAGATTGCCGGGAATGCTTGCCGTAGCCGCCAATCCATTTCCTAAAAGAAGTGCAGCATACAAAAAATAACCGAAAACCATAAAACACTCACTCAAAAATGCGCTTAAAAAAACAGCATAGATATTTTTTTTGTGAAGGTGCAAGAGCCGATGAAACAACCGATATAAAGAAGCTGCCAAAATGCCCATCAAGCCTTTTATAATCAGTGTGGCGGGCGCATAATGCAAATAACCTGTAAACACATCTGACAAGAATGAACCAATTCCTGCGGCAAGACCGCCGTATAAAGGACCAAGAAACCAACCTGATAAAAGAACAAAGCAATCGCCAAGATTAACATATCCATCCATAGGAGAAGGAATCACAATAGCAATAGTTGATACACAGCAAAGTGCAGCAAACAATGCTGCCATTATTGTTTTTCTTGTATTTTTCATAAGGAACACCTTCTTTTGCTAATAGTGTGTGCAGTTTCGAATTTCAGAAAAGGCGGCACCCTCTCCTGATTCAGCCAATATAGTCAGCCATGATTCTAAAAGAGCAGAAGTTTCTGGGTGAATGGAACGATTGGCCTTTCCACGATGAAAATAGGAAAGAGGATGTGCGTTCGTATATGCCTCTCCTTGATAAACTTTACTCGCGGCAACTCGGTCACAAAACATTTCTTTTACGTAGCAAAGGGGCATTTTGACAGGGGACATGGCGCGTGTTACACGGTCATAATCCGTCCAATACTCAAAATGATGTTTGTTCCGACCTTTATGATGCATCCATGCAATGGAGTAACCATATGTTTCTCGTTCGCCTTCGTTGGGGCTTTTCGAGCCTTTAAAATAGCGCACACCCGTCCAGAATTCTGAAGGACTGTACTTGGATAAATCGTGCCGAAGTCCTTGCCAAAAGATGCCACAGTACCAGGCATGGCGTATTACCATGTGCCGATGTTTTGTAATAGTACAAAGGTGTCCCCAAAAATTTCGCATGCGAAAATCCAGCTTTCTTCAATCAATTTTTTTTCGATTTAAAAGTGTTTGATAGCCCCCGCTACCGTAGTGAAGGCAACGATTTACACGCGAAATAGTCGCAGACGAAGCTCCAAGCTTTGCCATGATTTCATTGAATGTACTGCCTTCGTGCAAAAGCTTTGCAACAGCCCAGCGTTGTGCTAAAGAGTGCAGTTCGGGTATTGTGCATAAATCGTCAAAAAATTTTTTACACTCTTCCGGCGTTTGTAAAGATAAAATAGCTTGATACAATGCGTCTAAGTCCTTAGATTCTTTCATTTTCTTACTTCCTGTCAAAATATTTTAGAATTGAGGCGATGGCATCTCCATCACATATTTTTTTCCCATGTTCTTCTAAATATGATTTTTTAAGTGCTGGCACGGGTGTGCCAAATTCTAAAACTTGTGCTTCTACATAATTCTTATCGTATGCTTCTAAAGGGAAGGAAAGCAATAAAATATAGGAGGAATTCAGCTTGTAAAGACTACTACCTTCACCTTGAAAACGCCACTTTACAGCAAAAGAACAAAGGTCATCAAAATTATCAAACCGATACATAAGTTCTTTGCGATGCCCAACTGCGTTACGAGGACGGGCACGATATCGTATGCGGCGCACTTTTTGCGGTGCGGCCAAAACATCCGGTTTTGTAATAAAAATAACAAAGCCTTCATTTTGGAGATGCATAGCTTCGATCATGACGCGGCCTCCGTCTACAACAAAATCAGTTTCATACTCGGCTTTTTTCATTAAATCACGAAAAAAATCCTGCACAGCAGGTGTGCCGATGGCAAAACTTTCAAAACTAATGCCATGCAACAGCAAATCCTCCTGAGAAACTGAAACTTTAATTTTATTTTCGCCTATCTTTTCAAATTTCATATTGAAACACCACCATTCTCATATAGTATACACATAATGTATATATAAGAGAAGTTACATTTATATTACAGGTTAACGAACAGCACCTTTAACGTATAAAACCTTACCCAGTATACGTATGTCCTTCGCATCGTTTTTTCGATAAATCATTTCGGAATAGGCAGGATTTTCAGGACGCAGAATTAACATATTCGGATATTTAAAAACACGTTTTACTGTGGCTTCGTTATCAATTAGAACAACAGCGACTTCACCGTTTTCAACGTCCGGCTGTTTGCGAACATAAACGAAATCCCCATCATAAATACGGGCGTTTATCATACTGTCACCTTTGACGCGTAAAACAAAATCAATATTTTCCGCCGCATCAATAGCGGTATAGCCTTCAAAATTATCCTCTGCCCAAATGGGGAGCCCCGCCGCAACTACACCTAAGATAGGGACTGTACGCATCTCAACATTAAAAGATTGGGCATATTTTTGAGAAGATTCTCCCATAAGCCAAGCTGAGGAGACGCCGTAACGTTTTGCCAATGCATCCATTGTGGGTGCTTTAGGGACATATAAGCCGTTTGTGTAGCGAGAAATCGTGCTTGGCTTCATCTGCAAATAATCCGATACTGTATAAATCGTATCTCCGAATTCCTGCATAAGAGAGCGAAGCCGTTTACCAAACACAACTTTATCAAAGGCCATAGCAATCATCCTTTCAAAAATATTATACACAATTACGTTGCAAAAATCAAGTATTTTGATGACTTTGAGAAAAAATATTGCAGAATTGCAAAAATAAAGTTTAAAGAATAGATTTAAACGCTTTTTCTCCTTGACAATTCATTCCATATGATATATAATAAAAAGATAAACAAATAGGAGGAAGTAAAAATGGCAATTGAGAGAGTGTATAATTTTTCAGCCGGACCTTCCATGCTACCGGAATATGCATTGAAGAAAGCGGCGGATGAAATGCTTGCATACAAAGATGCGGGAATGAGCGTTATGGAAATGAGCCATCGTTCCAAGCCGTATGAAGCAATTATAGAAGAAGCTGAAGCGCTTTTGCGCGAAATTATGGAAATTCCTGAAAACTATAAAGTTTTATTTTTGCAAGGCGGTGCCTCAACACAGTTTGCTATGGTACCCATGAATTTGCTTACTAAAAATAAAAAAGCTGATTATATTATTACAGGGCAATTTGCCAAAAAAGCAGCGGAAGAATGCGAGAAGTATGGTACGGTAAATCGTGTGGCATCCAGTGCGGATAAAACATTCTCATACATTCCGAAGGTAGAAAAAAGCGCGTTTGACCCGGAGGCGGATTACTGCCATATTACATATAATAATACAATATTCGGAACAAGATTTACATCCATTCCTGATACGGGCAATGTTCCGCTTGTTGCTGATACATCCTCCATTATTCTTTCTGAAAAAATTGACGTTTCAAAATTTGGACTTTTATACGCAGGTGCACAAAAGAATATGGGTCCAGCCGGTCTTACAGTTGTAATTATTCGTGACGATTTAGTTGGGGAACCTCTTTTGGGTACACCCACAATGCTGACCTATAAAACACATGTTGAAAATGGCTCCATGTACAATACACCGCCGACATATAGTATCTATATGTGCAAGCTTGTGCTTGAGTGGCTTCGTGATCTGGGCGGCATTTCTGTTATGGAAAAAATGAATCGCGAAAAAGCGGATCTTTTATATGCGTTTTTAGATAGCAGTAAGCTCTTTAAAACGCCGGTAGAAAAGGAGGACCGTTCTCTAATGAACGTTACCTTTGTCACGGGTGATAAAGAGTGTGATGCGGCATTTGTAAAAGCAGCAGCTGCAGAAGGGCTTGTAAACTTAAAGGGACATCGCAGCGTAGGCGGAATGCGCGCAAGTATTTACAATGCAATGCCAATTGAAGGTGTAAAAAAATTAGTTGCCTTCATGCAGAAGTTTGAAGAAAATAATCAGTAAAGGGTGAGATATATGTATACAATAAAACCACTGAATAAAATTGCAGATTGTGGTCTTAAATACTTTAAAGAAGATACATACAAGGTCACGACAGATTGTGATAATCCGGATGGCATTATTTTACGCAGTTTTTCCATGCACGAAATGGAGCTGCCGAGTTCGCTTTTGGCAATTGGTCGTGCTGGCGCAGGTGTCAATAATATTCCTGTAGATAAGTGCACGGAACGTGGTATTGTAGTATTTAACACACCCGGCGCAAATGCGAATGCAGTAAAAGAATTAGTTATTACAGGTCTCCTCTTGGCTTCTCGAAAAGTTGTGGATGGCATTTTGTGGGCAAGAACACTGGAAGGGAACGGACCGGATGTTGCCAAAATGGTGGAAAAAGGAAAGTCTACATACGCAGGTCCCGAGATTGAAGGCAAAAAGCTTGCGGTTATTGGTCTTGGTGCAATTGGGGCAATGGTTGCGAATACCGCTTATGCTTTAGGGATGGATGTTATCGGTTATGACCCGTATTTGTCCGTCAAGGCGGCGCTTAGCTTATCACGTCACGTACATGTGGCACAATCAATGGAAGAAGCAATGGCGCAAGCAGATTATATCACTTTACATGTTCCGCTTACGCCGGATACAAAAGGCATGATCAATTCGACAGCAATCCAGAATATGAAGGATGGCGCGCGCCTTTTGAATTTCTCGCGCGGTGACCTTGTTGATAATGCGGCGGTTGGCTCGGCGTTGGAAGAAGGCAAATTGGCAGTTTATGTAACGGATTTCCCCAACGATGAAGTGCTGAGCATGAAAAATGTAATAGCACTACCACATCTTGGCGCATCTACGCCGGAAGCAGAGGATAACTGTGCTATCATGGCGGCAAAACAAATGGTAGACTTTATTGAAAACGGAAACATTCATAATTCTGTTAATTTCCCGAACTGTGAATGTGCGCGTGCGGGATGCGTGCGTATTACCATTGCACACAAAAATGTGCCAAATATGTTGAGTCAGTTCTTAGGTCTTTTGCAGGATAAAAACGTAGAAAATATGGTGAATAAGAATAAAGGGGAATGCGCATATACCATCATTGATACAGCACATGAAGTTCCCGACTCAATTATTGATACAATAAAAAAGATTGACGGAGTTTTAGCAGTTCGAATTATAAAGTAAAAATTAAAACAGGCTATCTTACTTGATGGTAAGATAGCCATTTTTTATGCTTTTTTAAATACTTCCCGTATAGCGTGGGATGTGCTTTGGAATATATCCACAAGTTTAAAACGAAGCTTTAAGTCAATGGTGCCGTCTTTTGTTATGATATCCGCATTGTCACCAAGTTGTTCTTGTATCATTTCTGTACCTTTTGCATCAGCACCATCCACACTGCCATCCACAAAACATAACGGCGGGAACATCACACACCACCAATTTTTTCCGGAAGCATTACCAATTTCAACACGGACTGCCTCGTATTCGCCTGCAGGCAAGGAAACATTACCATAATGCCGAGTAGGGAAATAGCTTTGATTTAATGCGATAGAAACGGGGTATGTGAAGCCTTCTTTTTTAATTTCTGCCGCTGCTGCTTCTTGCAACTTATCATGATTTTCAGAAAAAACTGCACGTGCTTCCGAGGGCGAAGTGCAATTTTGGAATAAATCGCGACTTTCTGCAAGCAACCTGTCACGTACCTTTAATTTTAACGCTTGGTCAGCCGCAGAGTCGCTGTTTGCAAGGACATGCAGACGTAATACACTGTCCGAAATTTCGGATTGAATTGTATTGGAATATAGAGAAAGGGCAAGTGTAACAATAAACCCTGAACAAATTGCAATCATAATTTTTTTCATATAATTCACCTCAATGAGAAGTATTCACTTTCATTGCGGGGAATATACAAAAATAACATCATTTTTAAAAAATTGAAGAAACGGGAGTGGTAATATAGGTGTGTACAGGCAATTTTGAAAAAATTTCCCGTGCATCTTTTGCTTTTTCAAAAGAATGAAAAATGCCATAAACCACAGATCCGCTACCGGTCATTAAAACGCCCAAAGCGCCACACTGCCGAAGAAGAACTTTATAGTTTTCTATTTCGGGCTTATCTGTAAAGGTTTCCAATACATTATAAAGACGAACACATATACCTTTCAGGTCACGGTTATGCAGGGAGTTTATAAGACCATGTGTATCAGGGTGACACGTGATTTTCTGCATGGAAACACGTGAAAAAAGTTTTTTTGTGCTTTGCGAAAAACGAGGCTTTATAAGCAGAATATAACAATGCGGCAACGGAGAAAGCGGAGTCAGTATTTCGCCGAGCCCCTCTGCCAAACAGGTACCGCCTGTCATACAAAATGGAACGTCCGCGCCACACATCAAACCAAGTTCCGTAAGACGTGTAAACGGAACAGGATAATGATATAGTTTGTTAAGCCCCATTAAAACGGCTGCTGCATCTGCACTACCTCCACCCATGCCGCCGCCAACAGGAATGCGTTTTCGAATTTGTATCGAAACACCAGAATGGGAGGAAATTTCATCCATAAAAAGCTTTGCTGCACGCCAGGCAATATTTCTGTCATCACACGGTAAAAATTTAAGGTCACAGCATACACTGATTTCGTGTGCATGACGTAATGTAATATCGTCGGCAAGCTTTATGGATTGCATAACAGTGCAAAGGTCGTGGTAACCGTCCTCGCGCTTTCCTATAATATCAAGAGATAAGTTGATTTTTGCATGTGCCTTTAGTGTGATCATGCGCGGTATGCCTCGAGTGTATCTTTTAAATATTGCAGAAAATCTGCGCCAATATCCCCGCGAGAAAGTGCATATTCTACCGTAGCTTGCAAAAATCCGATTTTACTGCCAACATCATAGCGTTTTCCTTCGAAGGTATAGCAATACATCGGTTGCATCTTAGCAAGAGTACGCAAAGCATCGGTAAGTTGAATTTCGCCGCCTGCGCCGGGACGTGTGTTTTCTAAAATAGTAAAGATTTCAGGTGTTATAATGTATCTGCCTAAAACCGCAATGTTACTGGGGGCTTCAGATAGCGCGGGTTTTTCAACCATATCCAGTACGCGATAAATACTTTCCTCTACAAATTCTGCATCTACGATACCATATTTTGAAACATCCTTATCCGCAACTTCGCGAACACCCAAGATACCTGCACCGTATTTTTCATACACATCAATCATCTGTTTGAGGCATGGTGTTTCTGCACGGACAATATCGTCACCAAGCAAAACAGCAAACGGCTCTTTGCCGACAAATGATTTAGCACAATAGATTGCATGGCCAAGCCCAAGTGCCTGTTTTTGACGTACATAGTGAATGTTTGCAAGCGAAGAAATATACTCAAGTCCTTCTATATAATCTGTTTTTCCCGCACGTGCAAGCTCGTTTTCAAGCTCATATGATTTGTCAAAATGGTCCTCGATTGCACGTTTGCCACGTCCTGTGATAATCAGAATATCCTCAATGCCTGAGCTTGCTGCCTCTTCAACAATATACTGTAAGGTAGGGGTGTCGACAATGGGGAGCATCTCCTTCGGAACTGCCTTTGTTGCAGGTAAGAAACGTGTACCAAGCCCCGCGGCGGGGATAACTGCCTTTTTAATTTTCATTTTTCTCATCCTTTCTCCAATTTTCAAGTGATGTGGAAAGTGCTGTGAACATGCGTTCTTTGAGGCCGCGGTTCTCGCGGCTTAATGATGTAAGTAATTCTTTTGCATATTGTCTTTTCGTATAACCATTGGCGGGGCAGGGGTTGTGAATGATTGAGGCACCACTTCGATTTATAAAGCCTATAACATCCTGCTCCCTCATATATATCATCGGGCGAATAAGATGCAATTTTTTACGGTCTAAATATGTAACGGGACTAAAGCAATGCAATCGCCCCTCATAGAACAGTGATAAAATAAAGGTTTCCAATACATCGTCATTATGATGGCCGAGTGCGACCTTGTTACAACCATGTTCAATTGCAGCATCATGCAATGCACCGCGCCTTAGTTTTGCACAAAGGGAGCATGGATTGGATTCGTGGCGAATATCAAATAAAATTTCTGCAATATTTGTTTTCTGCACAATTAAATCCATACCGACTTTGGCGAAATATTCGATAAGCGGCGTAAAATCCATTGTTTCAAAACCCATTGCAAGTGTAATTGGAACAATTTCAAATTTTTTCGGATAAAAACGACGAAGTGCATGGAGTGCAAGCGCGAGTGTTACGCTATCTTTGCCGCCTGAAACGCCGACGGCAATCCGGTCGCCATCCTCAATCATATGATAATCGTCCACCGCACGGCGAACAAAGCTTAAAACTTTTTGCATTAACGTTCCTCCAACATGGATAAAAAGGTGGGTTCATCAAGAATTGTAATACCAAGCGCTTCGGCTTTTTCAAGTTTTGACCCGGCTTCGCTTCCGGCGAGAACATAATCTGTTTTTTTTGAAACACTACCGGTAACACGCCCGCCAGCCGCTTCGATTTTTTGGGAAGCCTCTAATCGAGATAGATGGGGTAATGTACCTGTAAGAACAAATGTTTTCCCCAAAAGCCTTGCATTGGTAACTGCTTGGGTTGCCATAAAGGTTAGACCATGGGCGCGAAGCGTTTCAATCATTTTTTGCATATGTTCATCTTTAAAATAAGCGCATACGCTTTGTGCTATTTTAGTGCCGATCTCATGTACAGCACTAATTTCGGACTCTGTTGCCTGCATGAGTGCATCCATTGACCCAAAATGACGTGCAAGAAGTGTAGCAGCGCGTTTGCCGACATGACGAATACCGAGCGCATACAAAAGGGAATCGAGCGGCTTTGTTTTTGAACGTGCAATTGCCTGAATTAAATTTTCGGCGCTTTTTTCACCATAACCTTCTAAAACAGCGAGTTGTGAAGACTGCAGTACATAAAGGTCAGCAACATTGGTGATTAAATTTTGTTCTAACAATCGTTCGACCAAAGCTGGACCAAGCCCTTCAATATCCATTGCATCCCGCGAGGCAAAATGTATGATGCCACGCGCACGCTGTGCGTCACATCGGTCGCCTGTGCATCGGAAGGCTGCTTCATCTTCAGCTCGTACAAGCGGTGCACCGCATACAGGGCAACAATCGGGCATTTTAAAAATATGTTCCTTGCCACATCGTTTTTGCGGTAATGCGCATACAACGGCAGGAATAATGTCGCCTGCCTTTTCCACTAAAACACGGTCACCGATACGAATGTCCTTTTCTATAATAAAATCAAGGTTATGCAACGTTGCGCGTCCTACGGTTGAACCGGCAATTCTGACGGGCTCTAAAACTGCATTGGGAGTTGCCGCGCCCGTGCGCCCAATTTGGATTACGATATCAAGAAGCGAAGTTTCCTGTTGTTCGGGCGGGAATTTGTATGCGGCCGCCCAACGCGGGAACTTTGAAGTGCTGCCTAAAAGTCCGCGCCCTGAAATGGAATCAAGCTTTATAACTGCGCCGTCGATTTCACAAGGCATTGTGTCACGCGCGTTTCCAATAGCAGAAACCGCATCTATTACTTCTTCTATATTCTCCATTACCGGAATGGAATCAATAACCTTAAAGCCCAGCGTACGAAGCTTTTGAAGGCCTTCGCTGTGTGTTTTAAAAGTTAATCCCTCTGCACGCTGAATATTAAAAACATAAATATCTAATTTTCGCGCTGCAGCAATTTTGGGGTCAAGTTGACGCAGAGAACCTGCTGCTGCATTGCGTGGATTTGCAAATAGTGGCTCGCCTGAAAGCTCGCGCACTTCGTTTAACGACTGGAAGGATTTTTTTGACATAAACACTTCGCCGCGTACTTCTAAATAAGGAACAGGCTCTGTAAGACGGAGGGGAATAGAACCAATTGTTTTTAGGTTTTGCGTAACATCCTCACCCTGCACACCGTCTCCGCGTGTGGAACCACGAAAAAAAATACCGTCTTTATATTCAAGAGAAACAGATAGCCCATCTATTTTTGGCTCAACCGTATAGGTAGGGGCAGAAATTGTTTCACGTATGCGTACATCAAATTCACGAAGAGAATCAAATGTAAAGATATCGTTTAAACTTTCCATCGGCACTTCGTGCAAAACGGTCGCAAAGCTTGAAAGTGCCATGCCGCCGACGCGTTGCGTGGGCGAGTCGGGCGTTATTAAAGAGGGGTTCTCATTTTCCATTGCTTTGAGTTTTTGCATGAGCATGTCAAAATCATAGTCACTGATTTCGGGTGCGTCTTTCACATAATATAAATAGCTATGTCGTTCAATTTCTTTTCGGAGCGCATGAATATCCATATATACACCTCTTTTTTATATTTTACTAAAAAAAGAGGAATATGTAAAGAGTATTTTGCTTTTTTGTATTGAAATTTATATTTTTTTCTGTTATACTGATAAAAAATACGTTCGGAGGGGAAAATGGCTTTTCATATTGTGTTGGTCGAGCCTGAGATTCCGCAAAATACAGGCAATATTGCAAGAACTTGTGCAGCAACGGGAACAAAACTGCATATCGTAAAACCGATGGGTTTTTCGATAGATGATAAGAAATTAAAACGTGCGGGGCTTGATTATTGGCATCTTTTAGGCGTACAGTATTATGAAAATTTTGATGAATTTTTGGAGAAAAACAGTGGTGCAAGAATGTTTTTAGCATCTACAAAAGCGCCTCAACGCCATAGCGATGTTAGATATCAGGATGGTGATTTTTTGGTTTTTGGAAAAGAGACCAAGGGTCTTCCTGAGGATTTAATTTGTAAACATCTTGACCATGCAGTTCGTATACCGATGATAGAGGAGGCACGCAGCCTGAATTTATCAAACTCCGTTGCCGTGATGCTTTACGAGGCTCTTCGACAGACGGAATATGAAAATTTAAAGACAGCAGGTATCTTTGCAAAGCAGTAAAAAGATTATATATGAAAATGTCTGAAACCGCGACAAAAGTCGCGGTTTCTATCATGATTAAAACTTTTCAATATCTATTTTTTTGATTTGTCCACAAATGTTACGTCGCAAAAAGATAGAACCAAGGTTTGAAAAATCATTTACGTCATCACTTACATAGAAACGATATTGACCTTCTGATGATATATCGGATAAAAGATTTTCTTTTTCTAATTTTTGTTTTAAATATTTTGCGACCTCCACGCCCGGGTCAATAAGAGAGACATCGTTACCCATGATTTCTGAGATTACATCCTTCAAATGCGGATAATGCGTGCATCCTAAAATCAAAGTGTCTACATCAAAGGACAAAATCTCTTGCAGATATTCTTTTGCAATCAGGCGTGCAACTTCTGAATTCGTGTGACCATTTTCTACAAGCGGGACAAAAAGCGGGCATGATTTAGAATAAGTTACAATATCTTTATCTATGTTTTGCAAAGCGTTTTGAAAAGCATGGCTTTTTATTGTGCCCGAAGTACCCAAAATACCAATACGCTTTGACTTTGTTGCATTCGCTGCAGCCCAAGCGGTTGCGTCTACAACACCGATAAGCGGTATGTTTGTTTTGCCGTATAATTGGGGTAAGGCAACGGCGCTAACTGTACCGCAAGCAACAACAATCTGTTTTACATGAAAGCTTTCTAAAAAACGAATATCTTGCTCTGCATACTTTATAATGGTATCTCTGCCGCGCGTTCCATAAGGAACACGACCTGTATCACCGAAATATACAATATTTTCATGCGGAAGTACTTCCATGATTTCCCGGACTGCAGTCAAACCGCCAAGACCGGAATCAAAAACTCCGATGCATCTGTTATCCATTTCAAACCTCTCAAACTACTGTTTTTTGCTAATTAGCGCAAGTTCTATCAGTTTATCCAAAAGCGCGTCATAAGAAAGCCCTGCCGCCTGCCAAAGCTTTGGATACATGCTGATACTGGTAAAACCGGGCATGGTATTAATTTCATTTAAAATAATAGCACCGTCAGAATGTCGTATAAAGAAATCAATTCGAGAAAGACCTGCGCCATCCATTGCCCGAAATGCACGAATGGCTAAAGACCGAATTTCTTCACGCGTATTCTCAGGGATATTCGCGGGGATTTCAAGCTTGGTGGATGTATCATTATATTTTGCATCAAAATCATAAAATTCAACAGTGGGAAGAATCTCGCCAACTTCAGCAGCAAGCGGATTCTCATTACCCAATATAGAACATTCAACTTCACGTCCGTCGATATTTTCTTCAACTAAAATTTTGCGTGCATATCTCGCGGCATTCTCCAAAAGTGCAGCGAGCTCGCGGCGGGAATGTGCTTTACCAACACCAACAGAAGAACCGGTGGTAGCAGGTTTTACAAAGCATGGATAGCCGAGTTCATTTTCAATTCTATCCATATATGCCTCAAAGCGATCTGTTTCCCAGGTGTTGACGGTAACCCAAGCGGCTTGTGGGATACCTGCATGTTGCAGAATAATTTTTGTGAAAGTTTTATCCATACAGTTTGCAGAGGACAAGACGCCCATGCCAACATATTTCATATTTGCAAGTTCCAAAAGACCTTGTATTGTACCATCCTCACCATGTTCGCCATGTAAAACAGGGAAGACCACATCAGGATAAATCATTTCAACACGATGATCTTCTAAAACCAAAATAGATTTTTCTTGTGCATCGGGGGAAATCAGAGCTTTTTTCAGCTCGTCATTTCGTTTGGACCAGGTGCCGTCAGCAATATGTTCGGGACTGCCTGTATATAAATACCATGCACCGCTTTTTGTTATACCAATTGTATGTACAGTGTATTTTTCTGAATTCAGATGTTCTAATACAGATACAACAGAACGGCAGGAAATATCATGCTCGGGTGATTGGCCGCCGAAAACAACACAAAGAGTCAGCTTGTTTTGCATAGTGTATCGCTCCTGTTTTTTATTTATTTTATGCACAGAATAAAATATCATGCTTTCTATCCAATAATTATATTGCTTTCTTATCGCAATGTCAACCTTTTCTTATGAAAGATTGGAAAAAATACCTTTTAAAAAAAGTACATATGCTTCAGGGGTGACCGCTTTATATATAGTTAACCACTTTCGGAGTGACAACAAGAGCGCATCTTTATAAAACTCGAAAACAGTAGGAGTTTTCCCATCGTTTTCCTCCTTCATATAAGCCATATGCGGGAGCATAATTTGCGCAAAATATTCACTTAGAGAATTTTGACCTTCCACAGAAAGCGCTTTTGCATAAAAGGTGCGGTTTTTATAAAGATAGGTGCAAATATATTCTAATTTATCCCAAGATGCTTTACTTTCACATTTGGAAAAACATTCTGTATTGAAAATCCAGATCATCATGTCATATTTATCTTTAAAATGATAATAAAAACTCTTACGACTCATGCCGATTTGACGGCAAATATCGGATATGCTAATTTTTGAAAAAGGCACCGTTTCCATAAGCTGTTGCATGGAATGTGCCATAGCATATTTCGTGATTTCTACATTTGCCATAAGTGCACCTCATCAAATATCAATATTTCTTTTTCAGTATAGCATATAAAAGAAATATTGACAAGAATAATTTTCACGGGAATCAATATAAAATTCTTGACTTATATTGTCCTGTATGATAAAATCAAAAAGAAAATTTATATGTAAATTTTTATTTTATAATAATGTTGGAAACAACTTTACATAAAAATATTTTTTCACAAAGGAGAGGATGACAACGGGTATTTTACAATATATTGAATCAGTAAAAGGAAACCCTCTTGCTATTATTACCGCACTTTTAACTTTGGGTGTAATTCTTGTAAATGGATGGACCGATGCACCAAACGCGATTGCAACTTGCGTGTCCACAAGATCTATAAAACCAAGAAGTGCTATTATTATGGCAGCTGTATTTAATTTTCTCGGTGTGTTTGTTATGACGATGATTAACGGGCGGGTTGCAGAAACCATCAGTAAAATGGTGGATTTTGGGAGCAATCCAACCGAGGCTACAACAGGGCTTTGTGCTGCACTTTTTGCGATTGTTGTATGGGCGACAGCTGCGTGGAAATTTGGAATTCCGACAAGTGAGAGTCATGCATTGATTGCCGGCCTTTCAGGCGCTGCGATTGCGATTCATGGCAGTATTGACGGCATTAGCGGCAGTGAGTGGATAAAGGTAATTTATGGTTTGGTTTTGTCCACTATTTTGGGATTTTTGGTTGGTTTTGTTATGCTTCGCGTTGTCGAAAAACTTTTTTCGAGATGTGACAGAATGAAAGCGAATAAAGGCTTTCGTATTGCGCAAAACTGCGGTGGTGCCGCAATGGCTTTTATGCATGGTGCACAGGACGGGCAAAAGTTTATGGGTGTATTTTTGCTTGGATCTGCACTTAGCGGCGGGCAAAGTGGCGCATCAGAGTTTGATATCCCGCTTTGGCTGATGGCAGTTTGCTCCATTGTTATGGCACTTGGCACATCAATGGGTGGATATAAAATTATAAAATCCGTCGGTATGGATATGGTACGGCTTAAGACGTATCAAGGCTTTGCAGCGGACACGAGTGCAGCGTTTTGTTTGCTTTTAGCATCCCTGACCGGTATTCCTGTCAGCACAACGCATACAAAAACCTCTTCTATTATGGGTGTCGGATTTTCTAAACGTGCTTCTGCCGTGAATTGGAAAATAGTTGGGGAGATGGTTATGACGTGGGTCTTAACATTTCCCGGTTGCGGTCTTTTGGCGTATTTTATGGTAAAATTATTCTTGATAATATTCTAAATTTTTACATAAAGGAGAAATAAACATGGCTAAAAAGAGATTTGACTATTTTAACTATTTTAAAGAGGTTTCAGAAATCATTTGTGAGGGTGCGGAGTATTTACATACTGCCCTTCATGAATTTGATTCAAATTCCTTGCAAGAAAAGCTTGATACACTTCATGAAATTGAGCATCGTGCTGACTGCACAAGACATGAAATGACGGCTATGCTCGCGCATGAATTTATTACACCCATAGAACGAGAGGATATTGTTTCATTAGCGCAACAGATGGATACGGTTGTTGACTATTTGGAAGATGTATTGCTTCGCATTTATATGTTTAACATTCAGGATATTCGTAAGGATGCTATTTTATTTGCTGACAGCATTATAAAGTGCGCAAAAGAACTTGATGGCGTACTTGCCGAGTTTAAAAACTTTAAGCATTCGCAAACTATAAAAGAGAAAATTGTAGCTGTAAATAACTGCGAAAGTGAAGGCGATAAGCTTTTGGTTGATGGCATTCGCGAGCTATCGGTATCCAATGCATCCGATAGAGAACTTTTTGTATGGACGGATATTTATGAGCATTTAGAGCTATGCCTGGATGCTTGCGAGGACGTAGTGGACATAATTGAAAGTGTTATTATGAAAAACACCTGAGAAAGGTAAGCGTATAGCGGAGAAAGTCATGCAGGATTTTTTAATCGAGTTAATCAATACATATGGATATTTGGGAATCGGTCTTTTGATTTTCGTTGAAAACATTTTCCCGCCAATTCCGTCAGAACTTGTTTTAGTATTTGGTGGCTTTATGACAACGCATACGAATATGAATGTGTTTGGAGTTGCGTTTGCAGCCAGCGTTGGGTCTCTTTTCGGGGCTTTGCTTTTGTACTACATAGGAAAGGCGCTCAAAAAAGAACGGCTGAAAAAGTTGTGTGCAGGGAAAGTTGGTAAATTATTGCATATAAATGCAGAACACATTGAAAAGGCGGACCGTTTTTTTGTAAGATATGAGCACAAAGCAGTGTTGCTTTGTCGTTGTATTCCGATTGTGCGGAGTTTGATTTCTATTCCTGCCGGTATATCAGAAATGAATCTTAGTTCTTTTTTGATATTGACTTTTTTGGGAAGCGCTGTTTGGAATACCATTTTATCGATCGCCGGTTCCTTATGCGGTGAAGCATGGGAACAAGGAATGATATATATTGAATGGATTTTAAAGGCAGTCATTTTATTGGTTGTTATCATAGTTGCGATTTGGTTTTTTGTAAAAAGGAAAAAAGGACGCAAGTAACAGATTTGCGAGAATGCATGTCATTGATTTGCTAAATAAACGGTAAGGCGGCGGAACATAAATTGTTCTGCCGCCTTTTGTTCTGCATATGGTTAGTTTGAAAATTTCGTAATAACCTGATTGATTTGCTGCTCGGGTGCCTGTGTGGTTTGATACCAACCCTTATCTGTCATCACCGAATAAATATTATGCTGCATTTCAAGTGATTGATTTAAAATGTTTTTAAACTCATAATGCAGTTTATCCGTGGGCGATTCCTGCACTGCGTAGTGATAAAGATTAGAAAGTGTTTTGGAGGTTAAAAGTATATCATCCATATACTCGCGGTCCGTCATATTTTGCTTTGCTGCCATAAAAATCACCCTTTCTTTAATTAGATTTTAGTTGTGATAAAAGACAATTATAGTGTTGCTGATGCTGAGATGCAAGCTGTGTTAATGTGTTTTTTAAGGACTCGTCCTGGATTTTGGAAGCGTAATCGTTGCATTTGGTTTGAAGTTGCTCTTCCATGCCGAGGGAATCTTCGAGATAAAGAAGTTCTTTTGGTGTCATTTTCACACATCCTCCCATTTAAAATTGATAATACAATATCAGTATTTACTTTTTTCAAAAAAACATGCCCGGTATAAAAAATTTTTTTATTCTTTTTTACCAATTGTAATTTCATGTGTTTTTCCATCATCCGAAAGTACAATGGGATCTTCGGAATTGCCGTGCACGTGGAAAATATACATAGAAGATTTGTAACGATATCGAAGCGTAAACCCTAATTTTTCAGGAGGGAGGCAAGGTTTAAAGGAAACAATATTTCCCTGTTTTTTAAAGCCAAGTATATATTGTATGCCAAGCTGATACATCCATGACGCGGCACCCGTATACCAACTCCAGCCACCGCGTCCGACATGATCTCTTGCCGTGTAGATATCCGCTGTCATTACATAAGGCTCAGCTTTATATATATTTGCACTTACACGGGTTTCCGACCTTAAAACAGGATTTAACATTCGAAACAATTCCAAAGCCCGAGCAGGATTTCCAAGCATTGCAAATGCTATGGCAACCCATATTGCCCCATGCGTATATTGACCGCCATTTTCTCGTATGCCGGCAGGATAGCTTTGAATGTAGCCGGGGCTTTCTTTGCTGTTTTGAAAGGGTGGAGCAAGAAGCCGTATAATTCCTTTCTCACGGTCTACAAGCGTGCTGTAAAGAGTATCCATTGCAGTTTTTTGTCTGGAGACACGCCCGCCGCCTGCAATGACTGCCCATGCCTGACTGATGGCATCAATCGAACATTCCGTAGAGTCGGAGGTGCCGAGAGGTGCGCCGCTGTCAAAATATGCACGTGCATAATGTGTATTATCCCAGGTTGCTTCAAGCGCTTCTAAGAGTAAATGCATTTCGTGTTTGTACCTTTTGGCACGTTCAATATCACCACGTTTTTCGGCGATTGGAATAAAAAGTTCAAGTACGTGTTTTAAAAACCAACCTAGCCAAACACTTTCTCCTTCACCGCGTATGCCGACAGCGTTCATGCCGTCATTCCAATCTCCGCCACCCATAAGCGGTAAGCCGTGTTGTCCTTTTGAAAGAGAAATTTCAATTGCTCTTACAGCATGCTCATATAGGGGATGGGGTGCAGTTCTTTCTTTTACAAACGTATAGCGTTCTTCCTCGTGGGGTTCTAAAGGCGGCTCTATTATAAAGGAAACAGGGGCATCCAAGATACTTTCATCCTCTGTCACCTCGAGATAGCGACAGAGTGTATAAGGAAGCCATAATCTGTCATCCGTAAATCTTGTGCGAACACCTCGTTCGTCGTGATGCCACCAATGAAACACATCGCCTTCCTGAAATTGATAGGCTGCATGATAGAGTATTTGTTGTTTAACCATTTCGGGTGCCGTATACAAAAGTGCCAGAGCATCTTGCAACTGGTCGCGGAATCCTGTGGCACCTCCAGACTGATAGAATGCTGACTTTGCAAATAAACGACAGGCTACCGTCTGGTACAAGAGCCATCCGGAAAGCAAAAGGTCATCTGCAACTGTATCTGTTTCCACAGAAATACCGCTGAGAAGATTTTTCCACCATGCTTTGGTTTCGGACAGGGCCGTTTCCGCATTCACGATAGGAGTGTTGTCTGCACCGAGTACAAAAACAACTTCTGCTGTTTCATTGGGTTTTAGTTCAATTTCTTTTTTTGCCCGGACAAGATGCCCGTCGCCATTGCATATCGAGTCATCTCCACCCGAAAGATATACGGATAGATTCGGATTTGTCATTGCGTTTTCTGCATAAACACAGTTTTTTTCAACTTTGATTTTTATATCATCCGCTTTTTCGATCACGCCAAGTACGGGCACAAATTCATATTGTACATGAAATCGGCGTGTAGATTTACCCTCGTTTCGGATATGCAGACAAATGATTTTTTTCTTGCCCGTAGGGGGTGTGAAGAGTGTCGCCTCATGAAATAAATCGCGCGTAATACGTGTATATACTGCATAGCCAAAGCCGTAGCGCGTCATAAAATGGCCTTCCTCACGGAATGTGCCTGCCATGGGTGACCAAATATCATTTTCGTCAAAGAGAAAAAGTCGTTCTCCCATTGGGTCTAATACTGCATCGTTATACCAAGGTGATATACGGAAGGCATGACTGTTATCGCACCAAGTGTTACCGCCGCCTGATTCGCCTGCTATAAACCCAAAAGACGGATTTGCAATAACATGGACCCAGGGCATGGGTGTGGAACCGCCTTTTGTTTGTATTATAACGTATTCGGAATTTTCTTTATGAAACCCGCCGTATCCGTTCATATAGACAAGTGGGGGTATATCAGGTTTTTTATCGTGGTGATTCTCTTTTAAAGGCAAACGTTTTTGGGGGATAGCAGGATAGGGTGGAATATTTTTGATTCCGTTTTTTTCACTATCAATATACACAGAGGAGACAGCATATAAAAAATTTATATCGCCTGCATCTACATCGCATCGTTTCAAGATAAATATGCCTGTATTTTTCATTTTACTTGCCATTTGGTAAATTGGCATCGTGTAGCCGCCGGGTTCATCACAAAAAACAACAAGGTCAGTTCGGAACCCGTTATACAGCCAATATTTTTGCGCTTTTACAAGCGTAGATAAAATTTCTGCATTTTCTTCTTTACTAATTTTTACCGTTAAGATTGGATAGTCGCCCGATATCCCCATTTTCCACAAGGTATTTCGCATTTTCGTGTTTTTCTCTCTGTACAGAGATAGGTCGGGATTATTACCATAGAGCATATAGCCTGCAATATGCATAATATCAATTTCTTCGCTCTCTTTGAAATTTACAGGTAAGTTATTCTTAACGTACAATGCAGCTGCTTCTTTGAAATTTATTGGATTTTTTTTATATTTTTTCGTAATAGAAGCTGCTTTTTCATGTGTTTCCGCCATGCCCGAAAGGAAGGTGACGGAGCCGCTTTCACCGCTTTCTATAGAAATTCGAAGCTTTACGGCAAAACAAGGGTCTAACACAATACCTTGTCTGCCTGCGAGGATATCCGTTCCTTCAAATGTCATGGGTGAAATGCCCTCACGCCCACAAAATGACAATCTGTCTGTATCGAATTGAATTTCTCCGATGGAGTTACCCTCTGTATATGCAGTCAAAAAGCCAATAAATGTTTTTTCGTTATTACTTCTTTGCCGTCTTTCTGCATATAGAACATCTGCTTCCATTTTTGTTGTGACAAATAGATTTGAGAAGGTGTTGTGTGCAAGTGCGGCGGAGGGAACAGTTAAACAGATATCCGTATAATAATAAACTTCAAAAACGCGTCTTTTTCCAGATTTATTGATAATTGTAATGCGGCGTGAAGCACAATTATCATCAGGACATACTGTGACAGATAATACAGTTTCGATATTACCATGCGAACCAAAGTATTCCGCAGCATGTCCCGAAAAGGTACATCGTTCTCCGTATCCGTCCCATACGTCATGAGTCGTAGGATTTACAACATACACAGATTCTCCACCACCACGAGCGGGATAAAATTTGTTAAATTGAACCGTGTCAAGTGAACTGTAGCCGAAACCTGAACTGTCTATTAAAAGATGATAACTGCCGTTTGACAAAAACGTAATGGGGCGGGGAAGTGTATCTGAACGCATAAATGAACGTACACATGTGTTTTGTGCTTTATAACGTGAACGGACAGGCAGAACGCGCTCGTTTCGTGCTTGCATAACCTGTGTGCGCAAGGGTATACGTTCCTTTAAAAATGGCTCATATGCATGCACTTTTGGATATGCATGAAAATATTGCTGCAGAATATTATCAGCCAAAACGTTTGTAATCGCAGCTAAAGACATGCCTGCGTGGTGCGCCATATAACTTTTAACAATACCGCGGCGCATATTTCCGTGCATGCGAGAAGGCGTATAATCTACTGCTTCATAAAAGCCATACTCACCATATACGCCTGCCTTTTTTAGCAGAGACATATTTTGTAGTGCGGTACGGGGGTCTATCATCAGCGCTAAAAGAGTTGCGTAAGGGGCGATAACGACATCATCATCTGTCTGACGGACAAGACCGAGCGAAGGCACACCAAATGCTTTGTATTGGTAGCTCCCGTCAGAATCAAATCCAAAAAATCCGGATTCAGATACACCCCACGGAATACGTCTCCGCCTGCCATACCGTTTCTGGCAATTTAAAGCAAAGCGATAGGTTTCGTCTAAAAGCGTACCACGGTATGTTCTCATAATGAGAAGCGGCATAAAATACTCAAACATAGTGCCTGACCAAGACATAAGCCCTTTATATCCATCCGATGCAGTTAATCCGCGCCCCAAAGAGAACCAGTGCTTTGCGGGAATTTGCCCAAGCGCAATGGCAATAAAACTTGCTTGTCTTGCCTCACTGGCAAGAAAATCATAATAAGCAGAAGAAAGCTTGTTTTCGTCAACCGAAAAACCAATGGCAAAAAGATTTTTCTTTGCATTATAAAGCGGGATAAAATTTGTATTTTCAATTAAGCGTTGCAGTCGTTTTATAAGGGGATGTGATTTGTCAAATATAGAGGAAATCCCCATCATTACGACAATTAAATAGCAAACGAAATTGCCGCTGTCCACAGTGGAAATATAACGCGGAGAGAGTGGAGAAAGCGTTTTTGTGTCATACCAGTTATACAAATGCCCCTTCCATTTGTCAAGAGATTCAATTGTATCAATGGTTCTTGTAAGTCGTGTTTCCAGTTCCTGTGCTGTGATAAATGAAAGATGATAGGCACAAAGACATGCAATCATACCAAATCCAATGTTGGTCGGACTTGTTCTGTGCGCAATTCCTTTATATGGTTTTATTTGTATATTGTCGGGAGGTAAAAAATGGTCTTCTTCTGTCATATAATCCCGAAAGAAATTCCAAGTGTGCTTTGCAGTTTCGCGTAAAAGCATCTCTCTTTTTTTTGAAAGTACGGGCGTTTTCGTTTCGCTTTCCTGTCCGGTAATATAGAGAAGGACGGGCGCAATAATAAAAACTATGCCAAGTATAAGTTTAATGCCGCTCTCAAAAAAACCATTTAAAACCAAAAGAAGGCATATAAGACCAATAACAACAGAAGGTAGCATAAAAATGCAGGAGGAGGCAAGGGTAAAAATACCGTTTGTATCTGCATCTGCAGCAGTTACCCATTCCAATGTTTTTTTATGAGTAATTGTGCGATAAATGCCTGTTACAACTGCATGAAATGCATAATACGCGTTTTGTGCAAGAAAGGCAACGGAAAGCGTGAATTGATAAAGAATGCCTCGAAATCCATAGATGAGGAAAGTGTATATCTTTTCTCCCATATACAAAAAGCTTTTTTGTAAGATTGCATCGATACAGTATAAAAGCATTGGAAAAAGGAGAGAGGCAAATGCAGTGAGAACCGAGAGCGGATTCCCAAATAAGATGAGTATAAGTTGAAAAATCGGTGTAACACTACGCCGTAAATTCTCAAATATTTTCCATTTAGACAGAACCGACAGTGGGTTTTTAACCTTATCGCCATTTTCAGTCCGTACAAATTTAAATAACCACGGCATAATTTGCCAATCACCGCGAATCCAACGATGTTGGCGAATTACATACGCAGGGAATCGGTGCGGGAATCCGTCGAAAACTTGTACATCAGATGCCAATGCACAACGGACATAGTTGCCTTCTAAAAGGTCATGGCTTAAAACCGTATCAGGTGGGATAGACATGCACTTTCGGAATGTATCTACATGATAAAGACCTTTCCCTGTAAAAACAGTCTCACCAAATAAATCCATGTAAAATTCAGATACAGACGTGTGATAGGTATCGATTCCGCCTTGCCCTGCGAATATACGTGAAAATAAGGTTTTCCATGCACTTTCAATGCGAACACAGATGCGAGGCTGAATAATACCATAGCCATTTGTTACAATGCCATTTTGTATAATTGGCTTATTAAGCGGATGCAGGGCAATGCCTAAAAGGCGTGTAACGGAATCCGGCGGTAGAAGTGTATCATCGTCAAGCGTTAAAACATAGTTTATATTTTGGAGATTTTGGAGATTTTGTATACGTCCTTCTGTGTACTCAAATGTATATTCTCCACGTAAAAAATTGTTTAAATCCGAAAGCGCACCACGTTTTCGCTCCCATCCCATCCACTTTTTTTGTGCTTTACTGTAAACTTGTGATCGATGCAGAAAATAAAAGCGGTCACCATATTGTGCATTCAGATTACGGATGGCGTTTGAGGCAGCATTCGGTATAGCGGTATCCTCGTTTTTCTCATTTGCATCTTTAAAATCACCTAAAATTGCAAAATGAAGATTATGATTGCAATTTGCAAGATATGCAGTTTCCAGTTTTTTTGCCATTTCTTCAGCTTTTTTTGCAGAGGAAAGAAGAGTAGGGTACACAATAAGAACGGGTTCAGAAACACAATTTTCTGATTTGATTGCCGGCAGTTCGCGCACAGGTGTTGATTTTAGTACAACATACTGTAAAAGAGTGACTATAATTTCAGAAATGGGAATCAAAGATAAAAGCGTCCATAGTATTTGCCTTGTTATATAAAAAAGAGAAAGACCCGTTAAAAGCGTAAGGGAAAGAACAGACAGAATGTATATGAGTGACTTGTTTATTTTTTTTTGCCGTTTCAAATGAAGAACATCCTGCAATTCATCTCTGCCGTTACCAATCAGAAAAAAGCCAACGTGTGCTGCAGACCCTTTTTTCTTTTTTGTTAAGGATACTACGGCGTTGGCTACATCATGTTCGCTTTTTTTACTTTTCAAAGCAAGATTTGTTATAATTTTTCGATAGGTTTCTTTTGTGTTTTCTGTCATTTCTTCATATATTAAATCAGTGGAGAATATGGAATCAACGACAGAATGCGAAGCAAAAATCTTTTCCATATTGATATTACGGAGTGCAAGGAAAGAGAAAATTATATTTTTAAACAATCCGTCCTTTTGCGGCGTACGGCATAAAACTGCTGCCCGCGTCAGAAGGGCTTTACGTATGCAATAAGGAAGCATACGTAGTGCACAGGAGGAGAAATATGATGTTTTTTGTGCTTCATCAAGCGCGGATTTTAACGAACTTTCCTCTAAAAGATAATCATGCTTTGCAAAAAAAGATTCAATAAATCTGGACATGGTTTGGACTGCTTTTTTAGCATTTAAACCTTTTGGATGTATGGTTTTTACTGCCAGATATTCCTGTTCAAAAATATAGAAATTATCAGAAAGCCATTCGGCATCTGAGCCTGATTTCATTGTTTTGTTTTCGGTTTTTAGTGATAAATATGTTTTTTTGATTTGAAAAAAACTTTTTTTAATGCTTTGTCTCATAGTTCCTCCCAAAATGCAGTAGTATACTATAGTGTTTCCGATTGATATAAGAAAATACAAAAATAAATAAAAATCTACTTGTTTTAAACGATACACATAAAATATAGAAAAAATCTTTATTTTTTTTTGAAAAAATATGCAATTTTATCTTGACTTACAAAGTATGGTATGATATTATAAAATGCATAATGATATGGAAAGGGAGAGATTTTAAATGGCATTAGTAACATCAAAGGAAATGTTCAAAAAAGCATATGACGGCGGCTACGCAATCGGTGCTTTCAACGTGAACAACATGGAAATCATCCAGGGGATTACAGAGGCTGCAAAAGAAGAAGATGCACCCTTAATTCTCCAGGTTTCCGCAGGCGCACGTAAGTACGCAAACCACACATATCTCATGAAACTGATTGAGGCTGCAATCATCGAAACAGATTTGCCCATCTGTGTACACCTTGACCATGGTGATACATTTGAACTTTGCAAATCCTGTATCGACGGCGGTTTTACTTCTGTAATGATTGACGGCTCACATCATAGTTTTGAAGATAATATTAAATTGACAAAACAGGTTGTTGAATATGCACACGATAAGGGTGTTGTTGTAGAAGGTGAACTTGGTCGTTTGGCCGGCATTGAGGATGCAGTAAATGTTTCCGCAGAAGATGCTTCCTATACTGACCCTGCTCAGGTTATCGAATTTGTAGAGCGCACAGGTGTTGACTCTTTGGCGATTGCAATTGGTACAAGCCATGGTGCTTATAAATTTAAGCCCGGTCAGAAGCCGCAACTTCGTTTTGATATTCTCGAAAAAGTAAGCGAAAAGCTGCCCGGTTTCCCGATCGTTTTGCATGGTGCTTCTTCTGTTATTCCGGAATTTGTAGAAATGATCAATGCAAACGGCGGTAAAATGCCCGATGCAATTGGTATTCCTGAGGACATGCTTCGTAAAGCTGCTTCCATGAGCGTTTGCAAAATCAATATTGACTCTGACCTTCGTCTTGCAATGACAGGCAGCATCCGTAAGCATTTTGCAGAAAGCCCCGACCATTTTGATCCGAGACAGTACTTGAAACCTGCACGTGAAGCTATTAAAGGTCTTGTAAAGCATAAGCTGGTTAATGTTCTTGGCTGTAACGGCAAAGCTTCTGAACTGAAATAATTAACTTACAATAAAAGAACCTTCAAATTAGAAATTTGAAGGTTCTTTTTTCTGTAAAAATTTTAATTTGTATCTTGATCATTCTTAAAATTCTGCTTCTGATTTTTTTTCTCGTGTCATCAATGTTTTGACGGCATCGGCAGGGGATGCATTTTCGAAAAGAACGCTATATGCAGCATGCGCAATGGGCATATCTACATTGTATTTTTTAGAAAGTGCATAGGCGCTCTTGGCTGCATAATAGCCCTCCACAACCATATGTACTTCTGCAATGGCCTCTTCGGCTGTTTTCCCTTGCCCGATTAAGATGCCGGCACGTCGGTTCCTGCTGTGCATACTCGTGCAAGTGACGATTAAATCCCCAATGCCGGAAAGCCCCGAAAAGGTTGAAGCATCTGCCCCCATGGAAACACCCAGTCTCATCATTTCGGAAAGACCGCGTGTCATAAGGGCGGCTTTAGTATTATCACCGAGCCCAAGCCCGTCCATAATACCGGCACAAAGTGCAATTACATTTTTGAGTGCAGCACCGAGCTCAACACCTACAACATCTGACGCCGTATACACACGGAAAGATGGTGTCATAAAAGCATCTTGAACAAGCTTGGCGGCAGCTATATCTGCGGAAGCAGCAACAACTGCAGTCGGTATTTTTTTACCAACTTCTTCTGCGTGCGATGGGCCACTGAGTACAACAATAGGATTATGGGGGCATATACGTGCGATAACCTCGCTAAAGCGTTCCAATGTGTTTTCACATAATCCTTTTGTGAGATTTACTAAAATCGTATTTGGAGAAAGATGGGACGAAAATGCTTGTACAGTATTTTCTAATGCTTTTGAAGGCGTTGCGATTACAACCATTTCTGCTGTAGCAACGCAAGCAAGATTATCTGTAAATGAAATACTTTCCGATAGTTTTATACCAGGAAGAAATTCTTTATTTTCATGATGAAGTGCCAATGCCTCACTTTCTTCTTTTTTCCATGACCAAAGCGTTACGTCATGTTCGTTTTGGCAAAGCAGTGAAGCAATCGCTGTGCCCCAACCGCCGGAACCGATAATTGATATTTTCATTTTCCGAGCTTCCTTTCTGTGCCGCGTATAAGGCGACTGATATTTGAATGGTGACGAATGATAGCCAATAAAACAACAAGAACAACAAAGACTGTAAAGTATATGTCCTGCGAGCGAATAATTGAGAGAATACCAAAGAGGAGTGAACCCAAAACTGACCCGAGTGAGACGTAGCGCGTCACGGCTATAACAAGAATTGCTGCAAAAAGTGCAATGAACGCCTCTTGGGGTGCCGTCATGCACATAACGGCAAGAGACGTAATGATACCTTTTCCGCCGCGAAAACCAAAATAAAGCGGAAAATTATGACCAAGTATTGCTGCAAATCCTGCGCAATAGGCACAATATGTATTACCGAAGGTACGCGCGAGCAAAACGGCTATAACACCTTTTAGAATATCTACAAAAACGACAAAAAGTGCCGCCTTTTTTCCGAACGTACGCAAGGTGTTTGTTGCCCCTGCATTTCCGCTGCCGACAGTGCGAATATCACGTCCTTTAAAATGCGAATAGATAACGGAGGCATTTATGCTCCCAAGGAGATAGCCGAATATAGCACAAATTATATATGGCATGTTTTGTTACAACCTTTCTTTATAAATGTGTTATTGTTTTTCATTCCGTTGTCTGATAATAAAACGAACGGGCGTGCCGGTAAGACCAAATGTTTCACGAATCCGATTTTCCAAATATCGAATATAGGAAAAGTGAGCAAGTTCACGGTCGTTTACAAAAAGCACAAATGTTGGGGGTTGAATACCACCTTGTGTTCCGTAAAAAATCTTTAAGCGTTTACCTTTATCAGAGGGTGGCTGCACCTTTTCTACGGCATCCGTCAATACCTCGTTTAGCATGCCTGTTGTTATCCGCATACAATTTTGTGCAAAAACGGATTTAATGAGCGGGAAAAGTTTTTCTGTACGTTGTCCGGTTTTTGCTGAAATAAAGAGCATAGGTGCGTAGGTCATAAAACTTAACGTATCATAAACCTCATTTTGAAAGGTTTGCATTGTTTTGGTATCCTTTTCAATTAAGTCCCATTTATTAACAGCAATAATACAGGATTTTCCTGCCTCATGCACATAGCCTGCAATTTTTGCATCCTGTTCACTGATTCCTGTATGTGCATCAATCATCAATATCGCAACATCGCATCGTTCTACTGCCGCTAGAGAACGCATCACACTGTATCGTTCAATTGTATCATCTACCTTGTTCTTGCGGCGCATACCTGCAGTATCAATGAGCGTAAAACGCTGACCATCACGCAATACATGACTATCAATTGCATCACGCGTCGTGCCGGGAATGTCACTGACAATCATGCGGTTTTCGCCAAGAATATGATTAACGAGGGAACTTTTTCCTGCATTCGGCTTTCCGACGATGGCGACACGAATGGTATCTGCGTCCTCATTATTTTCTTCTTGCGACGGGAAATATGATATTGCCGCTTCCAATACATCGCCAACGCCCATGCCGTGAAGGGAGGAAACGGGGTAGGGGTCGCCAAGTCCCAGCGTATAAAATTCATAAGCTCCAACAGGCGTTTCGCCGGGCGCATCAGCTTTATTTACAACCAAAAGTACGGGCTTGCCTGATTTTTGCAAGATTGATGCAATGTCTGCATCATTTGCAGTCACACCCTCGTGCAGATTTGTTACAAATAAAATAACATCGGCCGAATCAATAGCAAGTTGTGCCTGCAAACGCATTTCTTTTAAAATTATATCCTTGCCGGCAGGTTCTATGCCGCCGGTATCAATAATGGAAAAACTGTGTCCGAACCATTCTGCATCAGCGTAAATTCTATCACGTGTAATACCAGGGGTATCTTCAACAATAGAAAGACGTTGCCCGATTATTTTATTAAATAAAGTAGATTTACCGACATTCGGACGGCCGACAACGGCTATAATTGGTTTTGTCATATTATACTTCCTTTCTGAGTTTATCCCATAAATCATATCCATTACATTTGACAGTATGGAAGGGCACATGTAATTTTTCTGAAAGCTCTGATAGAGTCATATCATCCAAAAATACATCTGTATTGTCCCTTAACATGACTTCTGGTATATATGCTGCATCTCCAAGCGATACACCTGCAAGCTGTGATGCAATATCCTGTCCTGTAATCAATCCGGCAACCGTGATTTTTTCTCCGAAAAAATGGTTTGTGATATCGTATACACGAATGGATAATGTGGGATGTCGTCGCATAGCCTCTTGGGAAAGCCGAAACATTAGCGGATAGGCTGCTTTGCCGGTTACGATAGATATATTCCGTCCATCACAAGACGGCTTTTGTTCCATAGCCTCAAAAAACTCTGTTTCCAAACTACGCAAAAGACCCACGCCGTTTTCAATTTGTGCATAGCCTTCATACTCTTCCTCTTTGGGGGTATCGCGTTCTGCTAAAAGATAAAATTCATCTGCAGCATATACAAAACGCGTGCCGAATTCCTTCAAAAATCTTTTTTGCCAATTTTCAATTTGATCAAGGACATCCGATGCACTTTCCTTATCAAACGGGGTGAGAGGAAAAAGACCATCCCGATATTTCGTAATTCCTACCGGAACTACGGAAACGCTTGTTAAATAAGGACTATATTCTGTTAAGTCCTGTAACGTTTTATTGAGTGCATCACCATCGTTTACATCCCGAACCAAAACAATCTGACCATTCATATGAATATGCCCGTCATAGAGTTTTTTCATGTGGCGCAGTGCATGACCGGCGTGTCGATTGCGGAGCATTTTACATCGGAGCGCCGGGTCAGTTGTATGTATGGAGATGTTGATTGGCTCAAGACGCATTTTGATAATTTTATCTATATCCGAATCGCGAAGATTGGTTAGCGTGACATAATTGCCTGTAAGAAAGGAAAGACGCGCGTCATCGTCCTTAAAATAAAGTGTATCGCGCATTCCGCTGGGCAATTGATCTATAAAACAAAATATGCAAGCGTTAGAACAGCGTTTTGCATTACCAAACAAGGCACTTTCAAACCGAATACCCAGGTCAGGACTTTCGGGTGAAATAAATTCAATAATTTCCCGGCTTTTATCTTTTTTTAATACGCGAAGGGTGACTGTGTCGGCACAGGCGTAAAAACGAAAGTCTAATTCATCTGCGGGGACATGGTTATTAACTGATTCAATGATGTCACCGGGCACAATTCCTGCGTCATGCGCTTCGCTATCAGGTGAAACTGAGTATACAACCGCTTTGTTCATGCTTGTCGCTCCTTTAAAATCCTATCCATGTTTCGCATGGCGTCACGTTTTGCGGCGCTTTCACGCTTGTCGTATAGTTTTTTGCCTTTGCACAGACCGAGCGAAAGCTTGACATTTGAGCCACTCCAATGTAAATCAAGCGGAACAAGGGTGTATCCGCTTTGCATGACAGCGGCGTGCAAACGACGTATTTCTTTTTTGTGCATCAGGAGTTTTCTGTCTCGAAGCGGGTCTTTATTAAAAATGTTTCCTTGTTCGTATGGACTGATATGTAAACCGTGCACATATAGCTCATTGTTTTTTACGGAGGCATAGCTATCCTTTAAAGATACTTTGCCACCACGGACAGATTTTACTTCCGTTCCAAATAAAACAATGCCAGCTTCTAAGGTTTCTTCAACAAAGAAATCATGTCTTGCTTTTTTATTTTGTGCAATTATTTTTTCCATTTTAAACTCCAATCTCACCATCGTTTTCAACTAAAACAAAGTCTATGTGTAAAAGGGAACAATCTACATTTACAAGACGAACATATACAACGTCTCCGAGATGATAACACTTTTTTGTATGCTTGCCGCAGAGTGACACATTATTTTCGTCAAAAATATAATAATCATCCGAGAGTGTATTCACATGTACAAGCCCTTCCACAGGAAATGGCAGCGTAACAAAGAAACCAAAATCCAAGACAGAAGAGATAACAGCAGAGTATGTTTCGCCAATGTGTGAAGCCATGTAAAGACAGGAGAAAAAACGCAACCCATCTCGTTCAGCTTCGACGGCTTGTTCCTCGCGCTCTGATGCGTCTTGTGCAGCATACCGTATTTTCTTTGCAAATTTGGATGCATCTTCGCCGTGCAAAATAGCTTTTACAACCCGATGACACATTAAATCCGGATAACGACGTATCGGAGATGTAAAATGACAGTAATACTTGAGTGCAAGACCAAAATGGCCAAGATTTTCATGACTGTATTTTGCTTTCATCATTGCGCGTAATAAAAGTGTATTTACAATGAATGCACGGGGTGTATTCTGCACTTTATCTATAATCGAATTTACTTTTGCAGCAGATATTTTCCCGGAAAAAGGAATGTTTAAAGTAGCGAGCTGATTTGTAAGACGTGCGGTTTTCTCGCGGTCGGGTGCTTCATGCACTCGATAAATAAAAGGTGCATCTATGTGATATATAAATTCAGCAATAACTTGATTGCAAAGCACCATGCAATCTTCGATCATTTGATTGGCAATTCCGTTTGCTTCGGACTTGATTTCTGTAACTTGCCCTTCTTGATTCAAAACAGGGATAGGTTCAGGAATGTTAAATTCCAAATTGCCTGCAGCTTTTCGATTTGCATGCAATAGAATGCATAAAGATGCCAGTGTCTTTAAGGCCGGAAAGACAGCACTGTATGAAGGCGGACATGTATCTTTAGCAAGCATGTCAGAAACATCATCGTATATAAGACGATAATCGGAACAGATTACAGATTCAAAGACATCAAAATCTGTAACTATACCGTTTTGGTCAATATGCATTACCGTTGTAATTGTAAGTCTGTCAACATGCGGAGACAAACTGCAAATTCCGTTTGAAATCGGTAGTGGCAACATGGGAGCAACGCGGTCAGGTAAATAACAACTTGTCCCGCGCAAATAGGCTTCTTTATCAATTATATCATTGTTTTGAACATAGTGTGAAACATCCGCAATATGAACATAAAGGCAAAATCCTACTTCGGTTTTTTCAATTGAAATCGCATCATCAAAATCGCGTGCGTCCGCGCCATCAATTGTAAAGGTGAGTAAATCACGCAGGTCACGTCTGCCTTTTGGGATATGCACTTCGGTGGGAAGTTTTTGTGCCGCAGTCAGTACAGAAGCAGGAAAAGTAGCTTGAAAACCATGTGCGGCAAAGACATTAGAAAGAAAACGATTGATATCAGGTTTTTGGACTACGCTATATCTGCCGCTGTGACAATATACGCGTTTTTCCGTAACCAGTGTATCTAATATAGCATAAAAAGAGTCACGTTCCGAAGCAGGAACACAAAGCATAGATGCGATTTCGTCTGCTAAAAGCGGTACTTTTGCTTGGTTCTTTAAGAAAGCATATACTTTTTCTGTTCTGTTCAAAATCCGTCTCCTTTATCATCTTTAAAATACAAGGCTGCCGTATTAATATGCAGAAATCTGCTTTAATGCGACAGCCCCAATCGTTTTCATCTGAAAGCACAATCAGTCAAAAACAACAGCGAGTACAACAGATAAAACAATGAACAATACAGCAATAATAGAAGTTAACTTTTCCAACATGCCGTTTAATGTTCTGCCCTTATTCTTTCCGAAAAATGTATCGGAGCTACTGCCTGCAATGGCGCCTGACATACCGGCATCCTTGCCGTCTTGCAATAAAACCGTTACAATCAAACCGATTGTGACGATTATATGTACGATTGTACATACCAGCTTCCAATCCATGTATTACACCTCCCAATCAAATTTTCAATTTGTATTGTACCACATTTTTTCGTTTTTTACAAGTTTTTTTTAAAAATCATAAAAAAATATAAAAAAAGAAAAGTTTAATGGTAAAATCTAAAAGAAAAATAAATTCTGTTTCAATTGACATTTTACGGAAAACAGTGTATAATAATTGTATAAAAATAAGCTGAATGTAAAGGATAAATTATGAAAGGAAGGCGATATAGATGGCAGAAATTATTACAGCTACAAATTTTGAGGAAAAAGTCCTGAAGGCAAAGAACCCGGTACTTGTAGATTTTTATGCAGATTGGTGTGGCCCTTGCAAAATGATGTTGCCGATTGTAGAAAAATTAGCAGCAGAGTTTGACGGTCGCGTTGATGTTTACAAAGTAAATACGGATAATGATGGTGCACTGGCTGCCGGCTTTGGCATAATCAGTATTCCGACGTTTATGATTTTTGTTGATGGCATGGAGAAAGACAGATTCATAGGTGCTATACAGGAAGCGACATTGCGGAGCAAGTTGGAGGCATTATGAGCGGAGATACGTGGTTAAAAATAAATATATTTACAAAAACAGAGGGTATTGAACCTCTTTATGGCATGTTGCTCTCTATGGGGATTGAGGGCGCAGAGATTGCCGATGAAAGTGATTTTGAACAATTTCTTTTGAACAACACGCAGTATTGGGATTATGTTGATGAAACACTTCGTGAAGAAAAGAAGGCCCCGACAAGAGTCAGTGTATATGTACGGGATGACGAAAACGGGCGAGATACACTGCTGCTTTTAAAAGAGAATGCGGCGCGGCTTCGACAGGAAGATGATTCAGTAGGCAGCTTAGAAATCCAAATTGAAAACATTGGCGAAAATGATTGGTTTGAAGCGTGGAAACAGTATTATAAACCTTTCCGTATCGGAGAACGGATTACAGTTGTTCCGGCATGGGAGGATTTTTCTGGAGGAGATATAACACTTCGCATCAATCCAGGTATGTTATTTGGAACAGGAAGCCACAATACAACGCGTCTTTGCATGACTATGCTTGAAAAAATAATAAAACCAAGTCAGACTGTTTTTGATGTAGGGTGTGGCAGCGGTATTTTATCTATCTTATCGCTGATGCTCGGCGCGGAAAAGGCACTTGCTGTTGATATTGATCATGCAGCGCCAAGAATTGCCATGGAAAATGCAGAATTAAACGGCATATCAAAAGATAGATATACTGTGCTTTGTGGGAATGTGTTGGAATCTGCGGTAACAAATCAAAAATTTGATGTTGTGGTTGCCAATATCGTTGCAGATGTAATCATACCACTCTCAGAAAAGGTTGGGGCGTATTTATTACCGGATGGTTTATTTCTATGCTCGGGTATTATCAATGATAGGGTAGATGATGTTGTGGCAGCCTTAAAAGCAAACGGGTTCAAAATTCATGCAAAAGAACAAGACGGCGAATGGTGGGCTATCTTGTCTGGGAAGGAATAAAAATGGCACGTTTTTTTGTATCGTCAGATCGGATAATTGGGGATACTGTATGCATAGAAGGTGAAGACGTTTTACATATAAGCCGTGTGCTTCGTATGAGGCAAGGGGATACAATAACAGTGTGTGACGGTACAGCGCATGACTATGAGTGCAGTATAAAAACAATTGAGAAAACACGAGTTATGGCTCATATTATTGAAAAAAATCAAAATATATGTGAGCCTGAATGTAAAATCTCTGTATATCAAGGCATACCGAAGGGTGCAAAGATGGATTATATTGTGCAAAAGTGCGTAGAAGTGGGTGTCTGTCGTATTATTCCTGTAGAAACGGAACGCGTCGTTGCAAAAGGAGAAGTGAAGACGGAGCGGCTTTCACGTATTGCACTCGAGGCGGCGAAACAAGCAGGACGTGGCATTGTGCCGAAGGTGGGAGAGACAATTTCTTTTGCTGAGGCTGTAAAAGCGGCAAAGACTGCTGACCTTTCTATCATACCCTATGAATGTGAAAAGGAAGTTAGCCTAAAAAGTATATTAAGCGGGAAAAGGCCGAAAAATGTTTCGGTAATAATTGGGCCGGAAGGTGGTTTTTCAACTTATGAAATTGAAATTGCCGCCAAAAACAATATACATGCAGTAACGCTTGGTCGTCGCATTTTGCGAACAGAAACGGCAGCACTTGTTACAGCAGGGAACATTTTATACGAAACGGAGATATAAAAATGCGATTTCAAGGCATTATTTTTGATTTAGACGGAACACTTTTGGATACACTGGAAACACTTTCGTACTATTGTAATGAAACGCTTCGGGCATATGGATTTTTGCCATACGAAAAGAATGAATATAAACATATGGTTGGCAAAGGTGCTAAAAACCTGGTAGAATCTATGCTGCGTGGCCGAGATGCGATGGATCCGATACGATTTCAAGCCATGTATGAGCACTACATAAAACTATATAATGCAGATAAAACCTATAAAACAACATACTACGACGGCATTTTGCCTCTTTTGGATTCGCTTTTGGAAAAGAATATGCGTATGGCTGTTTTGTCAAATAAACCACACGAAGCAACAGCGCCAATTATTCAGGCTTTTTTTGAAGATAGATTTTCTGTATGCTATGGCGCGCGTGAAGGCGTGCCAATAAAGCCGAATCCGCAGGCAGCACTTGGTATTGCAAAAGAACTGGAATGTAGCCCTTCCGCATGCCTGTATGTCGGGGATACGGCAGTAGATATGGAAACAGGTAAAAATGCAGGCTTTTATACAATCGGCGTTTTGTGGGGATTTCGTGACCGAAAAGAATTGGAAGAAGCAGGTGCTGATTTTATTGCAGAGAAGCCTGAAGATATCTTAAAGCTTATTTCATAATGTAAAGAAGGTGGCCAAGTGCCTAAAATCGGGAATGATTGGGATGCAATTATTGGCGGAGAATTTTGCAAACCGTACTATACGAATCTTCGCAATTTTTTAAAAGAAGAATATGTGTCACATACGGTATATCCGGATATGTATAATATATTTGCTGCGCTGAAGGCTACGCCGTATCATGCAGTTAAAGTTGTGATTTTAGGGCAAGATCCGTATCATGGCCCCAATCAGGCAAACGGACTGTGCTTTTCAGTGCACAAGGATGTCGAAATACCTCCATCATTGATAAATATTTTTAAAGAAATTGCAGAGGAAACAGGTGGCTTTATCCCAAATAACGGCTGCTTAATGCCGTGGGCAGAGCAGGGCGTGTTACTATTGAATACTGTGCTCACCGTAAGGGCAGGCATGGCAAATTCGCATCGTAAGAAGGGCTGGGAACAGTTTACAGATGCAGTGATTGATGCCCTAAACGAACGAGAAAAACCCATTGTTTTTCTTTTGTGGGGCGCAAATGCGCGAGAAAAAGCTGAGCGTGTTGACAGAACGCGTCATTTATGTCTGACAGCACCGCATCCAAGTCCTTTGTCTGCTTATAATGGATTTTTCGGATGCGGACATTTTCAAAAAACGAATACATTTTTAATCGAGCAGGTACAAAGTCCGATTGATTGGCAGATACCAAATCTTACTTGACAAAATTAGCAAAATGTAGTATAATACAAATATAGAAAGTCGAAAGACTGGGCAGGAGGCGTTGAGATATATGTATAGCATCGGCGACAAGGTGGTTTACCCCATGTACGGTGCGGGAATTATCGAGGCGATTGAGGAACAGGAATTCCAGGGCGTCATAAATAAATATTATGTTATGAAGATGCCGATGGGCGATATGAAGGTAATGATTCCGATGCTCAATGCTGAAAAGATTGGCATTCGAAATGTAATTGATGTACACGAGGCTGACAAGGTTTTGGAAGAGTTTTCTGCAATCAATATAGATTGTGATTTGAGTTGGAATAAACGCTATCGCGAAAATATGGTCAAGATTAAGGGTGGAGACATTTACGAAGTTGCCCGAGTAGTTAAAATGCTGATGACAAGGGATCGGGCGAAAGGCCTTTCTACAGGCGAGAAAAAAATGCTTTCCAGTGCGAAACAAATCTTAATCAGTGAGCTTGTTCTTGCTAAGAATATATCGCAGGAAGAAATTGAAACCATGTTTGATGCCGCATTTCAACAATAATAAAGGAGATGTGCTGACTGATACAGTTTCAGCATGCGGAAAAATCAAATGGAACAAAGAGTTGTTGCGGTTATCCCTGCTGCAGGTAGCGGAAGCCGCATGGGCGCAAATACCAATAAGATTCTGCTGGAAATCATGGGGCGTCCAATATTAGCCTTTACATTAGATGTCTTTGAACATTGTCCACTTGTGCACCGTGTTATCTTAGTAGCAAGCGAAAAAGACATTTTTTCCTTGAATGAAATTGTAAAGCTTGAAGGATATAGCAAGGTCCAAAGCATTGTTCGCGGTGGAAGCACGCGTGCAGAATCAGTTTGTATAGGCGTTCAAGAGGCGCAAAATGCCGATTTTATTGTTGTGCATGACGCGGCAAGAGCCCTGTTGACAGAAGATATTTTGGTACGCACAATTCATAAAGCTTTCGAAACGGGTGCGGCCATTGCTGCAGTCCCGGCTGTTGATACCATTAAAGTTGCGCATAACATGCAAATTGAAAAAACGCTTGAGCGAAGTGCTTTATGGTGTGCACAAACACCACAGGTGTTTCAATCTGATTTACTAACAGATGCACTGGGAAATGGAAATATGGAATTGACAGATGATGCATCAGCATTGGAATATGCAGGAATCCCTGTGGCAATTGAAATGGGAAGCTACGAGAATATAAAAATCACAACACCGCTTGATTTAACAATAGCAGAAACAGTATTATATAAAAGGAAACATAAACTATGATACGGATTGGATACGGGTATGATGCACATCGCTTTGAAAAAGGACGTGCTCTTTACCTTGGCGGTATAAAAGTACCATATGATAAAGGGCTTTTGGGGCATTCCGATGCAGATGTTTTGTTACATGCAATCATGGATGCACTTCTCGGTGCAGCGGCGCTTGGGGATATTGGAAAAATCTTTCCGCCCACTGATATGAAATACAAGGATATACGAAGTACATTTTTGTTGGAGTATGTCGGAAATCTTATAGCAGAAAAAGGGTATGCAATTGGAAATATTGATGCAACCGTAACTGCACAAAAACCAAGATTAAGTACATTTATTGATTCGATGCGGAGTGAAATTTCGAATATTCTGCAGATTGATATGGATAGAGTTAGCATTAAAGCAACCACAACAGAAGGGATGGGGTTTGAAGGCAGAGAAGAAGGAATCTCAGCAACTTGTGTATGTGTTTTGAAACAACTTTAGGAGGGATAAAATTGACGAAATTATCTTGCAATTATACAAAAGGGTTTGTAAACGCTGATGAAATAACTGCACTATATGAGCAGGCACTTTCGGCGCATAGAATGTTGCATGAAAAATCAGGGCTTGGAAATGATTTTACAGGATGGGTGGATTGGCCACAGGAATACGACAAAGAAGAATTTGCACGAATTTTAGATGCGGCAAACAAAATAAAGCAGACAGCAGATGTTTTAATTGTCATTGGGATTGGTGGATCTTATTTGGGTGCAAAGGCAGCAATTGATATGCTGACTAATTCCTTCCATAATGCTTTATCCGCTGATAAAAGAAAAGGTGTTAAAGTCTATTTTGCGGGGAACAGTATCAGCTCTCAATACTTAAATGATTTACTTGAACTTTGCGAAAATGCATCTTGTGCAGTTAACGTTATTTCTAAGTCGGGCACGACTACAGAACCTGCAATTGCATTTCGTCTTTTTAAAGAGCTTTTAGAAAATAAGTATGGCAAAGACGGTGCACGTGAACGTATTTTTGTCACAACGGATAAAGCGCGGGGCGCACTTTATCAAATGGCTTTATCTGAGGGGTATACAAGATTTGTGATACCGGATGATATTGGAGGCAGATATTCTGTTCTTACACCTGTCGGTCTTTTGCCGATCGCAGCTGCAGGAATTGATATTTCGGAAATTATGCAAGGGGCTTTGGACGCCATGCATGCTTTTTCCGATACAAACATAGAAAAAAATGATTGCTATCAATACGCTATTTTAAGAAATGCTTTGTACAGAAAAGGGAAAACAACTGAAATCCTTGTAAATTATGAGCCGAAAATGCATTTTATTTCCGAATGGTGGAAACAACTTTTTGGCGAAAGCGAAGGAAAAGATCAAAAAGGTATTTTCCCTGCATCTGCAGACTTTTCAACAGATTTACATTCAATGGGACAATATATACAGGACGGTTTAAGAAATATTTTTGAAACGGTTCTGCATATTAAAAATCCAACAAACGATGTCATCATTCCTTCGCAAGAAGGGTCGCTTGACGGTTTGCAGTTTTTAGCCGGAAAGAGTGTTGATTATGTGAACAAACAAGCATTTTTAGGTACATTACTTGCACACAATGACGGTGGTGTTCCGAATATCGTTATCGAAATAGAGAAGGCGGATGCCTATCACTTTGGACATCTCGTATATTTCTTCGAAAAGGCGTGCGGTATAAGCGGATATATACTAGGTGTAAATCCCTTCAACCAACCCGGCGTTGAAGCATACAAGAAAAATATGTTTGCTCTTTTAGGAAAACCGGGTTACGAAAAAGAACGCGATGCGTTGCAACAGCGTCTTATATAAGACGAAGTGTAACATAAATATGGCGCTTTGCAGCCAATAAAAAGACGAAAGGTGGAGACGAAATGATAAGAGTTATTCTCGGTGAAAAAGGAACAGGAAAGACAAAGGCATTGCTTGATAGTGTGCATGAGGCGGTGAATAGCGAAAAGGGTTCTATTGTTTTTATTAACAACGGAAATCGTCATATTTTTGACATAAGCCATAAAATTCGCCTTGTTGACACGGCAGAGTTTGGATTGAATACTTATGACGCTTTTTATGGACTTTTGTGCGGCATAGTTGCACAAAATTACGACGTGTCCTATATTTTTGTTGACAGTCTTTTGAAGATTGTTGATGGTGATGCGGCGGAGATGGAAGAATTTTTAGATAAAGCAAACGCACTTTGTGATAAATTTAATATCCAAATGGCGATTACAATCAGCATAAATCCTGCAAATGTCAGTGACAAGGTAAAGGCATACGCATAAGTTTCTACCGCGAAAGGAATAAACTATGAATTATCAGAGCACACGTGGCGGGGATATGGTTTCGGCTGCGACAGCAATCGTAAAAGGACTTGCCCCAAATGGTGGTTTATATGTACCGGAGTATTTTCCGAAAAAAATAGGGTTTGATGCACTTTCGAATCGAACATATCAGGAGCGTGCAAAAATTATTCTGTCTGCATTTTTATCGGACTTTTCTGATGCGGAAATCGATACCTGCGTATCCCGCGCATACAAAGCAGAAAAGTTTTCATCTGATAAAATTGCGCCGCTTCGTAAATTAAATGATTCGTTGCATATTTTGGAACTGTTTCATGGCCCGACATGCGCTTTCAAAGATATGGCATTACAAATCTTACCGCATTTTTTGACAACGGCAATGAAAAAAAACGGCATCCGTGAGGAGGTCACGATTTTAGTTGCCACCAGTGGTGATACAGGTAAAGCCGCTTTGGAAGGGTTTAAAGATGTTCCGGGAACACGCATATTGGTCTTTTTCCCTCGCGACGGTGTAAGCCGAATGCAACGGCTTCAAATGGTTACGCAAGAAGGCGAAAATGTTGGGGTGTGCGCAGTTGATGGTAATTTTGATGACGCACAAAACGGAGTAAAATCTATTTTTACAGATGATGCATATAATGCATTTCTGAAAGAAAATGGGATTGTGCTTTCCTCTGCAAATTCAATCAATTGGGGTCGGTTGGTTCCACAAATTGTATATTATATGTCCTCTTGGGCAACGATGGTTGACAATGGTGATATTTCGCCGAATGAAGAAATTAACATTGTTGTTCCAACGGGTAATTTTGGTAATATCTTAGCCGCCTATTATGCAGGCAAGCTCGGCGTGCCAATTGGTAAGCTTATTTGTGCTTCGAATGCAAATGATGTTCTTTGCGATTTTATCCGTACGGGTGTATATAACCGAAACAGAAGTTTTAAAACTACGATTTCGCCGTCTATGGATATTTTGATTTCCAGCAATTTGGAACGCTTTTTGTATGATATTACCGGAAAAGATACAGATAAAATTAAGGACTATATGCAAAGGCTATCGACGGAAGGGCAGTATTCTGTTGATCATGAAACGCTCTCCAAAATGCAGGAAATACTATGGGCGGGAAGTTGTGATGATGCTATTACAACAAAGACAATCCAAAAAACTTTTGATAAGTATGGATATGTGGCAGACCCGCATACAGCAGTTGCCCTTTATGTATATGAAGAATATGTAAAGGAAACAGGTGATGACAGAAAAACAATTCTTGCATCTACAGCGAGTCCGTATAAATTCGGGAAAAGCGTATTAAACGCGATTGGATGCAATGATATTGATGATGATTTTGCTGTACTTGATGCAATACAAGAAAAAAGCGGAATGCCGATTCCTGCATCCTTATCTGCATTGCAAACAAAGAATGAAAGATTTAGCGATGCTTGTGCGCCGTCGGCCATGCGCGATATGATTCAATCTTTACTTGCATTATAAATGTAATGTTGCCGCCCGAGAAGTAAATATATCTCGGGCGCCCACTTGCTACTGACTACATCCCTTGCTATCTTCGCGTTTAATATAGGTTGCGCAGTCTGTACCTGTTTCACCGAATACACCGCGGGGCTTAACTTCAATTGCATTTGCAGTACATTCGCCGTTACAGGTGTTGAAACAGCAGCTGTCAACAACACATTTGACATTGTCTAAAGTATTACCGTTTTGTTGCTTATTCATTTTTATACCTCCATTTATTTTGATTCTGTCCGATCATAGCATGTGCGCAAAACGGCAAAAATATTCTGAGGGAGATTTGCATATGGCTATCTTTGCCATGTCTGATTTACATTTACCAATCGGCATTCATAAACCAATGGACATCTTTGGTTTGGGTTGGGAAAATTATGTAGAACGTATACAGGAAAATTGGCACAAAACGGTACAGGAATCTGATACGGTTTTGATTTGCGGTGATGTTTCATGGGCAACATATCTTGCAGAAGCATTGCCGGATTTTCGTTTTATTCAAAGTTTGCCAGGTAAGAAGATTATTTCTAAGGGTAATCACGATTATTGGTGGACAACATCCAATAAATTGAAACTTTTTTTGGACGAAAATAACCTGGATTCAATTACTTTTTTACATAATGATAGCGTTTTAGCGGACGGATATGCAATTTCAGCTTGTCGAGGATGGCGTTCGCCATTTGAACAAGGTTTTTCTGAAGCGGATAAAAAAATATATGAGCGTGAGATGATACGTCTTGAATTATCCCTTAAAGCCGGCGCTTTACTTTCGGACCGACGTATTGTTATGATGCATTATCCGCCGGACGTTGGTTTTACAGATATACTTTCTACATATGACGTGACGTATTGTGTATTTGGACATTTACATGGGAAATCTGCATGGGACAAGTTTCCACAAAGTGACCGTGATATATTAGTTTCCGCTGATTATCTGCATTTTATGCCACGCAAAATTATAGATTCAATATCATAAACAGAAAGAGGGAAGAATATGGCGATTACGATACAAGAAATCGAACATCTTGCAAAATTGTCAAAGTTAGCACTGTCATCGGAGGAAAAAACAAGACTGCAAACAGAAATGGCACAAATCATCGATTTTGCAAATAAACTTTCCGAATTAGACACAGATTCTGAAGATCCTACAATGTTTGCATCGGCTACGTATAATGTTTTTCGGGATGATAGAGTAAAACCATCATTGGATACGGACTCTATTTTGCAAAATGCGCCCGAGGCAGAGATGGGATGTTTTGTAGTTCCGAAAACAGTTGAATAGAAAGGACGATATGAGATGCATTCACTTTGTAAAATGACAGCACACGCTTTGTCCGAAAAGTTAAAAAGCCGAGAAATTTCTGCGGTTGAACTTACAAAAGCGCATTTGCAACATATAGAAACAACAGAACCAAATATAAATAGTCTTATTACATTGACAAAGGAAGAGGCGCTTCGGACGGCAGATGCTGTAGATAAAAAAATTGCAAATGGCGAGACACTTTCGCCGCTTGCAGGTATACCCATGGCAGTTAAAGATAATATTTCAACAAACGGTATAGCAACGACATGCGCATCTAAAATGCTTGAGAACTATGTTCCGCCCTATGACGCAACTGTCGTTGAAAAACTGCGAGCGGCAGACTGTGTTATGGTAGGAAAGGCAAACATGGATGAGTTTGCTATGGGCTCCTCGACTGAAAATTCCTATTTTAAGAAAACAAAAAATCCGAGAAATACTGCCTGTGTTCCGGGCGGATCTTCCGGTGGTTCGGCGGCTGCAGTTGCTGCAAATGAAGCAGTTTTTGCTCTCGGCTCAGATACAGGTGGTTCGATTCGTCAACCCGCTGCACTTTGTGGCGTGGTCGGTATGAAACCGACATATGGCCTTGTTTCGCGTTATGGTTTAGTTGCATTTGCATCTTCGCTTGACCAAATTGGTCCGCTTACGAAAGATGTGCAGGACTGTGCAATCGTGTTACAATCCATTGCAGGTAAGGATGAAAAGGACTCAACCTCTCTTTCGTATGATGGAATGGATTTTACAAGCGCATTAAATAGCGACTGCAAATCTATGCGAATTGGTCTGCCAAAGGAATACATAGAGGGCGCAATTGATGCGGATATAAAGGAAACCGTTTTAGCCGCAGCTCGGGCATATGAAAAGATGGGTGCTGAGATTATTGAATGTTCACTCCCGATGTTACCTCATGCATTAGAAACGTATTATATGATTTCTTCTGCGGAAGCAAGTTCAAATCTCGCTAGATATGATGGTGTTCGCTACGGTTTTCGTGCTGAAAATTGCAAAGATTTAGAGGAACTGTTTTTAAAGACAAGAAGCGAAGGCTTTGGGGATGAAGTTAAACGTCGCATCATGCTGGGTACGTTTGTTCTGAGCAGCGGATACTATGATGCATATTATAAAAAGGCACAAAAGGCGCGTACACTTATTTGCAAAGATTTTTCTCGTGTGTTCGAAAAATGTGATACGATTCTAACACCAACATCTCCTTGTACGGCATGGAAATTCGGAGAGAAGTCAGAGGATCCATTGCAAATGTATTTGGCAGATATATGTACCGTTTCTGTAAACATAGCAGGGTTGCCGGCACTAAGTTTACCGTGCGGCTGTGATGCAAAAGGTTTACCAATCGGTGTACAACTGATTGGAGATAGAATGCATGATGCAACAGTATTACACGCTGCATATGCACTTGAACAATGTGGTGCGTTTTTGCCGATAGGAGGGGAATTGGCATGAATTATGAAACAGTAATCGGTCTTGAAGTACATGCAGAACTTGCAACAGAAACTAAAATATATTGTAGTTGTGCCAATCAATTCGGTGGAGACACGAATACACGGTGTTGCCCGGTTTGCATAGGCCTCCCGGGTACATTGCCGGTGCTGAATCGGCGCGTAGCTGACTATGCCATTAAGGCGGGCCTTGCGATGCACTGCAATATTGCAACCACGTGTAAGCAGGACAGAAAAAACTATTTTTATCCGGATTTGCCGAAAGCATACCAGATTTCCCAATTTGATTTGCCTTTGTGCTATGATGGATTTGTTGAAATTGATACGGAAGAAGATACAAAAAAAATAGGGATAACACGGATTCATATTGAGGAAGATGCCGGAAAACTTTTACATGCAGAAGGTGGAAACTTCTCGCTTGTTGACTATAACCGTGGCGGCGTTCCGCTGATTGAAATTGTTAGCGAACCCGATATGCGCTCTCCGGAAGAGGCAATGGCGTTTTTGGAATCGATTAAATCTATTTTGCAGGCCATAGGTGTATCTGATTGCAAGATGCAGGAAGGCTCTTTGCGCTGTGATATCAATGTTTCAGTGCGTCCGTTTGGTCAAAAAGAATTTGGCGTTCGCAGTGAATGTAAAAACGTAAACTCATTCCGAGCTGCTGTACGGGCTATCCGTTTTGAGCGTGACCGTCAAATTTCGATTCTTGAATCGGGTGGCGTAGTTGAACAAGAAACCAGGCGGTGGGATGACGCAAAAGGCATGAGCATTTTGATGCGTTCGAAAGAAGAAGCACAAGATTACAGATATTTCCCCGAACCGGATTTAATGCCGATACATGTAGATACAGCATGGATAGATTCTATTAAAGATTCTTTACCCGAATTACCGCAGGAGAAAAAACGGCGTTATATGGCAGAATTTGATTTGCCTGCGTATGATGCGTCACTTATCGGTGCCTCCAAAGGTCTTTCGGATTTATTTGAGGAAACAGTACAGTGTAACGTAAAACCCAAAATTGTATCCAACTGGCTTTTGGGTGAAATCAGTAAAATTATGAATGAACGCCTTATGGATGCAACGGAAATTCCCTTTGGCGGAAAAGCACTTGCAGAACTGATATCTTTAATTGAAAGTGGAACAATAAGCGGTACAATTGCAAAACAGGTACTTCCTAAAATGTTTGATATTTCCTGTTCGGCAAAGGAGATTGTAGAAGCAGAAGGCCTTGCGCAAATCAGCGATGAAGGTGCAATTTTGTCTCTCATCAAAGAGGTGCTTGCATTAAATGCTGCAGCGGTTGCAGATTATCATGCAGGAAAAGAGCGCGCAATTGGCTTTTTAACAGGACAAATTATGCGTGCATCAAAAGGGAAGGCGAATCCTGGTATCATTCAGACTAAACTGTGTGAAATATTAAATGAAATGAAAGCATAGGAAGAGAAGCGGATGTATGCTATATTGCATGTATCCGCTTTACAATACAATTACATTAAAAAATTTTTGATTTATAACAGTATTTTAAATAAACTGTACAAATTTTATTAAATTATTATTTTTTTATGAAATACTTATTTACTTACATTTAAAATACTGTTATAATATAAAAAAAGAAGGAATAAAATACTACAGATGAACAATGGGGGTATACATTTTGAAGTTTAAAAGATGGATGATATATTTACTGCTTTTTTTACTTGCTATGGTCATTCTCTTGGGCGCGGCCACGTTCCGCGCGTATGGCAGTGGTAATAAAATCTGTCGCGGCGTGGCCGTGGCAGATGTATCATTATCGGGACTTACAGAAGATGAGGCGGCTGAAAAATTACGAAATAACATGGATGAGTCTGTTTTTGATAAATCGATTCAAATTATATTAGGCGATATAACAAAAGAAATTAAGCCTTCTGAATTCTTGGCATCCTATGACTATGAGGAATCTGCTAAATTAGCAGGCCGTTATGCGCGTGAAGGGAGCTATTTTCAAAGAATTAAAGCCGCGATGCGTACATGGTTTGGAAAGAAAAATATAATGGCGCAGATTTCTTACGATGAAGAAGCCTACCATACAGTTCTTGCATCTCTTATGCATGGTATCGACGATTGTGTGACCGATTACTCCTATGTTGTTGAAAATGATAATCTAACAGTAACAACCGGCGTGCCCGGTCTTTTGCCAAATACAAAAACTGTTTCTGATGCGATATTGCATGCGCTGTCTGTCGGTGAAACGCATAAACCCATTCTATTTAAAAAAGAGACGCGCAATCCTTCGGAAATTGATGTCGATGTATTATTTGATGCAATATACGCGGAAAAATCAGATGCGTTTTATACGATTGAAGATGGAAAGGTAAAGATGTCTCCGCATGTTGTCGGGATGACCTTTGATAAGAATGAAGCAAAACGCTTAATTGAGGCGCACCGTGGATATGGAGAAAAATTCGTTATACCACTTTCCATACAAAAACCTTCCGTTACAACGGAGGATATTGAAGAAAAACTTTTTAGTGAAACAATTGGTGAGTTTTCTTCGAAATTCAATGCTGGTGATGTCGGCCGTACCAAAAATATTGCATTGGCATCAAAAAAAATAAATGGAACAATTTTGGCACCGGGTGAAATTTTTTCCTATAATGATGTAGTTGGGGAAAGAAGCTATAGCGAAGGATATCAAACTGCCAAGGTATATATAAATGGTGAAAGCGTGGATGGCCTTGGAGGCGGAATTTGTCAAGTATCTTCTACACTTTACAATGCGGTTGTATATGCAAACCTGGAAATTGTAGAACGACTCAATCATCAATTGACAGTTTCTTATGTTCCACTCGGAAGAGACGCAACAGTTGATTACGGAAATATTGATTTTAAATTTAAAAATAGTACGGCATATCCGATAAAAATAGTATGTACTGCAGAGAATGGCGTTATGTATACTGCTGTACAAGGCTATAAAGAAGATAAAAGTCTTAAGGTTGAATTTCACACAGAGACAATCGGACACACAGATCCGCCGATAAAGAAAATAGAAGATCCGACGCTTCCGAAGGGTGAAGAAAAAATAGAGAAAAAGGGCACATCAGGTTATATTGTTGATACGTATAAAATTGTAAAACGTGATAATGCAGAGGAGGAACGCATCTATTTATCCCGTAGTGTATATCGCGGAAACATACAAGAAGTACGTGTTGGAACAGGTGAACCTGCTCCCTTAGAACCGACGGCGGAACCCTCACCGTCACCAACGCCTTCAACAGAGTTGCCAACGGAGGAAAGACCGCAAGAGACTCCAATAGAAACGACAGAACCATCTTTGCAACCGACAGAAACAGAGGAACCGGTGGAACCAGAACTGTCTGATACGGGCTTATGATGTCAGTATGACAAAAGAAAAACAAGGAGAGCATTTTTATGAAAAAAATAGTGTGTATACTCCTTTTGTGTGTGCTTTTACCATTTTCTGTACAGGCGGAAATTATTGGAACAGGGTATGCGACCGATATAAAAGCATATATTGATTGCCTCATGGTACCTTCTTATAATATAGACGGGTATACGGCGATTCTTGTTCGCGACCTCGAAAATTTTGGGTTTACTGTTAATTGGGATGCAGAAACAAAAACAGTGCACTTTTATCGGGATTTCACAAAGCCTGTCACGCCCACAATACCAACTTGCGAAACGAGACCTGTTGGGCAAAAAGTGTTTGATGTTTACAGAACCGATATTCGTACATATTATCGAGACAAGGAAATCCCCTCTTATAATATTGGAGGAAGAACGGCGGTACGGCTTCGTGATATTGCGATGGTAGGGGAAGCACAATTTGACCCAAACTATAAAAGTGCCGAGGTATACTGCTTTGACGCGGAATACTTTGATGATGAAATCCAGTATATTCGCTCGCATTTCTATGGAGGATTGCTTTTATTATCACAAGGAGACAGAGCGTTGCAGCCTCTTTTGGAAATGGTACAAAGCGGTGTCTACAAGCAGGAAACAGTAGATACATTTAAGGCTTTTTATAAAACAATGGTAGAGCAGTTTGACGCTTATAAAGTATACAAAGAACCTTATGGTTTTGATAAATCAGCCATGGAGCTGTGGTGGGCAATGGTCAATATGCGGTATGCCTGTGAAACAATGTTGATAATGGCAGAAACACTACGTACCGGTGGTGATGCAACTGCGGCAATGCATGACTATGAACAGTATCGGATTGATGATTTGGAACAACGTCGAGTTTCGTTGTTGATTTTACATGAAGATATTATGCAATTGACATTTTTCTGGGATTAGTGTATACCCACAAATAAAAGACAAATTAAATAGCGCAGTAGTTGTCAATCTACTGCGCTATCGTTATATTTTTTCAAGAATCTTTATATAAGGTTTTCAAAAGAGCGATTTCCTCGCCATGCCCGGCATCATCTGTAGGGGTTTCCAAATAAAAAGGCAAATGGCGAAGCAAGGGATGGTTGATTATAGCCTGTATCGCATCAAGCCCCAATGAACCATGTCCTATGTTTTGGTGTCGGTCTTTGTGGCTTGAAAAGGGATTCATGCTGTCGTTTAGGTGTATGGCACGAAGTCGGGAAAGGCCTATAATTCGGTCAAACTCTTCTAATACACCATTTAAATCATTAACAATATCATAACCAGCGTCATACACATGGCAAGTATCAAGGCATACACCGAGCTTGTCAGAAAGTGTAACACCATCAATAATGGAGCGTATTTCTTCGAATTTGCTGCAAACTTCAGAACCTTTGCCTGCCATTGTTTCCAAAAGAACAGTGGTTTTTTGTTCTTTAAATAAGACATCATTTAATATTTCCGTAATTTGAATAATGCCCGTTTCTACGCCTTGTCCAACATGACTGCCCGGATGGAAGTTATATAGATTACCGGGCAAATATTGAAGTCTCGCTAAATCGTCTTCAAATGTAAGGCGTGCGAAATCACGGATTTTATTATCCTTTGAGCAGGCGTTTAAAGTATATGGCGCATGAACCAAAAGCGGGCCAAAATTATTTTCTTTACAAAGTGCCATGAGTGCAGCGGCATCCTCTATATCCATTGGTTTGGCTGCACCGCCACGTGGATTTCTTGAAAAAAACTGAAAGGTATTTGCACCAATGGAAAGGGCAGTACGACCCATGGCAGCGAAACCATCAGATGATGATAAATGGCATCCAATATAAAACATATATAAACCTCCGCATGACTTTTTTTTCATTATATCATTTCTTCTTTAAAAAGAAAACATTTTTTGAAATTTTAATTAAAATCTATAAGTATATTTTGCTGTAAAAGGATTGACAATTCCTGTAAAAAAAGATATAATAAAATAAAAGTATGGAATAAAATACGATTTAATTTGTGAGAAAGAAGAGTACCATTATGAAACACTATTTTACTTCAGAATCTGTAACAGCGGGACATCCCGATAAGTTGTGTGATAAAGTATCGGACAGCGTTTTGGATGCTATCTTGGCACAGGACCCTACCGCACGTGTTGCTTGTGAGGTGGCAGCAACAACTGGTCTTGTGATGGTTATGGGAGAAATTACGACAAACTGTTATGTGGATATTGCAAATATTGCAAGACAAACCATTCGAGAAATTGGTTATAACAAAGCAAGTTATGGTTTTGACGCGGAAACGTGTGCAGTTTTAAACTGTATACGTGAGCAGTCGCCTGATATTGCGATGGGCGTAGATAACTCATATGAATCAAAGCTGGGTGGCATACAAGAACTTGGCGCGGGTGACCAAGGGCTTATGTTTGGATATGCCTGCAATGAAACAGAGGAATTTATGCCGCTTCCAATTGCACTTGCACACGCGCTTACACGCCGTCTTTCCGCGGTGCGGGAAGATGGAACACTTTTATATTTAAGACCGGACGGAAAAAGTCAGGTTACAGTAGAATATGACGGCAATGTTGTAAAACGTGTGGAGGCAATTGTTATTTCTGCGCAACATGACCCTGATGTAGATATTGAAAAGTTGCGTGCGGATATTTATGAAACCGTTATAAAACCTGTTGTGCCCGGCGCTCTTCTTGATGATAATACGAAAATATTTATTAACCCGACCGGTCGTTTTGTTGTAGGTGGTCCGCATGGAGATACCGGCCTTACAGGGCGTAAAATTATTGTTGATACGTACGGTGGCTTTGCACGCCACGGCGGTGGAGCATTGTCTGGAAAAGATGCAACAAAAGTAGATAGAACAGCAGCATACATGCTCCGTTATATTGCAAAAAATATCACAGCGGCAGGTCTTGCAGACAGATGCGAATTACAGGCAGCATATGCAATTGGCGTTGCACGCCCTGTATCCCTTCGGGTGGATACATTTGGTACAGGAAAGGTTTCAGAAGAAAAACTTACAGAAACAGTTAGTGCATTATTTGATATGCGGCCGGATGGAATGATTGAAAAACTGGGACTTCGTCGCCCGATTTTTGCACAAACCGCTGCATACGGGCATTTTGGAAATTCTGCATACCCGTGGGAAAAGACAGATATGGCTGATGCACTTAAGGACGCATTACTCTAAAGACACCAAGCGAGCTTTTGATGCATACAATAGAAGCAGGAGGCGAGTAGTATGCTTATGCAGTATGGAATACCACTCCTTATCACCCTGCTTTTGGTATGGACCGTCGTTTTGTTGATTCGTGCAATCACAGTACCGGCGCGTACATATGTTGAGATTATCATAAGCGGCGATGATGTTCCGGAGGATGTGGAAAATGCAGTTATAACGGCCAAACGGCTTGCAGAAAAATATTTTGAGAATGCAAGTGTATATGTAAAAGGGCAAGACAACATATATATAAATGCAATTTGCAGACGCTTTGGCATTGAACGAAAAGAGTAACCAAAGAGAGGGATTTTATGGCGGAAACCATCGTCATAGAGGGAGTAGTAGAAGAAATCATATTTTCCAATATCGCAAACGGATATACCGTTTGCGATATTGACGTGGATGGTGTTTTTTCTACTGCTGTCGGCAATATGCCAGGTCTTGCACCGGGTGAAAGTGTACGGCTTACCGGAAAATGGACAAGCCATGCGGAATATGGAGAACAGTTTAAAGTCGATTTTTTTGAAAGAATTTTGCCAACGGGGAAAAAACAAATTCTAATGTATTTATCATCGGGCATCATTAAAGGAATTGGACCTGCTACCGCGCAGAAAATCGTTTCGCGCTTTGGTGAGGATGCACTTGTGGTCATACGGGATATGCCGAATGAACTTGCAAAAATAAAAGGAATTAGTCGGAAAAAGGCTGAGGAGATGCAAGCGTCTATTTTAGAGAAACAGACGGTACAGAGTGTGGTTATGTTTCTCCAACCTTATGGTGTAACAGCAAATTTTGCTGTAAAAGTATATAAAAAATTTGGCATTTCTGCAATTGCAGAAATCGAAAAAAACCCATATGTTTTATGCGACATAGATGGGATTGGGTTTAAAACAGCAGATAAAATAGCAATGCAAATGGGCGTAGATGCATGTGATGCATCCCGCATGCGAAGCGGAATTATTTTCGTTTTAAAAGAGAGTGCAGGTAGCGGACATACGTATTTACCGTTTGCACAGCTTGTTCGGATTGCAAAAGATATGCTCGGCGCAGATATGACGGCGATTGAAAATGCAATTTCCGGGATGCTCCTTACCGGAGCCTTGATTCAAGAAGTATGCGGCGATGAAACATTTATTTATTTACCTGTTTTCTTCCATGCTGAAGTGGGTGTCGCACGCAGACTCTATGCCATTATGGAAGGGAAAAGAACTTCGATTGGTGTATCGGCGGAGGCCGCTGTGTTATCTGCGGAATCAAGATGCGGCATAACGCTCTCAAAAGAACAGCGCTCAGCTTGTGTTTCTGTGATGAATGAAGGCGCAGCTATTATTACGGGTGGTCCTGGGACTGGAAAAACGACAGTAATAAATGCAGTGATAGATATTATGCAATCCGCTGGACTTTCTGTTGCACTTTGTGCGCCGACCGGCCGTGCTGCTAAGCGTTTGGCAGAAACATGCGGAATGGATGCAAAAACGGTACATCGCCTTTTGGAATTAAATTTCTCAGGTGAAGGAACAAACCAAATTTTCGGGCGAAATGAAGAGGTTCCGCTTGATGAAGATGTCATTATTGTAGATGAAATGAGCATGGTGGACATACAACTCATGTATGCTCTCTTACGTGCCTTACGCCCTGGGTGTAGACTGATTATGGTTGGTGATGCAGACCAGCTTACGTCTGTAGGGGCGGGCAATGTTCTCCGCGATATGATTCAAAGCGGAAAGGTTCCGGTTTGCAAATTAACAGATATATATCGACAAGCGGCAGAAAGTATGATTGTCGTGAATGCGCATAAGATTAATAATGGTGAACGACCGATTTTAAATCAAAAGAATAAGGATTTCTTTTTTATGCATCATGAGGATGCGAAAGATATTCAAAATATAATCGGAGATCTTTGCTCTGTGCGTTTGCCGCGCGCGTACAATTTTGACGCTATTTCACAAATTCAGGTTATTTGCCCTTCTAAGAAAACTGCGCTTGGGGTTACGGTATTAAATAAACATTTACAGGCATGTTTAAATCCGCCTTCGCCAGATAAAAACGAAAAAACAGTAGGGGAAATGATATACCGTGAGGGAGATAAAGTCATGCAAGTGCGAAATAATTATGATATTATGTGGCACAATGCGGATAATAGCTTAAGCGGTGAAGGTGCATTTAACGGAGATGTTGGTATTATTCAACACGTAAATTTACAAGGGCAATACTTAGAAGTTTGTTATGACGGAGAAAGAATTATTCGTTATGACTTTACACAACTGGAGGAACTGGAGCTTGCGTATGCCGTAACTGTGCATAAAAGCCAGGGTAGTGAATTTGAAGCAGTTATAATTCCAATGTATCCTGTTGCGCCACAGCTTATGTGCAGAAATTTGTTGTATACGGCTGTAACACGCGCAAAAAAACTGGCAATTCTAATTGGCCGCGAGCATGCGATGGAGACTATGATAAGCAATAACCGCCAAACTGCGCGGTTTTCCGGTCTTGCACGAAAGATAGAAGGTATTTTTAATGTTTAGGTGGCTTTTACGCTTTTTATTTCCGCCAAAATGTATTTTTTGTGGTACATTAGTGGATAATGACCGTTTTTCTGTTTGTAAGAAATGCTTTCCACATATACCATATAACTATAATATACGTTGTAAAATATGCGATACACCGATAGATGTTGTGTATGGAGATAAAATTTGTACTACATGTAAAACCCATAAACGTGCCTTTACAAAAGCGTATGCACCGCTTTTGTATAAAGATTCAGTAAGAAAGGCGTTGATTGGTTTTAAGTTCCATGGAAAGGTAGTGCGTAGCGAGACGTTTGCGTCATTTATTGTAATGCATATGCGTGAGGAGGGTGCACCACGCCCTGATATAATTACCTATGTACCCATGCATCCAAAAAAAGAAACTGAACGTGGCTATAATCAAGCGGCGCTTTTGGCTAATAATATCGGAAAGATACTGAATATACCTGTCGTGCCCATGATTAAAAAATGTGTGAATACGCCGCCACAATCTTCCAGAAATCGAAGAGATAGAATGATTGCACTGCGAGATGTGTTCTCATTCGCATGTAAAACAGATATAAGCAATCAATGCATTTTATTAGTTGATGATATTTTAACAACCGGTTCAACGCTCGATGTTTGTGCAAGAATTTTGAAAAAAGCGGGTGCTGCACAGGTTATAGCAGCAACAGCTGCCGTCACACCACCCGTTGGCTATGTGTCAGAAAAAGACAGAGAGGAAAGCTATGATACCACTTCTTGTTATTACGGGGCCGACAGCCTCAGGTAAAACAGCGCTTGCAATAGAGGTTGCAAAACACATAAATGGTGAAATCATATCTGCTGATTCTATGCAGGTATATCGAAATATGAATATTGGAACAGCAAAGCCAAATCAAACGGAGATGCAAGGTATACCGCATCATCTTTTGGATGTAGTTGAACCGTATGAGAATTTTTCTTTAGAGCAGTTTACAAAAATGGCGCATACTGCAATCAAGGAAGTAGTTTCTCGTGGTAAAACTCCAATATTGGCAGGGGGTACAGGTCTTTATATAGATACAGTTTGTGAAAATAGATTACTTTCGCAGGATTCATTTAATCAAAAAGTGCGGGACATGCTGGAAGAACGGTGGGAAAAAGAAGGCGGAGAGACGCTATATGCCGAGCTTGCAAAAATTGATTCTGTGACTGCTTCGAAACTGCATCCGGCAGAAAAACGCAGAATCTTGCGTGCACATGAAATTTTTTTAACAACGGGAAAAACAAAAACTTGGCATTCTGAAAAAAAATATGAAAAAATTTACGATAATTTTATATTTGGACTTGAACTTCCGCGAGAAATTTTGTATAATAGAATAAATAGACGTGTAGATGCAATGGAAAGAGATGGTTTGCTCTCTGAAGTGAAGGCTTTACATGCACAATTACATGGAAAAAATGTAACTGCAAAACAAGGCGTTGGATACAAGGAATTATTTTGGTATTTGGATGGAAAAGCAACCTATGGAGAAGCCATTTCCCTGATAAAGCGTAACACACGCAGACTTGCAAAACGTCAAATGACATGGTTTCGTGCAAATTCCAATATTCATTGGCTAAATGGGCAAGCGGATATGGATGAGAATGTTTCGCTTATTGTTCACACATTCCGAAACGGCAAAGGAGCGAAAAATTGAAAAAGAAATTTAAAATTTCGGTGCTTGTTCTGGGGCTTGTTTTTATTGTTTTCAATTTAATTATCCTGCTTTTTGGACAGGCAGACACGGAAATGGTAAATCATGGTGTCTTAGAAAACACTTTTAGCACAACGGCATATTTATTTAAGGATGAGATTTTGGTCTCCACGAATGATGGCGTTTTAAAACCGATGGCAAGCGACGGTGAACGTATCAAAAAAGGTGCAAGAATTGGTGCGGTTTTGACGGCTGATACAAACGAAAGTGCTTTATATGAGTTTCTTAGAATTGAAGACAGAATGAAGAAATTGGATAGCATTGCGCCGATGGTTGAACAAACGCAGACACTTCGTACGGATGAGCAAATAACAAATATATCGCGTGAAATTACAGTAGCAGCTGATACGGGGGATCTATCAACTCTTCGCAAGATGAAAGATGATCTTTTACGTTTCAAAGATGAAAAAACTGCGGCAAACGGACAAAAGAATGACTTGATGCATGTGCTGAGTGAAAGGCGTGACACATTGCATCCACAGATCGGGAATCATATTAAAGAAATCTATAGTCCGGAAGCCGGCATCTTATTTTTGCAGGCGGACGGGTACGAAGAAACTATGTCTTTAAAGGCATCGGAAAATATAACACCATCTACATTCGCAAAACTTGAAAACACTACATATAGCAATGGGACAAGCTGCAAAATTATGAAAAGCGGCGAATGGCGATTCGCTTTTTTGGCGGATGAAAGGCATCAAGATTTACTTCGAAAAAGTAAAACATTAAGAATCAGAGTGCATGACTTAGGTGGAATCATTATTTCAACAGATATTATTTCTGTGTCCCAACCGGAAGATGGGAAAATTGCTGTCGTTGTTTCTTCTTATCAAACTCCTGAAGGGTTTTTATCACGTCGCAAAATGCATGTAGATATTATTTTAGGGCGATATGAAGGGCTAAAAGTATCATCAAAAGCAATACAGACTGAAAATGGTGAGAAAGGTGTATACGTAAAAACGGTCACAGATGAAGTTTTTAAACCTGTTGAAATTTTATATGAAAACGAATCTACTGTCATTATAAAAGAAAATACTGCTAAAAACGGTACTTTGCGTCTTTATGATACGGTAATTTTCTGACGGAGGCGGAAGTAATTTTGGTGATTTCAGACAATCTTTTTATAATTAAAGAAAACATTGCAAAAGCAGCACAAAAAGCAGGGCGAAAAAAAGAAGATATATGTTTACTTGGCGCAACGAAAACTGTTTCTCCGCCTCGTATACAAGAGGCAATTGATGCAGGTCTTTTGTATATTGGAGAAAACCGTGTACAGGAATTTATGGATAAGTATGACCATGTTCAAAATGCCATTTGGCATTTCATTGGTCATTTACAGACAAATAAAGTTCGGTATATTGTTGGAAAATCATCGCTAATCCATGCCGTCGACAGTTCCAAACTCTTAGACGTAATTGAGAAAGAAGCGAAAAAAATAGGGATAATTCAAGATGTGCTTATAGAAGTGAACGCATCAGGTGAGGAAAGCAAGTTTGGTGTTTCCTATGCGGATGTCCTGCCGATCATAGAAGAGAATGAGGAAAGAAATCACGTTCATATTAAAGGGCTAATGACAATTGGCCCGCACACGTCAGATCAAGCAACAATAAGAAATGCGTTTTATAATATGCGCGTTTTATTTGATAAAATTTCAGCGAAAAAATATAAGCATAGCTGCATGGAGTATTTGTCCATGGGGATGAGTGGTGACTATATGGTCGCGATTGAAGAAGGCGCAAATATTGTACGAATTGGTAGTGCGATATTTGGAAATAGAGAATGGAGGTAAAAAAAGTGGCAAAAATATTTGGTAAGCTTGGCGAAATTTTCTTTGGTAATGAAGAGGATGAGTTTGAAGAATTCGAGGTTGAAGAGGAACTTGTAAAACCGAAGAGTGAACCTAAGATGTTTACAAGCTACAAAAAGACTTCAAATTCTTCGGTGGGAACAAACAGAGTTGTCAGCATGACAGCAACTACGCAACTTGAGGTTGCCGTTTTACAACCGGCGGAATATGAAGACGCAAGCGAAATTGCGGACAGACTGAAAGCAAAAAAGGCTGTTGTTGTAAATCTTGAAGATTTAACAAAAGAAGATGCAGTTAAAGTGCTTGATTTTATAAGTGGTGTTGTTTATGCATTAGAAGGTAATATCCAAAAGGTTTCCGGTGGTATTTTCTTAATTGCACCTTACAATGTCAGCATTGCCGGAGATGTACGCGATGAGCTGAAAAACAAAGGATTTTTTCCCTGGACACTGTAAAAAATAGAATACAAAGGATGGGTGAATATGTATACACCTTTAGAGCTCGAAAAAATCGAATTTGGCAATGCCTTTATGGGTGGGTATAAAAAGGATGACGTAGAGGGAGTTTTTCACGAACTTTGCAATGATTATGAAACGTTATACAAAGAAAATATTGCAAATCGTGATAAAATTGCCATGCTTGAAAGCGTAGTCGAAAAATACAAAGCAATGGAAGATTCCTTGCAAAATGCGTTGCTTTTGGCACAGACAAGCAGTGATGCTGCTGTACGTGCTGCCCAGGAAAAGGCACAGAATATTACAAAAGAAGCAGAAATGAAGGCACAGTATATTGCAAAAGAAGCAGAAGAGAATGTGCAATCTATGCAGCAAAAACAACATGACATTGAACGATGCATCAATGTATTTGCAGCACGGCAAATTTCTCAGCTTCGTGCACAAATTGAAATTTTAAACGGAATGATTTCGGAGCATGCAAGTGAAGTCAAAGTTGCCCCTGTTTCCGTAGATATAAAATCTTCGTCAATACAGGATGTTTCTATGGATGCAGCAACTATACAGATTCCAAAACTTGATGCTTAATTTTATGACAATAGGATAGGGCATTTGATTATTTAAAGGGGTTGAAGGTAGGATGGATTACAGTAAAACATTAAATTTGCCGCAAACAGAGTTTCCGATGCGTGGTAATTTACCCGTACGCGAGCCGGAAACGCTGGAGAAGTGGAATGACATGGATTTATACAGCGGTCTTATGGAGAAGAATGCTGAAAAACCGCTATTTATTTTACATGACGGTCCACCGTATGCAAATGGCGATATGCATATGGGACATGCGCTTAACAAAACATTAAAGGATATAGTTGTACGATATAAGAATATGAGCGGATACCGTGCGCCTTATATTCATGGTTGGGATACGCATGGTTTGCCGATAGAACGGCAAGCGATAAAAAAACTGGGGATTAACCGCAGTGAAGTATCTATATCACAGTTCCGCGAGATATGCAAAGAGTTTGCAATGGGTTATGTTGAGAATCAGAAAGCGCAGATTCGCCGTCTTGGTGCCTTGGGTGATTATGATAATTCCTACGTTACATTAGACCCCTTATTTGAAGCAAAACAGATTGAGATTTTTGGCGAAATGGCAAAGAAAGGCTATATCTATAAAGGATTAAAGCCAATTTATTGGTGCCCCGATTGTGAAACAGCGCTTGCAGAAGCGGAGATTGAATATAACGAAGATAAGACGAATTCTATATTTGTAAAGTTTTGTGTTTCAGACGATAAAGGCTTGTTTCAAAATATATCTGAGCCTGTATATTTTGTTATCTGGACCACAACGACATGGACGCTCCCTGGAAATGTAGCCATTGCTGTTAATCCTGATTTTGAGTACAGCCTTATTAAAGTGGATGGGGAAGTGTATGTAATTGCATCAGAACTTGTCGAAAGTGTGATGCAAGCAGGCGGTATTGCCACATATGAGAAGGTTGGCACGTTTTACGGACGAGATTTGGAATATATAAAGTGTAAGCATCCTTTCATGGATAGAAGTTCGCTTGTAATTGTAGGTGAACATGTAACCTTAGATGCCGGCACAGGTTGTGTGCATACGGCACCCGGTCATGGTGCGGAGGACTATGTTGCTTGCCGCCCGTACAAAGAAATTCCGATTTTGGTTCCTGTCGACAGTAAGGGCTATTTAAACGAACTTGCCGGTGAATTTGCAGGTATGTACTATGAAAAATCCAACGCGGCCATTCTTGAAAAACTCAAGAGTGTAGGTGCTTTGTTTGCTGTGCAGGAAATCATACATCAATATCCGCATTGCTGGCGTTGCCACGAACCGATTGTATTCCGCGCAACAGAACAATGGTTTGCATCGGTTGACAGTATTAAAGATGCGGCAGTAGAGGCAATTCGTAAGGTCCGTTGGATTCCGAAATGGGGCGAGGAACGTATTACAAGCATGGTGCTTGACAGGGCGGATTGGTGTATATCTCGTCAACGTACATGGGGTGTACCAATTCCGATTTTCTACTGTGCTGAATGCGGTGAACCTCTTATCAATGATGATACCATTCGAAACGTAGCTGCATTATTCCGTGAAAAGGGAAGTGGTGCATGGTATGAAATGGAAGCAGAGGAAATTCTGCCTGCCGGCACAAAATGTAAGTGCGGACACACGCATTTCACAAAAGAAAAAGACATTATGGACGTTTGGTTTGATTCCGGTTCCAGCCATGCGGGTGTTTTAGAAGTAAAAGAGGGACTCGAATTCCCTGCAGATATGTATTTAGAGGGAAATGACCAATATCGTGGTTGGTTCCAGTCATCGCTTTTGACTGCAATTGCAGCAAAAGGGCAGGCACCCTATAAAACTGTTATCACACATGGCATGATTGTGGATACAGATGGTCAAAAAATGTCTAAATCACGTGGCAATGGTGTAAGTCCTAAAGATATTATAAAAGAATTTGGTGCGGATATTTTACGCCTTTGGGTTGTGTCTGCAGACTTTAAAACAGACATGCGTATTTCTAAAGATATTTTAAAACAAATGTCTGAGGTTTACAGGAAAATCAGAAATACGGCGCGATATATATTGGGGAATATCCACGATTTTGCCCCCGAAAAAGACATGGTTGCTAGAGAAAATTTAGGTGAGCTGGATACATGGGCAATGATGCGGCTTGACCAAATGGTGAAAAAGGTTCTTGCAGCATATGAAAGTTATGATTTTCATATGATTTATCATGCTGTGCATAATTTCTGCGTTGTAGACATGAGTAATTTTTATCTTGATATAATAAAAGACAGATTATATGTAGAAAAATCAGATAGTGCTGAAAGACGTGCCGCACAAAGTGTTATGTACAATGTGTTGGATGCGATTGTACGCCTTCTGGCTCCTGTACTTGTTTATACAACAGAAGAAATTTGGCAACATATGCCGCATAAAGCTTCGGATGATAAGCGCAGCATTTTATATAATGATATGCCAAAGACAGATACTGTGCAATACAATGCGAAGTTTATTGAAAAATGGGATAAATTACTCGCGGTGCGTGCCGATGTTTCAAAAGCGCTTGAAAACGCACGTGCTGAGAAAAAAATTGGTAATTCGGTGGGTGCAGGTGTTATTCTGTATGCATCCGCAGATATGGCAGAATTTTTAAGAAGCTTTGACGATACGTTGACAACGTTATTTATTGTTTCCTCAGTCCACGTTGAAGAAACTGCGGCACCGAGCGAAGCTTTTTCGGGTGAAACAGAAGGTCTTTCAATACTTGTAACTGAACCCGAGGGCGAAAAGTGTGAACGTTGTTGGATATACAGCAAAACAGTGGGGGATGATGCGGCACATCCAACGCTTTGTGCCCGTTGCGCCGACATTATTAAAGAGTAGGAGATTAAATTACTATGCTTTGGCTTCCAGTGGCAATCGGAATTGGTTCTTTTTTGCTTGATAGATTGACAAAATTATCTATACAAGCAAATATGCAAATCCGACAAAGCATACCGATTATAAAAAATATTTTTCACATTACCTTTCAAACGAATAATGGTGCAGCAATGAGTTTGTTTGCAGGAAAAGTCCCATTTTTAATATGCGCTACGATTCTCATTGTAGCAGTTCTTATTGCGTACATTATCGTAAAAAAGCCAAAAAGCAAAATATTTAACATAGCGGTATCGCTCATTTTATCAGGCGCAATCGGAAATTTAGTTGATCGCATAACGATGGGATATGTAATTGACTTTTTAGATATGCGATTCATCAACTTCCCGATATTCAATGTAGCGGATATATGTGTCGTTATAGGCGCAGCACTTTTTTGTATCTATATTTTTAAAAGTACGGAAGAGAATTTATAATGGATTTTGAAGCTTTTTCAGGTGAACGAATTGATAAAGCGGTAGCTGCACTATATAGTGAAATGAGTCGTGCCTATATTGCAAAGCTCATTGAAGAAGGGCATATTACCGTTAATGGTAAAAAAACAAAAGCTGGTTATCGTCTCAGAGATGCTGACGCAATATCGGTTTCGGTACCTGCCCCTAAACCTATGCAAGCCATACCACAAGATATACCGCTTTCTGTTGTGTATGAGGACGACGCTCTTTTAGTTATCAATAAGCCTGCCGATATGGTAGTACATCCCGCAGCAGGCAATTATGAGCATACACTGGTAAATGCACTTTTACATTATTGTGGAAGCACATTATCTACAATAGGAGGCGTACAACGTCCGGGAATTGTACATCGTATAGATAAAGATACAACAGGTCTTTTGGTTGTAGCAAAGGGCGATGCGTCACATAAACATTTATCTGCTCAACTAAAAGCACGTACTTTAAAACGCCAGTATTTTGCACTAGTCCACGGAAATGTTACAGAAGAAAACGGACGGATTAATGCCCCGATTGGTCGCAGCACATCAGACAGAAAAAAGATGGCCATTGTTAAAAACGGTGGACGTGACGCTGTCACAAACTATGAGGTTTTAGAGAGGTTTGGTAAGTATACGCTTTTGAAATGTATACTTGAAACAGGCAGAACACATCAAATTCGTGTGCATATGCGCCATATTGGGCATCCGATTGTTGGAGATAAAACGTACGGCGTTAAAAAAGAGGCATTTCATTTGGATGGCCAACTTCTGCATGCAGGTATCATCGGATTCATTCATCCCAACACCGGCGAAAAAATGGAATTTTCTGCACCACTTCCGTCGGTATTCGAAAAGGTTTTATATGCATTGCGCAAAGAATCTATAGAGTAAAAGGACATGCGTATGCATGTCCTTTTCATAAAATTATGATAAGCAGGTGCTAAGTTATGACGATGCTTTATTTGGTAAGACACGGTGAAGCAACTGGAAACATAGAAAGAAGATTTCATGGATGGTTTGATTCGGATTTAACAGAGAACGGAAGAAAGCAGATACAAAGACTTCGAATGTGGTTTCAAAGTACGAAAATTGATGCTATTTACAGCAGTGATTTAAAGAGAACGCGGGACACTGCCGCCATTATTGCAGAAGAAAAGAATTTGCGTATTACGGAAATGAAGCAGCTCCGTGAAATACATGGCGGCAAATGGGAAGATGTACCCTGGGATACATTACCGATTGAATATGCAGAAAGTTATAATAATTGGTTGCATTATCCACATCTTTTAGAAATGCCAAACGGTGAAAGTATGCAGGCGTTTCAAGATCGAATATCAGATGCAATTTTCTCAATTATTGAAACAAACCGGGATAAGCATGTTGCGGTTGTTACACATGGTACTGCAATTCGTGTTCTTCTATGCAAAATTCGTAATATACCTCTTTCTGAAATGCCTAATGAAGGATGGTGTGACAATGCATCTGTTACAGTCTTAAAGGCAGAAGGGGACATGATTCGGATTATAAAAGATGGCGATAACAGTCATTTGGGTGAATTGAGCACCTTGGCAAAACAGGACTGGTGGAAAAAATAAAGGAGTAACTTTATGAATCGTAATATCAATTTTTCAAATCGAGTTCATATTCTGCACGCGAAGAATTATATAGAAGCAAGTGCGCATCTGCCTTCACTTTTAAAAAATCTTTTAATTGATAATAACATGAGTGAGGATTGGTCAGGCAAAAAAGTTGTCATCAAGCCAAATCTATTAGCAAATCGAAAACCCGATATGGGTGTTACATCGAATCCGCTCATGATAGAAACCGCCGCACTTTTTTTTGTTGAACGCGGTGCCTATGTTCAAATTGCAGACTCACCGGGTGGATTATATCACCCAACACTCCTTTCTCGTATTTATGAAACAACAGGCATGAAGGTTGCTGCGGAAAACAGCGGTGCAAGCTTAAATCTCTCTGTTACATCAGAAAAACTTAGCAATTTTAATGTGATTACACCGCTTGCTAATGCGGATTTGATAGTCAATATGGCAAGAATGAAAACACATATGCTCTGTGATATGACAGCAGCAGTTAAAAATTTATTTGGCTCAATTCCGGGCTTGCAAAAAGCAGAATGTCATGCCAAATATCCGGACAAAAAAGATTTCTGTAAAATGCTTGTGGATTTATGTCTTACAAATGCGCCGCAAATCAATGTTATTGATGGCGTTGTTGCGATGGAGGGAAATGGACCGGCTGACGGCACACTTCGTCGCATTGGCGCATTGCTGGGCAGTGCCAACCCCTTTGCTTTGGATCTTGCTTGCGCACATATTATGGGATATGCACCAGAGGAGGTGTATACCGTTTCTGAATCCATTGCACGTGGTTTATGTCCAAAAAGCATAAATGAACTTGTAGTTTTAGGGGAGAATATTGAAAAGTACACATGCAACTTTAAACGCCCGAATGCAGGGAGAAGTGCACGTCTTATTAAGGTACTGCCCGCATCAATTGCAGCGAGATTTCGAAAAGAAAAACGCCCCCATATTGTTGCAAAAAAATGCGTCGGTTGTGGTGAGTGTGCACGATGTTGCCCTGCGGAAACCATTAAAGTTGTAAATCACATTGCACAAATTGACCACGCTACATGTATAAAATGTTACTGTTGTCAAGAACTATGCCCACACAAAGCAGTTATAGTACGATAATCAAATTGTAGATTTTTTCATAAATAAAAAATAAATTAAAAAAAAGCTTGCATTTGGTAAAAAAATATAGTATAATATTTTAGTAAAAAAATACACACGTTGATGGAGGCGGTACTGTTCCGTAAGGGGTATAGCTTGTGAAGTCAGCGGAGGTATAAACATTTTTGGAGGTGCTGATATGTCAGTAGTCGCAATGAAACAATTATTGGAAGCAGGGGTTCACTTTGGTCACCAGACCAGAAGATGGAATCCGAAGATGGCCGAGTATATTTTTACCGAAAGAAATGGTATCTATATTATCGACC
>JAZNUV010000039.1:0-28974 GCA_045592445.1 Clostridia bacterium | reverse complement strand
ATGACAAGTTTTCTTTTTACTCAAAATTATCTTTTGAGCCCTTTTACGCTATCTAATTTTCAAAGTCCGGTCGCTGCCCCGCAGCGGAATTTTATTATATCACGGAGAAAACAAATTGTCAAGCATTTTTTTAACTTTTTTCTTTTTTCTAAAACGCTGCAAATTCTTTTCTCTCGCGCAACAGGATATATGTTACCACAACTTGAGGCAGATTGTCAAGCATTTTTTTAAAATTTTTTGTTTTTTGTCGCGCCGCGCACAAAAAATGCCGAAAAACTACTCTTTTTGCTGAATATTCCATTTTTTTCTTTTCTATACGGATTTTAATTGACTTCCTGTCTTATTTAATGGTATAATACAAAATTGAAGGAGTTGGTTTTATGTCATTATTTGATAAATGCGATGCATTTACGATGGCAAATACGTATCGCGAAAAAGGATTATACCCCTACTTCCATTGTCTTGAATCCCGCCAGGATGTCACGGTAACGATGGAAGGTAAACGCCGCATCATGTTAGGTTCCAATAACTATTTGGGTCTGACAGTGCATCCCGAGGTTGTGGAAGCCGGGATTCGGGCAACGGAAATCTACGGCACCGGATGCTCAGGCTCCCGTTTTTTAAATGGTACTTTGAAATTACATCTTGAATTGGAAGAAGCACTTGCCACATATATTGGAAAAGAAGCGTGTATGACGTTTTCCACGGGCTTTCAGTCCAATCTCGGCATTATAAGCGCCATTACAGGCAGAAACGACTACATTTTGTGCGACAGAGAAAATCACGCCAGCATTTATGACGCTTGCCGTTTAAGCTATGCAAAAATGGTCCGCTATAAGCATAACGACATGCAGGATTTAGAAACTCAGCTCTCGCTGATTCCCGAAGGTGCAGGCAAACTGATTGTAACCGACGGCGTTTTCAGTATGAGTGGTGATATTTGCGACCTTCCGAAAATTGTAGAACTTGCAAAGAAATACGATGCCGCCGTTATGGTGGACGACGCACACGGCTTTGGCGTTTTAGGTGAAGGTGGCCGCGGTACCGCAGATTACTTTGGCCTTACTGATGAAGTCGATGTCATCATGGGTACGTTTTCAAAATCCCTTGCAAGTCTTGGCGGCTACATGGTTGCCAGCGAACGCGTAATCGACTTTACACGCCACAACTCCCGTCCTTTTATATTTAGTGCATCCATCCCGCCTGCTATGTGTGCAACCGCCATGGCTGCTTTAAATGTAATAAAGAAGGAACCCGAACGCGTAGAAAGGCTTTCGGAGCTTGGCGCATATCTTCGTCGCGGGCTTTTGGAACGTGGTCTTAAAATTAAGGAAGCGGACACGCCGATTGTTCCTATATATACATATGATGCAGAAACCACGCTTGCAACCAACAAGCTTTTATACGACGCGGGTGTATTTGTAAATCCCGTACTGCCGCCTGCCACCGCACCGACGGAATGTCTTTTGCGTGCAAGCCTGATGGCAACGCACACGGAGGAACTTCTGGACGAGGCGATGGATATTATTCAGAAGGTGGTCCTCTCTTATGAGAAATAAAAAGCTGCGTGCCAACGCACTTTTGCTTTTGACCGCATTGATTTGGGGCATGGCTTTTGTAGCGCAGCGTAAGGGCATGGATGCCGTAAGCCCTTTTACATTTAACGGAACGCGCAGTCTTATCGGCGGCCTCGTTCTTTTGCCGTGTATTCGGTTTTTAGACAAAGGGAAATCCGCCAAATGGCCTATTCTTGCAGGTGTTTTGTGTGGTATTGTCCTGTTTTTGGGCAGTACGCTCCAGCAACACGGTATTGTCACCTCCTCCGCGGGAAAAGCAGGCTTTATCACAGCGCTCTATATTATCATGGTGCCTGTTTTCGGCATTTTTGTAAAACGGCATATTCCGTGGGCCGTATGGGCAGGTGTTTTGCTTTCCATCTGCGGCATGTACCTTTTGTGCGGAGGAAATGGTTTTTCAATTGAAGCAGGGGATATTTACCTTCTGCTCGGCTCCGTCTCATTTGCGCTCCACATTCTTATTATTGATTATTTTGCACCGAAGGTGGACTGCGTGCGCATGTCCTGCATTCAATTTTTTGTTGCAGGCATTCTTTCCACCATTGCCATGTTTGTTTTTGAAACACCCAGGCTTGGGGACATTGTCAGTGCAGGTGTTCCGATTTTATATGCAGGCGTTCTCTCCTGCGGTGTTGCATATACATTGCAAACTGTGGCACAAAAAGATACGGACCCCGCCTCGGCAGCACTTATTTGCAGTCTTGAATCGGTGTTCGCGCTTATCGGCGGTGTTTTGATTATGGGCGAGAAATTTACCTCGCGCGAGCTTTGGGGCTGTTTGATTATCTTTGTTGCAATTTTATTGGCGCAACTTCCCATATTACAGGATAGAAAGGTTGAAAAAAAATGATAAAAGTTGGAATTTATGGTTATGGAAATCTTGGTCGTGGTGTTTTTAATGCCCTTCGCCAGAATCGAGACATGGAGCTTGCAGGCATTTTTACACGGCGTGACCCCGCCTCCCTGAAGGTGGATGCCCCCGTATTCCGTGCGGATACGATTCTTGAAAAAAAAGATGAAATTGACGTTATGATTTTATGCGGCGGCAGTGCAACGGATTTGCCCACGCAAACTCCAATGCTTGCAAAGCATTTTAACGTTATTGATAGCTTTGATACACACGCAAAAATCCCCACGCACTTTAAAAATGTGGATGAGGCGGCAGTGGAAGGCGGTCACATCGGCATTATTTCCGTTGGTTGGGACCCCGGTCTTTTTTCTTTAAATCGCCTTTATGGCACCGCCATTTTGCCCGAAGGGCATGATTATACGTTTTGGGGCAAGGGCGTAAGCCAGGGCCATTCCGATGCAATTCGCCGTATTGACGGCGTTTTGGACGCAAGGCAGTACACCGTGCCTGTGGAAGATGCTTTAAATCGAGTAAGAAACGGTGAAAATCCGACGCTTTCGACTCGCGAAAAACACACACGCAAATGCTTTGTTGTAGCAAAAGAAGGTGCAGACCTCTCGAAAATCGAACGCGAAATCTGTGAAATGCCAAACTATTTTGCCGACTATGATACGACTGTTCATTTTGTTTCGGCAGAAGAATTGGCGCGCGATCATAGCGGTCTGCCGCACGGCGGCTTTGTCATTCGAAACGGCAAGACGGCGGACGGTGCGAATCATACGATAGAATACGCGCTGAAATTAGAGTCTAACCCCGCATTCACCTCGGCAGTTTTAGTTGCCTACGCGCGCGCCGCGGTGAAACTGTATCGCATGGGACAAACAGGTTGCAAAACTGTACTGGACGTTCCCCCTGCACTGCTTTCACCCGAAGATCCTTCGGATTTACGCGCCAGACTTTTATAAGTCCCTTCTAACAAAATCACACCTGACAATGTCAGGTGTGATTTCTTAGTTTTCCTTTTTCTTCCGCCACAACAGTAAAAAGGTCGTGAGCACTACCCCGCCGCAAAGAACAAAGTACAGGCAGAGAATTTTTTTATCCATGGCTTTTGCCGCACAAAGTACAGCTCCACCCGCAATGAAAAAGCAAAAAAAAGCGCCTGTTGCCATTGTATAAAACACGCGCCGCACGACGGGTGCTTTCCGAAGAATGGAAAGCAAAATGCCTGCCAAAAGGCTTATTACGCCGAGTGCTGTAACCCCGAATATAAGCTGCATAAAATTTTACCCCTCTTTCTTTTTCAACTGCTCCATGTGTGCCGAAATAGCCGCTTCAAATTTATTATCGCCCGGTGTGTAGTACACCTTGTCTTGAATCGTGTCAGGCAAATACTGTTGTTTTACGTAATTTTTGGGGAAATTGTGCGGATATTGATATGTTTTACCGCGACCCAGTTTTTCCGCTCCGCTATAATGTGCATCGCGAAGATGCGCAGGTACTTCACCCGTGTAACCGTTTTGCACGTCTTTGAGTGCCGCGTCAATCGCGCAAATTGCGGAGTTGGTTTTCGGTGCCGTCGCCAAAAGAAGAACTGCTTCGGAAAGCGGAATCCGTGCCTCCGGAAATCCAAGCTGCAACGCACTGTCTACGCACGCCTTTGTCACCACAATCGCCTGCGGATAAGCAAGCCCGATATCCTCCGCTGCAATCACCAAAAGGCGGCGGCAAATCGAAGGCAAGTCACCCGCCTCCACAAGGCGCGCGAGGTAATGTATGGCGGCATCCGGGTCACTGCCGCGGATGGACTTTTGAAATGCGCTTACGATATCGTAATGACTGTCGCCGTCCCTGTCATAGCGAATGGCACGGCGGCCAAGGCACGCCTGCACCGTTTCCTCCGATACCGTTATTTGACCGTTTTTATCAGGCGTCGTACAATGAACGGCTACCTCAAGGGCTCCGATTGCCTGTCTGACATCGCCGCCACACGCGCCCGCAAGATAGGTGCGTGCCTCTTTTGTAAGTTGCGCCTTAATCCCCTCTTTATCAAGATGCGCCTCCGCGCGGGAAAGTGCCATTTCAACGTCCTGAGGCTTTACCTCATGAAATTCAAACACCGTCGCGCGGGACAATATTGCATTGTAAATATAAAAATATGGATTTTCTGTTGTGCTTGCAATGAGCGTAATGCGCCCATCCTCCATAAATTCCAGTAGCGACTGCTGCTGTTTCTTATTAAAATTTTGAATTTCATCCAAATAAAGAAGAACGCCACCCATGCCTGAAAAGCCATCCAGTTCCGCCACGATGGCTTTAATATCGGAAACGGAAGCATGTGTTGCATTCAGCTTATATAGCCGCATGCCTGCACGTTTTGCCGCAATATTCGCAACGGTGGTTTTCCCCGTACCCGCCGGGCCGTAAAAAATCATATTCGGAATACGTCCGCTTTCCAAAAGGTTATAAAGCACCTGGCCTTCGCCCAAAAGGTGCTTTTGCCCTACAATTTCCGACAACGATGTCGGACGGATTCTGTCTGCAAGTGGTTGCATTCTTTCACCTTCTTACTGCGGTTTCTCTTCCTTTATAATAATCGCCTTTTTCCATCTGCCTGACCGATAAAACAAAATCGCCAGCACAAGCGACACAAAGGCAGAGGCAGGCGCGCCGAGTCCTATCCCAAACATCCCCCATCCGAGCACCATGCCGCCGACATACGAGGCAGGAATCCGAATAAGCAGGGAAGACAATATGCTGTTTATGAGCGTGAATGTCGTATGTCCGCTCCCGACGAAAAGACCGCCGAACCCAAACATAATGGGTGCAAAAATATAATCAAAGCAGTAGGAACGCAAGTATTCTGTGCCTGCCTTTACCAAGGCATCGTCATCCACAAAAATACGCATAATCTCCCCGGGGAACAGCATGGCAAGCATAAAGACCACAAAGCTCATGGCAGAGCCTATTATCGTTCCGATTTTCATGGTTTGCACAGCCCTGTCAATCTGCCCCGCGCCAATATTTTGTGCACTCATCGCAGCAATAGAGGCATTCATAGCGAGTGCCGGTAAAATTGCAAAGGAATTAAATTTTGCCACCGCACCGAGCGCGGCAGATTCCGTAACGCCAATCATATTGGCAAGTGTTGTTAAAAACAAAAACGAAATACCCACAACCACGTTTTGCACAGAGGTGGGCAGCCCCACCTTCATCAGCATGCGAAAGCGCTCTGCGTGAAAACCAAAGGATTTTAGCTTAAAATCAAAAATAAAGTTATTGATTTTAAGATATAAAATACACAGTATCATGCTGGCCGCCTGCGAAATTACCGTGGCAATCGCCGCACCCGCGGCGCCCATATGGCATACTGCAACCAATATATAGTCCAATATAATATTGATAAAGCAAGCTATTCCGACAAAATAAAGCGGATTTTTGCTGTCACCCATGCCGCGCATTACAGCGCTGAGGGCATTATATCCGAAAATGAACACGGTGCCGAGCGCGGTAATGAGAAGGTATTTGCACGCCTCATCAAAAGATTCTATGGGTGTGCGTATAATGTGAAGCATCGGTTTTCTGCACACGACCATAAATACCGTCATAATCACCGAAAGGACTAAAAGCGCCGTCAAAAGTGTGCCGATGGTTTCTCGAAGTGCCTTCCTGTTCTGACTCCCAAGATATTGCCCGATTAAAACCGTCGCGCCTGCCGAAAGCCCGATAACAAGGTTTGTAATGACAAGCGTAATCTGCCCGCCGATGTTGACACCCGCCATACTCACCGTCCCCTCAAACTGCCCGACGATAATCATGTCCACCACGCTATAAAGGGACTGAATCAGGTTTGAAATAATAAAAGGCAACGCGAATCGCCAAAGTTGTTTCCCTACGCTGCCTTTTGATAAATCTGTCTCAAATTTGCTCACACATGTACCTCCAAAGTTTTTTATCCGTATACATAAACTCCCCACGCCGCCAACTGCCACGTGGGGAATTTGGTGCTCGAGACCGGAATCGAACCGGTACGGGATTGCTCCCACGGGATTTTAAGTCCCGGGCGTCTGCCAGTTCCGCCACTCGAGCTTACAACAGAATATATTCTACCATAAAAAACATAAAAAGTCAACACATTTTTCTTTTTTCTCGCCTTAATCTGTAAAATATAAAAACATTGGGCTGTAAAGTCTTGACGAATTCTCTAAAATCATGTATAGTAATAGAAAAGAGGTGATAGCATGCAGCTCGTTATTCTGACGGCACTTGGCGTAGGCAGTGCAACGGTGTTCGGTGCGATACTCGGCCTGATTTTTAAGACAATTTCCCATAAATGGAACGATATTGTCCTTGGATTTGCCGCAGGCGTTATGCTGGCGGCGGCAGTCATTGGTTTAATTTTGCCGTCTTTAGAAGGCGGCGGCACCCTTGCTTCTGTTATTACGGTTGTCGGTGTTTTTTGTGGCGCTTTTTTATTGCATACATTGGATAAACTCGTGCCGCATACGCATCAAATCATCAATACAGATACGCAAATGCATAAAATTCTTCTGTTTGTTTTGGCAATTGCCATTCACAACTTTCCCGAAGGGATTGCCGCAGGTGTTGGGTTTGGCACCGGAAATTATGCGGAAGCTTTTACTGTCGCAGGGGGTATTGCGCTGCAAAATATTCCTGAGGGTATGGTGATTATTGCACCGATGCTCGCGGCAGGTTTTGGCACAGGGAAAACATTTTTAGCAGCAGCATCAACCGGTGTGATAGAGGTGCTTGGTACGATGCTCGGCTATTTTTCTGTTCGGATATCGACTGCAATTTTGCCCTTTGCCCTTGCCTTTGCAGGCGGCACCATGCTTTATGTGATCAGCAATGATATGATTCCCGAAACACATGCGCATGGGAACGAACGGGGTGCTACGTATGCACTTTTATCAGGCTTTTGTCTGATGCTTCTGATAGACTTTTATCTCGGATAGTTCCTTTATAAATTTATACAAAAGAATATAAATTACAAAAGAAAAGGTCAATTTAATATGAAGCGTACATGCTTTTTTCTAACGCTATCACTCGTATGTGGCGTATTCCTAACAGCTACATCATCCATAGCATGGCTATGCGGCATTTCTGTCGGCTTTGGTGTTCTCGCGCTTTTTTGCTTCTTAAGACGGAAAAAGGATGCAGGCTGGCTTTGTTTTTCAGCTTTTCTCGGACTTTTTGCAGGTCTTTTTTTGTTTACGTTTCAGTTTAACGCCTATAACAAAAAGGTGACAGCACTGCCGACGGACACGCCTGTTACCATTTCGGGGCGTATTACCGCATCCTCTGTCACATCCCAAGGCAAGCCGCGGTTTACCTTAAAATACAAAACTACGGATGGTGTTGTTCTCCGTCTTTATTTATATCCCACGGGTAATTCTACCCTTTCGGTCGGTGACGTCATCACGCTCCCCGCGCACGTTACCCCGCCCACGCCCGCAAAAAACTTTGGCGAATCGGATTTCCGCCTTTACATGATGGCAAAACGCGTGCACGGCTCCGTTTTTTGCGAGTCTGACGCCATCACAAAAACAGGACGGGATTTTTCGTTTCGCCGTCCTGCCGATGCTTTGTATGCTTTGCGCCAACAGCTTGCCTCCACCATCAAACGCCACACCGAAGCCGATGTACGCGGTTTTCTGTTGGCTCTTTTGTCGGGTGATACGTCCTCTTTATATCAAGAGCAGCGGGACGCGTTGCAACGTTCCGGACTTTCGCATATTGTGGCAGTTTCAGGGATGCACCTGCAAATCCTAATCCAGGCTGCTGCCGCACTTTTTTACGTGTTAAAAATGCGCCGTCGATATGTGACGGCGTTCCTTTTTTTGGTACTGTCTTGGTTTCTTGTTTTCTTCACAGGCGCGTCCGCGTCCGTTCTTCGCTCGGCACTGATGATAAGCGTTTTCATCTTTTCCCAGCTTTTTCGCAAGGAAAACGACGGGTTGACCGCATTGGCAATTTCTGTTTTGATACTCTGCCTTATAAACGCTGCCATTGTTTTCGACGTTGGTTTTCAGCTTTCCTGTACCGCAACGCTTGCCATCTTATTATTTTCTTCTCTCATCGAAAAACGTCTTTGGTTTCTGCCCGTATTTCTGCAGCGGACCGCCGCAATGTCCATAGCGGCAACCATTGGCTTTTTCCTGCCCGCCATCTACCAGTTTGGAACAATATCTGTTTTAAGCATTGGCGCCAATCTTCTGGTCGGCCCCATCATTGCACCGCTCCTCGTGTGTGGCTTTCTGGCAACATTTTTAGGCAGCGTGCCATATATTGGCTCGTTTTTATTCTTCCTTGTCAGGAACGCCATTCGTTATATTCTGCGCGTGGCATCCTTTTTTGCCTCGCTCCCCTTTGCACAGCTTTCCCTGCCGCGGCCTACGCTTTTGACGTCTGCCGCCTTTTTGTTTTTTGCTGCGTCCTTCTATTTTCTTCTCTGTAAAAAGCGCCGTCAAACCGTATGGACGTGTAACCTTGCTCTGTTTTTTATTGTTTTGCATATAACCGCGTCTTTTCTGAGTCCGACTCAAATCACATTCCTGCATGTCGGCAACGGTGATTGCGCAGTCATTTCCCATCGTGGTACGCACATTCTGATTGATAGCGGCGGCAGTACCTTTCAAGACGTTGCCGCGGACACCCTCCTCCCCTACCTTCGGCGCGAGGGTATCGATAAAATTGATGCCGCATTCCTGACCCATTATCATACGGACCACGGCGCGGCATTTTTACCGCTTTTACAAGGCGGCTATATTCGTCGACTCATTCTGCCCAATCATGCAAATTCCACTCTCAAAGCAGCACTTTTTTCCGCTGCCATCGCATCGGGAACAGAAATTATTTTAGCAAAGGATAAAGACGTTTTCTATCTTTCCGATATGGAACTTGCTGCGTTTGACACTGCCTGCGGTGACGAGGAGAATGACGGGCTTGTGTATCGCCTCACATCTTATAATGCGCGCGTGTTATTCACAGGAGATATTACGAAAAACGGCGAACGCAAACTTGTGTATAGCGGTGCGGATATAGACTGTGACATTCTGAAGGTGCCGCACCACGGCAGCAACACTTCAGGTACAACAGAATTTGCAGCAGCCGTTTCCCCGTCCGTCACCGTTATCTCATGCGGGAAAAACAATTTCGGCCATCCGCACAAGGAAACGCTTTCCCTTTATGCCGACACGCAAATCTATCGTACCGATTTATGCGGCAGTGTACGGATTTCAATTCGAAAAAACGGGGATTGGCATGCTACAACAAAGATTCAAAACCATACAGAATAAGTGAAACCATTTGGTTAGCGTTTTATCTTATTGGTCGTTGTTTTCAAAAAGTCAGTGTCACGAATTTTCACCTTTCCAATCGTTTTATAAATCGGGAGTGCGGCACAAACCTTATGGATGTCGGCAAGTAAAACTTTTTCCGCATTTTCCTTGGGCGCCTCCTCCGGATTTAAGTACACCTCCGCCATAAGACCGATTTCGCCTTGTTCTTCGTCTCGTATAGCACTGACAACGACCTCGGCAACATACGGAATTTGCATAATGTAGCCCTCAAGCCCTACAGGGAAAACATTTTTTCCATTCTTTAAAACAATCAGATTTTTCTTTCTGCCTGTGATTAAAAGCTGTCCTTTTTTGTTGATACGCCCGTAATCGCCTGTATAAAACCAGCCATCTTTTATGACTTCTTGTGTCTTTGCCTCATCCTTATAATAGCCGAGCATAACGGTTGAGCCTTTTACGCAGATTTCGCCGTCACCCTCGGGGGACGGATTTTCAATTCGAACCGAAACACACGGAATGGGTACACCGACAGTTGCGGGGTCATTAAAATAATTTCGGTTTGCACTGATGATGGGGGAGCACTCTGTAATGCCGTAGCCGTTTATGAGGTTGATGCCCACACTGTCAAAGAATTTACCGAGTGATGCACGAAGCGGTGCACCGCCGCATACAATCTCCTCCAGGTTGCCGCCAAACGCCGCATGAATGGAATGAAAGAGTTTGCGGCGAAGGTCAATCCCAAAAAAGCGCAGAAAATCACTGACGGGAATCATTGCCTTTAAAAGCTTTTCTTTCCCGCTTTCCTTGGCGTTTGCCCATATTTTTTTATAAAACAGCTCGGCAAATGCAGGCACCACAACAATATAATCAGGCTTATAAAGTTGCAGGTTTTTTAAAACCGCCTTTATATTTTCATTGATGCATATGGTCGCATGGCAGTGTAAGGCGAACAAAAGCGACCCTGACTCAAATGTATGGTGAAGGGGCAATACAGAAAGGCAAACCGTTTTGATTTGCGTATTCCTCAGTCCGTGATACACGATATTGACGAGATTGGACTCCCTGAGCATAACACCCTTCGCCATCCCCGTTGTGCCTGAAGTATAGACAATTTCTCTGAGCGCATCTACATCTGTGACCATGTCGCGGAAGGTGTTGTCTCCCGCCGCAAGCTTTGCGCGACCACAATCCAAAAACTTGTCATAAGAAAGCACGCGTTCGCTCTCCGTAACGTCTCCAAATCCGATAAAATATTGTACTTGGGGCAATGCCTCCAAAAAGCGAGGCAGAAATTTTTCATATTTTTTCGCATAGAACAATACCTTACTGTCGCTATGCTCCAAAACGTGAATAATATCTTCACACGGCAGCTCTTTGTCTACGGGGACTGCTACGCCGTTACTTTGCAGCATCGTCAAAAATACGGTTACCCATTTATAGCTGTTCTCACCGATGACGGCAACATGTTTTGTATCAAGCCCCATAGAGGAAAGCGCCGTACCGAGTGCCATTGTATCCTCATAAAATGCGCCGTATGTAACGGAATGGGGCTTGCCGTTCTCCTTATGGCGGAACGCGATTTTATCTCCCGCCTCGCGCACGGCAATTTTCAAAAGCTCGCGTATGCTGCCGAAGGGGGTTACTTGATTGTATGGATAATTTTTATTCTTTCTCATATATCCGCTCCTTTTAATTTTTGTTCTATTATATAGGATAAGAAAAGAAAAGTCAAATAAAAATTTTAACTGTTACCATGTGATGGACAAAAAAAGAGCTGACCTTTTCAAAAAGTCAGCTCTCTTTTTTGTTTTATTATTTTACGCTTTCTTTTAATGCTTTGCCAGCCTTAAATACCGGAACTTTTGCTGCCGGAATCATTACCTCTGCGCCTGTCTGCGGATTCTTGCCCTTACGAGCTGCACGCTGACGTGTTTCAAATGTGCCAAAGCCTACAAGCTGCACTTTGTTGCCGCCTGCGAGCTCACCAGTGATGATGCTGATTGTGGCTGCAAGTGCTTTTTCTGCGTCCTTCTTGGAAAGCTCTGCGCTTGCCGCAATCGCTGTTACGAGTTCTGCCTTATTCATCTTTTTCACTCCTTCCGCCTTAATTTATTGTTATTTTATCACGAATCTTCCTTACATTCAACACTTTTATGGAAAAAATGTAAAAATTCAGCAAGATTTCCGAAAACCAATGGAAAACCTGATTATCTCTTAGAGAACTGCGGTGCTCTTCTTGCAGCCTTAAGACCGTATTTCTTTCTTTCCTTCATTCTCGGGTCACGTGTTAAGAAGCCTGCTTTTTTCAGAACGGGGCGATTTGCCTCATCCACCAAAAGAAGTGCTCTTGCAATGCCGTGACGGATTGCGCCCGCCTGACCGGTTACGCCGCCGCCGCCGACTCTGCAAACAACATCCATCTTGCCGAGCTGGCCCACAAGGTCCAGCGGCTGACGAACGATTGTCTTCAATGTTTCCAAACCAAAATAATCATCAATATCTCTGCCATTTATCGTGACAGCACCTGTACCGGGGAAAAGGCGTACCCGGGCGACGGATTTCTTTCTTCTCCCTGTACCGTAAAACTCTGTTTTTTCAGCCATGATAAGTTACCTCCTTATTCCCAAATTTCAGGCTTTTGTGCCGCGTGCTTGTGTTCTGCATCATTGTAGGTGCGAAGACGTGTCAGCGCTGCACGACCAAGTGTTGTGTCCGGAACCATGCCGCGGATTGCAAGTTCTACAATCTTAGACGGGTCCTTCCGCATCAAATCGCGTGCCAATACTTCCTTCAAACCGCCAACGTATCCGCTGTGTCTGTAATAAGACTTTTGCTCCAGCTTCTTACCGGTAAACACAACTTTTTCACAGTTAATGACAATAACGTGGTCGCCACAGTCAACATTCGGTGTAAAAGTAGGTTTATGTTTGCCACGCAAAAGGGAAGCTGCTACGGCCGCAACACGACCGACAGACTTACCGGAAGCGTCGAGAATATACCAGTTTCTTTTTACATCAGACGGCTTTTCCAAAAAACTACTCATGTTCATTACCTCCGTTTCTATTCGATGGTTGCTATTATAACCCTTTTTCAATTTCTTGTCAAGAGTTTTTTTGAAAATTTTTAACTTTAAAGTTGTTTTCTTTCATTTTCTCTTTTTTCCTCCTGTTTTCTCTTGTTTTCTAAGGTGCAATTTTTTATAAAATGAATTTTATCTTTTCTCGGTGCCCCTGCAGCTTGACGAATTTCTGCTTTTGTGGTATACTTTTTCTAAGAAAGATGGGGTGGAATTTATATGCCGCTTGACGCAGCTGCCCTCGGCCTTATGGCGCGGGAGCTTTCCGATACGATACATGGAAGTCGCATTGAAAAAATCACACAGCCTGAACGGGATGAGGTTGTGTTTGTTTTGCGTACTCCGGCAGGGCATCAGCGACTTGTAATTAGCGCGGACCCGCAAAATCCACGTATACATCTGACGGAAATGCGAAAACAGAGCGCGCCCGAAGCCCCTTTGTTTTGCATGCTTTTAAGAAAGCATCTCGGTGGCGGAAAAATTACAAAAATTGAGCAGCCCGGTTTTGAACGCATTTTGCGGATTTATGTCAGCGGCCGAAATGAGCTTGGTGATGCAGTGGAAAAATGTCTTTCCGCAGAGTTTGCAGGGCGACACGCCAATATTATTCTGCTGGATGCGGACGGTAAAATTATCGACGCGGTCAATCATACCGATTTAACGAGTGGACGCGGCATTCTGCCCGGCCTTCTCTATACACCGCCACCCCCGCAGGATAAAGCGGACCTTTCGAAAATTGACGTGGCGCAGGGTACCGCACTCCTGGCAAGCCTGCCGCCCGATACGCTCGCAGAAAAAGCGCTTGTTCGGCTTTTCGGCGGTATAAGTCCGCTTCTCGCACGTTCTATCGTAAAAAACACACTCGGAGACGGAGATGCCCCCATCGGCAACAGAAGCGACGCGCTTGCCGCTGCAGTTTTCTCTTTTTCAGATTCGCTTGTAAAAGGCGAAACGACTCCTGTGATTTTACGTGACAAAGAGGGCGCACCCATCGACTTTGCTGCCTATTCTCCTTCTATATATGAAGGCATTTATGATTTTTTCCCCGCAGAAACACTGAGCGATGCGATGGAACAGTTTTTCACAGAGCGTGATGCCGCAGTGCGGATGCGCCGTAAAAGCGCCTCTTTGCGGCGGCGCATTGCGTCTCTTTTAGACAGACTTTACAAAAAAATACAAATTCATACGGATACACTTGCGGAAACAGAAACGATGGAACAGTATAAAGTTTATGGCGAGCTAATCTGCGCCAACCTCTATCGCATTTCAGAAAACTGTGAATCCGTAACCTTGGAAAACTTTTACGATAACATGACGCCAATACGGATTCCGATGGATAAAACCAAATCTCCGTCGCAAAACGCGCAAAGCTACTTTAAAAAATATCGCAAGTTAAAGACGGCGGAGCATATTGTGGCTGAGGAGCTTTTAAAAGCAAAGCGCGAAGCGGCGTATATGGAAGCCGTCTCGGAAATGACGGCGCGTGTGGAAAGCGAGGCGGATTTGGAAGAAATTCGCTCAGAGCTTGTCTCGGGCGGTTATATAAAGGAAGAAAAACGAAGTAAACGGCGTAAAGAGGCTCCCTCCGCGCCACTTTCGGTTTCCATAGATGACTTTTCCGTCTATATCGGCAGAACGGGCAAGCAAAACGAGATGGTCACCTTCAAACTCTCCCGCGCCGACGATATTTGGCTGCATGTAAAAAATATGCCGGGCGCACACGTTCTGATTCGAGCTGAAAAACGCGAAGTGCCTGACCATGTTATCCTCCGCGCGGCAGAATACGCGGCACATTACAGCGGCGCGGCTGCATCCTCGGGTGTTGCGGTAGACTATACTCTTGTCAAAAACGTCTGGAAACCGTCCGGCGCACGCCCGGGCATGGTTCTCTATAAAGAGCAACACACCGTTTTTGTCACACCGCGTGCGTTACAAAAAAACTAAAAAAATTGCACCGCCTTTGTCTTTTATCAATATGAAAAAAGTTATATTTTTACTCGAAAACAGTTGACACTGCTGTCCGAAAAAGATATAATGAAATTATAGGAATATTCAGATTCTTCAAGACATAAAATCAACTCATTTTTACATGAATTTATAAACGAGAAAGGAAGTACAAAAAGATGAAAAAAATACTCGCAACTTCTCTGGCGGCAATTCTCACGGCGGGTACTCTCGTAATGCCCGCTGCCGGTGCAACCTTCCCCGATGTTACGGAAAGTACTTACAGCTGGGCTCTTGAGGCTGTGGAGGAAATGGTCGGAGATGGGATTATCAAAGGCTACACGGATAACACCTTCAAGCCCGATCGTACCGTTACGAAAATTGAGGCGCTCGTTTTAAGTGCCCGTATTTTAGGCTATACAAACAAAAACTACGCAGAATTTACAGAATTGGCGAAAACGCTTTACGCAGATGTATTGGCGCGGTTTGAAACTGCCTATCCGGGTGAGATTGCATTCCTTCTTTATAAAAATGTACTCACAGAAAAAGAACTTCCTTATTATATTGGCAATGATAACGCCACTGTGGGCATGCGCCGCCACGAAGTTGCAAAGCTTCTGACAAAGCTCATGGGCGCGGAAAATGACATTGATGAAAGTGCCTCGGTTTCCGAATACAGAGACCAGAGCGAAATCCCTGCAGACGCAAAGCCTTATGTCCGTTTTGTCACGGATGCGGGGCTTATGAACGGCATCCCTGCCGCTGACACGGGCGTAAACTTTAACCCCCAGGGTCACGTAAATCGTGCACAAATTGCAACGCTTTTGTTCCGCGTTCGTAACACCATTGAGGAAACGTATATCCTCGGCACCATTCAATCGGTAAACAGCGATACAGAAACCATTATGTATACGGATGAAACCGGTTCTAAAAAAGGTCTCACCATTCCTTTCGATACCGAGCCCATGATAAAGAAAGACGGATATAGTACCACATTTGAAAAGCTTTCTGCAGGCTCTGTACTTTTAATTTCCATGCGAAACAGTATCGTTTACAGCATCGAAACCATCTCCCGCGTGCCCGACGAAACGTTTGAAGGCGTTGTTTCCTCCATCACAACTATGAGCGGCAAAACGGAAATGCGCGTGTTCCGCCTGTCGGACGAATCCGAAATCTTTACATACCCCGTCGCGGCGGATGTATTTGTAAAATACGAAGGCAACAGCGGCAGTCTTTCAGATATAAAACGTATGCAATATGTAAAGCTTGAAATTAAAGGCGGCGAAGTTGTCAGCATTGACGCTGAGGATAGCGAACACACAATCTTAGGTACGCTGGACTCCATCGATTTAGAGCCTTCCCTTACCTTCTCCATTCGTCTCGCAAGCGGAGCGGTGGAAACATATCCTGTTGCCTCTGCCGCCAAAGCCAAGAGAAATGGCGTAGAAACGGAAATCGGCAAAATTTTAATCGGTGATAAAGTTTCCGTTGTGCTCCGCTATGGGCAGGTATTCTCCGTTGTTGCAACCAGTTCTAAATTTATAACAACAGGTACAATTGAGGAAATTGTGATTGCCACATTGCCCTCTATTAAAATTCGTGCCAACAACGTTGTCACCAAATACAGCCTCTCGCGCGATTGTAACTACACGGTGGATGGCGACGCAGCCTCCATTTACGAATTACGCCTCGGCGCAAATATCACTGCCAGCATTGACAGTGAAACTGTTGTTTCCCTGACCGCTACGGCACCTGCTACCTCCGCTGCGATAACGGGCGTTATTGAGTCCATCAATTCTGCCTATGGTTTCTTCTCTATGACAGTAGCAGATGCGGACAATAAAGCCTCAACCATGCAGGTCTTTACAAAACGCTCGAATCTGAAGGTGATTGACAGTGCGGACGGCTCAAACAAAAGAGTTACTGACCTGAAGGCAGGTATGACTGTGTCTGTCACGGGTGCAACTGTCACGGGCGCATTTGAAGCCACAACCATTATTATCATGCCCGCGAATAAATAAGGGAACATCATTTACAAAATCAAAGAGATGCACCTTCCAAAAAAGGGAAGATGCATCTCTTTTCTATTTACTTTTTTCACTTGATTATGAAGCCGCTTTCTCCGCCATTTTGTAGTTATGCGATGCGGCAAGCTTTTCCATCGCCTGGGCAAAAGCCTCCAAAAACTGCCGTCTTTCTGCCGTAAGCATTCCTTTCGGAAGTCCCAGCACTTGTGCGGATGTATCATCTACTTCACCCATAAGTTGTACCTTCTTTAGTGCTTCCATAAATGTATTTGCATCTGCGTCCTCTTTCGCCTTCTGTTCGGCGAGTGTCTGCTCCCGTTCTGCAAGCATTCCTTTATTCCACGCTTCCTCAATCCCCGTCGCCTGCTTTTGGGTTGCAAGCGCGATGTTGTTTTGCGTTTCGTATTCGCGGAAGGCTTGATCCGAAAGTGCATCTAAGACCGACAACGTTTGCAGTTTCGAGTTTCGTCCGTCCTGAAATTTCTCATACGCCATTTGCGCATACGTCGGTACAAGCTCCTGAGCGGCGCGTTGACGCATAATCTCCGCCGTTGTACCGCCCAAAAGACCGCGACTGTTCGCAGACTGCTTTGCTGCAAGCATGGCGGATTTTTGTGCCGCCAAAAGCGCATCATCCTCTAAAGGATTGTATTGAAAACGGTCGTTTATCAGGGATGAGAGTACCTCTTTTGTCTTTTTCTCATACGGATTTTCATATTTTTTCGGCATGAAGTTTTGTGCATACGCCGCATCCATATAATACGTATCTCCCACCTTAACAAGGCGACTGTCACTCGGATTTAAAAGTTGTCCGTTTACAATGGGTGCATCACTTTTTTCTGCGTAGCCGACATTCACACCCGCAGCAGCAAGCGTATTCCGAAGCGGCACATAGCCTGTCGGGGCGCCGACGCTGCTCTTTGTAAGCGAATTTTGTATATCCTTCGCATCAGCATAAAAGCCATCTTCCCCTTTTGTAAAGGCGGTTGTATCAATATTGTGGCTTTTTCCGCTTGCGTCCGTAACGGAAAGACCGCCTTCTGTGTCCTCTGCTTTGTATTTTCGTTCTTTCAAATAATCTGTTACGTTTACTTTCATAGCTTCTCCTTTCCTATATATAACTTCTTTCTCTGCCGCGCAATTCCACTTCCAGGGTAGAAATCGTAACATCTCCCGCACCGCTCAAACGAAAACGCAGGTGCGGCGCCCCGAAAAATCGCGTCGGCAGTTCAATTTGCACAAGCCCCGACTGCGTTATCTCCCCAACGGTCGAAAACCCTTCGCCCGAAAGCCATGGGCTTACGGCAACTGTGTAATGTGCGCCGTTTGCGACCTCGGCGCGAATATAAAGGCGATGCCAATTTTGGAAAAGTGAATTTTCACACAGATACGGGCGCGAGGTGTACGACCATGTGACCGTTTCCGTACCTTCCACACCGAAGGCATATACCGTGCCGTCCACCGCCGCCGCAAAAAAGCCTTCCGTCGTGCGTGCAAACGCAAAAAACGGTACATTATCCTCGGAAAACCAAGCGTTTATGCGCGTGTCATATACCAAAACAACGGTCTTGCCGCCTACTTGCGGTAACGCCAAATAGTATCGCACGCCATCACTGCCCGCCGCAGCCAACGTCAGGTCACCCGCGTTGTCTATAAATCGCTGTACAGGGAAGCTGATGCGTGTCGGTCGCGCGCCGCCGCTATAGGTGTATACGCCGTCGCGTCCTAAAAAGTAGAGGCGCCCGTCCACCTCGGTAATGGTTGCCGCTGCGGCACACCCGATGTCACCGCTTATGGGGAGAAGGGAGAAATTGACGGGGTCTGTTCCGTAAAGCTCAAAGATTGCATTCTTTTTAAAATATAAGATGTGTCCGCCGTAGGATGTAAGTGCACTGCCGAAAGCGCCCTGTGCCGTTTCAATCAGTTCCTGCCCCGCATCTCCGGGCGCCGTCCAATCAGTCATATCCTCCACCGCGCTGTACCGCAGATAGTTGTCTTTTTCTGACGCGGCAAAAAGATGCCACGCGTTTGTTGCCAAAAATGCACAAGGCCCGGGGGAGCCGCTTTTTGAAACTGCGGAAATCTCTTCCCCGTTAAAGCGTTTGCAGGTTATCCCGTCAGCAAAAATGGTATACCCCATAAAGTCAGTGGCATGTATACGCCCCGTTGTCGAAGAAAAGAGCTGCCCGAAACTTTTCCATACACGATTTTGCAATACATAAAGCGTATCGCCTATAACGGCGCACAATTTTTCGCCCACACATACGCCGAAAAAGCGAAGTGTTCCCGTCGGTAACGCGGGTACTGCCGCCGTACTGCGCGGCGGGCGCGGGCGCAAATGCGGATAACTTCCTGTATGCAAATTTTGCATATCTGTTGCGAGCCCAATCGGGATTTCGGTCGGCGGCAACCCCGTATGGATGCCGCCGCCCATGTTTTCAATTACCAGCCTTTTTTTCTTGCCGATTTCCTGCCACATGCGTTTCATATATGTCTCCTTTTCCGCTTCACAATACGGGTAGTGGGATATTTTCCGTCTTTCTCATAGCGTTCTTGTCTTGCGCGGGATAAAAGCATGTTGTAGTCTAATTTATAGTTGTTTGCCAAGACCACATCTTCCCGTGCTTCCGCCATAATAACGAAAACCCCGTATTTGATAAGCTCAGCGTAGTCCTCGTCCAGTTCTATCTTCTGCGCACCATAGTCAATGCCGACCTCTTCTGCCTCCGCCTCCGTCAAAAGGCGCGGCGGACGCATAAAATAGAAGATTGTAACGGGTGCCCCGCTTTTCGCGGCGGGATAAATACCCAAAAATCCTTCCGCCGCCTTATACCATGAGCCAAATATGGCCGTGTCCCCGATGCGGCGCGTCACATACTCCTTTCCGTCAACCAAAACGGCGCTGATTAAATCTGCAGCAATCTCGCGCGGAAGCGGATAGAGTGTTCGTCCCTCTACGCCCGTAAATGTATAACCGTCTCTCAGCCCAAGTGTTTTGTATGTTTCACGGATGGTCGCATTGAGCCAACCGATAACCTCCGCATCCGTAAAGGAACTCGGCATCCTAAGGCGAATGTCTGCCAGAATTTCTTGTAATGTCAAACACAGCGCCCCCTTAGGTATCGAACGCATTTGCGTGCCAGCCAATAGACATTTTCATCGTCCTCAAGCTTTGTCATCCAAAGAGCCACGTCGGATATAATGTCTCTGTCCCGAAGCTCCCAAACGATATCATTGATACTTGTAAGCTCTCTCACCTCTTGTAACCTCCTTTTAAACTCCTTCCATTTTTCCCAATTGTTCGCCGATAGTGCCGCGGGGCACATTTTGCGGGAGGCATCATAATGGCGCACCACATTCAGAATTCCTGTTTTGCCCATCAGGTCACGCACTAAGGTGATGGTATGCTCTAAGGCCCTTTCAAAATCACCGTCCTCGTTTATGCAAATTTCAATACCGATGGAATTTGCGTTGGTGATGCCGTATTTGCCCTTACCGTCGCCGCAATGCCAGGTATAGTAGCGCGTATAGTCATTGATTTGTACTGCGCCCGTATCATCCACGACAAAATCGGCGCTTTGTCCTCGATTGCCGCTATTCCAGTACGCAAAATGCGCCATTGCATCTGCCCCCTTTTTGGGGTTCCCCGTTGTGTGGATGACAATATATTTAGGTGTTTCCTTTCTGATTGTTCGATTAAAAGCAATTTGCATGTTTTTCTCCTTTCTGCAAACCTGCTAAAATTTTTTCTTGTCCGTCGGATTATTCACAATTCCCAATCCCGCCATCACTGCGAGGAAAAGCTCCGCAAATCTATCCATGCGGGGCAAATCAACACAAAGCCAATCCTTTAAAATAAAAGAAATTAAGGCGATAATAGCAAGCCATAAAGCCGGACTTTTTAACCTGTTTTGCATGTTTATCCCTCCCGTTCTAAAGCGTCAATTCTGTGGTGTGCGGATTTGGTGCTTTGCTCTACTCTTGCCATACGCTCCACCAAATTATTATGTCGGTTCACCTTTTCCTCAAGGCTTGCGAGGCGAAAATTTGTCATTCGCCCCGCAGCCAAAATGCCCGAGAGTGAGCCAACACATGTCCCGATTAGCGATAGCCCTGCTATCCATACTTCATCATGCATTGTTGTTCTCCGAAATGTTGTACTCTTCAATATAACGATATTTATCAATTGTCAGGGTACTGTTTGCGCTGTCATAAAGAAATGCCATGAGTTCTCCATTGTGCAGGCGCACTACGTTATAGGGCGGCGTTAAAATGGTCTCCGCCACTACATTCTGGGAGGAATCCGCTTCCTCACTGTGCGGTGCCTCAACGACTGTCAGCACAGTTTGATATTGCGATGTATACGGCAGGTTATAGCTACGGGCTACGAATATGCGTCCGTTTTTGTCCGCCATAATGCCTCTTAATCGTCTCGAGGTCATCTGCCCGCCTAAAATCGGAATTGCCGCAGAATGTCCCAGCCCAAATGCGTATAGATTCTGCAGTCCGTACGCATAAATGTAGTTCCCTTTTATTTGTATATCATTTAAAACCGCGTTGTCATCATTGACACTGGTAAAGGGTCTATACATGGTGTCACATTCGCCTGCGGTATTGATGCGGCACATAGAATGATAAAGTGTCTTACTTTGCTTCGGCAGCAGATAGAGATTGCCTTCCGCATCCATTTCCGCCGTGCGGAATCTTCTGTCTCTAAATCCGTGAATGGACGTAGTGCCTAATGGGTCGTCCACCCTAACTTCGTTCAGCGGGCGTGCACAGGTTGTACTATATACCCAGTTTTGCGCACCATCCACGGTAAAGCATTCTGCCACCATTTTGTGTATGAGCGTTGTATCGTTTGAGATCAGGTAGACAACTACAATGCGATTGGATTCCACAAAAATATGTCGCACACTCACCATTTGCATGTCCGCCGCTTGCGAAAGCGTCAGCGTTTTCCAAAGTGTAGCCTCTCCATCCCCGTCCGCAATGGCGCGTTTATACAGAGTCAACACGTCGCCTTCAAGCGCACCGAGATAGGTGTCCGTTTTTGTCACCTGGTGGCACTCGCAGTCTGTGGTGCCTGTGATTGTCTGGACATCATACGCCCCTTCTTTCACAATTGCATTGCCGTTTGACAGAATCTTCGGCTGGGACGGGACGCGGCGGACGGTGTACCGTCCGTCCGCATCAAGCCATGCGATGTGCATGATCCCAAGCTTGTCCTCCGTCATTGCCGAAATAAAGCGTGTGACATTGGAAATCACTGATGAGCCTGTATTTCGGAAAGTGCCGCCGTTTTTTTCAAGCCGCAACGGCAGTGTGCGGTCTACATAACTTGAAAGGTCTACAGAAAGTGCTCCCTCTTGTATCTCGATGGCATCCAGCTTTGCACGATGCGCATCTGAAAAGTCATTATGAGAAAGCTGCATGCCTTCCTTTTTGTCCACCTTGTTGTCTATTTCCTTTAAAAGTGTGACAGAAAGATGGTCTTGTGTTATGCTCTGTAAACACAAATTCTCCGCGCTTACGCATTCCTTTGCCAGCTTTTCGGTTGAAATTGCACCCGCTGCAATTTTTTCTTCCGTAACGGCACCGTTTTCTATCTTTTCTCCCGTTACCGCGTTGTCCGCGATTTTTTGTGTAGACGCAGCACCCGTTGCAAGCTTTTCGCCCGTCACGGCGCCTGCAGCTATGTGCGCCGCGCGTATACTGCCGTTAGCGTGGTCGCTTGCGGCGGCATTCTTATGCGCGTCAAAATCCCGACGCAAAGCCTCTCCTTGTGCAATGTATCCATCCATCCCCACCTGCGATGCCGTAACATGGTGCGGATTATTCCTGTCTTCCATGTGCTCTGCGATCTCAGGCGTCATTTCTAAAAATTCATGTATACCGTCTTGTAAAAGTTCCGATATTCTCAAAATCCCACTCCTTTCTTATTTTTAGCGGGAATTTATTATTCCGATGCTACGCCATTTGAGCCGCAAAGGCCGCGCCAATCTGCATATCCTGTATCAAAGCGGCAGTAGCCGTAGAAGCGGTAGTCCATCTTGTTTTCAATTTTCTCACTGTCAAAGATGGGCTTTTCACGCCACAGGAACATGAGATTGTCCATTGTGCTGTCCTGCACAAACCAAGGCTTGTCACTGCCTGCAGGATTATAAAGATAATCCCATACAACAATGTCAAGTCCGGGCAAGGTGTTTTTATCATTTTTGTCCGTGCCTGCCTGCAGGGTCGAACCGATAAGCGCTCTTGCTGTGAATTCCCAGTCAGGGTGTACAACTAAGCGGTCTGCATGTGCGGCAACCAAAACGCCTGCCTCGTCTGTCTGAAGGCGCATTTTTGTCAATGCTTCCTTTAAGGTTTCGTCGGTTAAAGCACCCGATACAAGGTTTGAAGAAGTATTGGTGCTGTTTACAAGGGGGTGTTTGTCCGAAAACAACGGCACACCGTCGTACCCGTTTTCGGTAAAACCATTTAAAATGACGTTTGCAGCTTCCGATTCCTCCGTTGCGCCAAGACCGCCGCCAAGCTTTGAAGCACTGCCGCCGCGGCCAAAGCCTTTGAGCGCGTTGTAAAGGTCGTCCTGCACCAGTTCCCAGGTTACCTCGTATGCCTTGTCAAAGCGTTTCGCTGTGAAGGTGGCGACATCGCCCATTGCAATATCCGCCTGATTAAAATCACTGCCCTCTGTATTTTCGGACCATTTCCCGAATGCGCCGAGATGGGGGAAGGTTTCCTCCTTCGCGTGCATGGTATCTACCTTAAAAATAGAAGTGTACTGTTTCGGTTTCTTGTTGTAGCTTTCAAAAAACACCTTTCTGTGTACCGGTGTTAAAAGTTCTGCGAAATTATTTCTGCTAAGTTTTGTTGCTGTCATAAATAAAATCTCCTTTCAAATTCAAAATCTAAGATAAAAATTTGTATTTGGCGTATTCAGCCGGTGTCATGCCGGCACCCGCCGCCGCCCATACTTCCGCATCACTGAGTTTAATATGTGCGCCCGTATCCTGTGCGCCGCCACCCGAAAGTGCGGAAATTTTTTTGGATTTCTTCTCCGCATCTGCCGCACTTTTATCCATGTCTGCCAAAAGTGCGCGCAGCTTTTCCTCTGCAAAAAGTGCATTATAAGCCTCTTTTGCGCCAAGGCCCGTGCGGAAACTGTATGCTTCCAACGCGTCTGCCTTCTCCTCAATATCTGCATATAGGGGTTCTTTTTTCAATCTTTCAATTTCTGCCCGTCTTTCGGACGCTTCCCGCGCTGCACGCATCTGACGCAGTTTTTCCTGCTGCATGAGAAACAGGCGCGCGCCCTCCTCGCTAAGACCGTGTCCCGTCATCAGCTTTTGCATTTCCGCCTTGTCAATCTGTGCACCCAGCTCGCGAACGTCGGATATGCCTAAATCGTCCATGAGGCGACGCACAATATTCTTTAAAATATCAAGTTCCTCGCGAAGTGCAAGCACCACATCGCTTTCACGAACAGTTTCCTTCTTCTCTTCTTCCTCCTTCGGCAGCAATTCTTCCAAAGCTGCCTCTGCCACTGCCTGTTTCGTGCGAAGCGCACCTGTATCCGGTGCAGGGCTGCTCTTTTTTTTGTTTGTTTTTTTCATTTCCTTACTTCCTTTCATAATTTTAGCGGTACAGTTCCTTTGCCGCGTACTCCGCTACTGTAACGGGCATTCGGCCGCGATGACCGCAATACGGGCAGTGCCCTGTGCGGTTTTCACTCCATCCAATATCCCGAAGCGCCGCCCTCTCACAGCGCGGACACACGGGATTGTCCTTTAACTTTTCAATGTCAATACTTTTTAAATATGCGTGTCTCCGCATTCTTCTGGCTACGGCCTCGGGCAAATAAATCTGCACTTTTAAAGCCTCCTTTACTTTGTTTTCACATGGCCGGACGGTGTAAGCCCCGCCACTGTCAGGTTTTCCGTAATGGGTGCCTCTGACGTTGCTTCTTTTTGCATCTCGTCTGCCGCCATAAGCGGCAATCCCATATAATCTATCAGAAAATCGCGGATTTCTCTGCCGGAAACGAGTCCCTGGGCATATAAATCCCGCATAATCTGATACACAGCCGCCTTGTTGGCGGGCATGCCTGCACCCACTGTTACCACAAGGTCAAATTCTGCATTTTTTTCCTTTCCGTCTCCGACGGGGATGTGCTTTAGGCTGTCACCGCGGAAGAAGATAAAATCATTGTCCCTTCCTGACACACGAATGGCAATTTCTTCTGTCCAGTATGTTTTGACCATGTCGAGGCAGAAGGAAAATACCTCCGAAAGCGTTTCCTGCAACATCAGCTTTTTGTGCTGAATAATGCTTTGCCCGCTTTCCCGCAGTACGGTTGCCTCCGCAGCGGTAGAAACGCCTGCCTGCTTTGCCCCTGTCATCTGGTCGGAAAAACGGGTGATGCGCTGGCTTTCATACCGCAGGGCGTTGTCTCGCCTCTCAATGATGTAGCCTGGCAACGGCGGCGCTTCCAGATTTCGTACTGCGCTGACACTTGTGGTCGGGATATTCAGTCCCGCCTCATTTGTCATAGCATCCAAATCAATGCCGCTCCCCACTTCAATCAGCCTTTGCGGATTCCCCGTAAGCCTTGCACTGATTCGGATTTGGTCGTCAAGATCGTTGATTAAGTCTTGCACGGGAATTAAAAGTTCCACATCGCCCTTCCCCCAAATCGAGCCTTCGCGGCAATAGAGCGGGGTAAAGAAGTAGGGATATCTTCCGCCCGGATAAAAATCGCCTGTCCCGTTTTGGAAGCTGTCGGATAAGATGATGCCGCAACCTGTCATTTCTACAAGCCGCAGCCCCGCCTCCGTCTTTGTCCAAACCAGCATATGCAGGTAGGTATCGTCCATCTCGTCGCGACCGTACGGGTCGCTTTCATACTGTGGTCTATAACCGGGTTCAATGGCATCTGCCACCGCATCGCCGTATTCCTGTCTTGCAAAATGGATGGACTTTCGCATCGTTTCGATTATAAACGATGCCTCGCCAATATGGTAAACATCCGTAATGGCAGGGTCTACAAAAATATCCGCAGGATGGCACGCTTCAATGACGGGGAGCCCCGCACCGCCAAGCGCGCTCGGGTCAAACGCCACACGCAGAATCCCGATGCCGTACTTCTCGCGCCGTCTTTCATGCATGTCGAGCTTTCGCACCATCTTGTTTTTGTCCTTAATAAAGTTTAAAACCTCGCGCACACTGTCCGCAAACGGTGCGTCCTCCGGTGTCATGGGGCGCGGCAGGATGCCGATAGACTGTTCAATCAAAAGCGTAACCTGTCCCTCCACATTGGCGTGGATTATGTTCGTGCTGCTTGCAGGGTCATTTTCACTTTCAGGCAGGTTTACATCACCCTCCCAATACGCGTCATAAAGCGCAAAACGCTCAAACAAACCACGGCGCTCCTTGTCTCGGTATGCACGGCGGTAATAATCAAGATACTGCTCCGAAAGCGCTCTCTTTTCCGCGTCCATCATACTCTGCCGCATTTTTCGCCTTGGTTTCATGCTGTCACCTCCTTTCTGCAATGCAGATTGTAGCACACGGCATGCAAAGACACCAGTGCATGAATACGGCACGTATTTGTGCAAAAAATGTGCATAAACCCAAAAAAAGATTCATAAGAATATAGCAAAGTGCGGCTTTAGCTGTACGCACGGAAAGGAATGTGAATAAAATGGACGTTAAACTCTTGCGGGAAAGCATTGAAACAGGCCGCGCCGTAGAGGAAAGAACCTCCGAAATCACAGTGGAGGGAGACACAATTGTGCCGGACACCATGCCCGACATACAAAAGATTTTACAGATTGACGGGCGTGCCCGCGTCACCGCCTGCACCAGGCAGGGTGACAAGCTGCTTTGCGAGGGCGTTGCGGCTTTTTGTATCCTCTATATTCCGGAACAGGAAGAAAGCGCCGCACCGGTAGAAAGTATTGAAACCACTCTGCCCTTTAAGGATGTTTGCGCCGCCTCGTTTGGTGAGGACGGGCATTTTGTAGCACAAGCAGATTTGACGCGTATCGGCTCTATGCTGCTCAATTCCCGAAAGCTCTCCGTAAAGGCAGAGGTTTCGCTCACAGTGCGGGAATGGACAGACGGCACTTGCTCCATCACCACAGGTGTGACAGGTGAGGCGGAACCCGAGGTGAAAACGCGCCTCATTCATGCAAAACGCACGGCAGCAGAGGGGCTTTCCCCGATTACGGTTACAGATACGCTGGAGAAACCGAGCGAAAAGCCGCCGCTTTCCAAAATCCTGAAAATGGATGCCGCCGTTTTGGGGCAGGAAGTAAAAATGATTACCAACAAAGCAATTTTAAAGGGTGCAGTTCGCCTGTCTACGCTATATCTTTCGGACACGGTCCCCGCTGACATCTCCTTTATGGAGCACGATGTCCCCTTTACGGAAATTCTGGATATGCCGGGTGCGGCAGAGGGAATGGATTGCACGATGGACTGCATGGTGGATTCAATTTATCATGAGGCGGATGCGGAAAGCGGCAAGATTGGCGTAGAAATCATCCTGCGCGCACATGCGACCGCAACGGAAATTGTAACACCCGAAATTTTGGAGGACTGTTATCTGCCCGGCTATGATACCACGCTCACACGCACGCCGTGCCTGATAGAACGGGCGTTTGATACGATTTGTGACGGACTTGCCGCCCGCAAGCTTTTTAACTTGCCTTCAGAATGTCCATCACCGAAGGAAGTATATAATGTAGTCGGCAAACCCGTCGTAAAATCTGCCGAGATGGTGGGCGGGAAAGCAGAGGTTGAGGGATATGTAGAAACATATGTGCTTTACCTGACAGAAGATGCGGATACGCCCCTTTTCTGTTATCAGGATACAATTCCATTTTCCTACGCCGTTGCCGCAAATGCGCCCGCCGATGCACGCATTACATGCCGTGTCTCGCTTTTAGGCTGCGGCTTTACGTTACCCGCCTCGGGTGGCGTTGACGTGCGGGCTAATTTGGAAATCTGCCTTGCTTTCAGTGCAACTGAAACGGTAGAGAATATTGATTCTATCACCATCGAAACGGAAAACAGCGATATAAAACGGCCCTCTTTGGTCATTGCTTTTGTCAATGAAGGCGAAACACTTTGGAACATCGCTAAAAAATATAAAACCACCACCGCACGGATTGCTGACGCAAATCATCTGGAGGAAACAGATGTGGTCCGTGCAGGTACGCGGCTTTTAATCCCGTAACATAAGAGAAAGCTTTTCCATATACTGCATAGGGGAGGCGATTGTTGTATGAAATGTCATTTTTGGCAACGGCTCGGCGAAGCAGAAGCGTTTTTGGAAGGTTGTAGGAGATCGCGCAGAAAACAATCATGCTGTGAAAAGAAACCAAACTATAGCTTTAGCTGGCGATTTAACACATGGTGCCGCGGTATCGGTGCCTGTATTTGGGGGAAGGGCGGAAGATAATCCATGCAGGAGCTTGCTATCTTTTATCCCGCGGCGGCAGATTCCGCAGAGAGCATCACCATCGGCGATAAAAAATGTAAAATATTGTACTATCGGCCGTCGCACGGCACCATTAGACGTTTTTTTGCCGTGCGTCGGCTGCGGCGCCGTGCTGAAGGTCTTTGTACTATAGATAAGGCGATGGCATCACTTTTGCGGATCCCGTACATAGAAAGTACGGGCAATCTTTTGCCCGTACTGATGGAAAAGCTGCTGATGCAGCTTGCAGAGAAAACCTCCGCCGTATTTGTTTTGGGCGAAAAGTATGATGTTCCACTGCTTTGCCGCATCGTCGCTTCTATCCAAAACCCCGCATTTTTCGCGCCAAAAAGCGTCCGCAATGCACTTTCGGACCTGTTGCTTGAAAAAACGGGTGCGGTGGTCCCGCTTTCCCCGCCGCCTTCCTTAGAAGGCAGGCTTTGCATTCTGTTGCCCGATGCACCCGCGGACTTCCCCGCCCCGCCCAAATGCGTGGATTTTCGATACGGTCTGCCGCAAAATGTCACGCTTTTGCCACCGCCGCCGCTGCGCGCGATTCTCCGTATGGCAAACGCCGAAAGCCATCTCGCAATTTTGCACTTTTTTGGCATTACAGCGGAAGGTGTAGAGATTTTTTTGTCGAATTATACAAAACATACCCCTAATATGGAAACATCTTTCATGAAAAAA
>JAZNUV010000038.1:0-6719 GCA_045592445.1 Clostridia bacterium | reverse complement strand
TACCGTGTGTGCAACCGGGGCAATAATGCAATTCTACATCACACAGTGCCTTCGGTCTTTCAAATACTTTTGTCATCTACTTTCCCTCCTTCATTTCTAAAACAGCGTTGTAGATTTCATCCGGTGTGGGAATGACGCCGCCGGTTCTTCCGAAGAAAGAAACCGGTTTTTTGCCGTTTACTGAAAGGCGAACATCTTCAACCATTTGTCCCATACTCATTTCAATCGTTAAGAAAGCTTTTGCAGTTTCTGCTGTTTTTTCAAAAGCCTCTTTCGGGAAAGGCCAAAGTGTAATCGGACGAATCAGTCCTACCTTAATACCATCACGTCGCAAAGCAGTGATTGCCGTCTTTGCAACACGGGCAATTGTCCCGTAGGCAACTAAGATATAATCAGCATCATCTGTCATGTACGATTCCCATTTTACTTCATTTTTTTCAATTTCTTTATATTTTTCATAGCGATTTACAACTAATGTTTCGAGTTCATCCGCTTCAATATAAAGAGAGTTGATAATATTGTGCTTGCGTTTTCCTTCTGTACCGGACGCTGCCCATGTTTTGGGTGCTAACTCTCTCCCCGTTTTTTCGGAGAAGGAAATCGGTTCCATCATCTGCCCAAGCATACCGTCACCCATAATCATAACGGGCATGCGATACTGGTCAGCAATATCGAATGCATCCTGTGTAATATCTACAAGTTCCTGAATGGAACTCGGCGCCAAAACAACCATGTGATAATCCCCGTGTCCGCCGCCTTTAACTGCCTGGAAATAGTCACTTTGTGCAGGCTGAATTCCGCCGAGACCTGGGCCGCCGCGTACAATATTTACAATAACGCAAGGCAAATCAGCCCCTGCGATGTATGAGATACCTTCGGATTTAAGGCTAATGCCGGGGCTTGATGAGGATGTCATAACACGTGCACCCGCACCTGCTGCGCCATAAACCATATTGATGGCCGCAACCTCACTCTCCGCCTGTAAAAATGTGCCGCCGATTTTCGGCATACGTTTTGCCATATACGCAGAAACCTCTGTCTGCGGTGTAATGGGGTATCCGAAAAACAGTTTGCAACCGGCTTGTATTGCCGCTTCAGCAAGCGCTTCGTTTCCCTTCATTAAAACTTTGTCTGCCATATTTTTCTCCCCTCTCTATTTATCTTTCAACTTCAATAACAGCATCGGGACATGTTGTTGCGCAAAACGCACAGCCGATACATTTATCTTGTTCGATAACCTGTGCGGGATGAAATCCCTTTTTGTTCAGTCTGTCTTGTGCCATGATGACAATATGCTTCGGGCATGCTGCCACACAAAGCTCACAGCCTTTACATCTGTCTTCCCTAAATGTAACTTTTGCCATACTTTATCATCCTTTCCTTATTAAAACGGCATTTTTATATATAAATTTATTTGCATAACCGGATTTGAGACCGCAAGATCCAGTTTGTCTTTCACCAGAGTATATGCTATTGGCAATCCCAGTTTTGCGCCAACTTCTTCCACAACCTTTTGTCCTTCCAAAACCGTATCAGCAGTTGTCTCTTTCCCTAAATGCGTACTATTTACAAGATGTGTAACACGAAGACGTGAAGCTGCCTCGACCTCACGCAAGATTGTAATGCAATCCTCCGCGTTTTGCGTAAGCGGTCTTTTGGCGTTGATGACAAAATACATTTCATACGGTTCCTCCATAAAAAACCGATTATATCTGCCAAGCGCTAATGCCCCATCCTCGTCTCCACCAACATCAAAAACAGCAGTTTCCTCTTTATTGGCAAAAATAGAAAGAATTTCACCGGGTAGTGCGGGAATGTCAACATTTGTATTTGCAAACTGCGGCAACACTACACGCACATGTTTCTCCGTGAGTACACGTTTTGCATCCGCAGTTCTATAATAGGGATTCACTGTATCCATATCCGCAATTACCACTTTGCCGCGCTCTTGCATGGCAAGATTCAGTGCAAATTCTGTTTTTCCGCTCCCAAAATGTCCTGTAATAATTTTTAATCTACTCATATTATTGTAGTATAGCACGTTTTTCCCCAAAAGTCAATACTTTTTACGCCATAAAACGTATTTATCCTGCAAATTATTCGCTCTTGACATTCTGCCTAAATCCAATTATAATACTGGAAAAGGAGTGTTATTCTATGCGTGTTTTACTACAACGGGTAACTTCTGCTGCAGTACATGTTAACGGCGAATGCGTCGGTGAAATTCAAAATGGTCTTGTTGCGCTTTTGGGAATCGGGCACGATGATTGTAAAGCGTCCGCTGATTGGCTGGCAGATAAAATTTCTATTCTTCGCATTTTTGAAGATGAAAACGGAAAAACGAATCTTTCCGCACAGGATATAGGGGGAAATCTTATGGTTATATCGCAATTTACGTTATATGCCGACTGCTGCAAGGGCAGCCGCCCCGGGTTTTCCGATGCTGCACCCCCTGCCAAAGCAATGGAACTGTATACATATTTTCTTGAAGCTTGCCGCAAGTATTTCCCCAATTTACAGCATGGAATCTTTGGTGCAGATATGAAATTATCCCTTACAAACGACGGGCCGTTCACAGTTTTATTAGAACGCTAAAAAATTACCGTTGCCAAACATTTTCGGCAACGGTAATTTTTAAAACTCAATCATTTTTATCTTAGGATTATCCTGGAATATCTTTATTAAATCAATCAATTCAAATTTTGCCGGCAATTTCGTCGCCATATTAATTGCTAAATTCCCGTCTTCTTCTCTGCGTTCAATCTTAATATTGATAATTCCAATGTGATTACTTTCTAAAACATTTTGAATATCATGTACGACATCCTTATCGTTCGCAACAATAATCCGAATTTCTTCCGTAGTTGGAACATGTAAAAAACCAATTTTTCTATGTAGAACAATCTGTACAATCAGAACAATAACGGTAGTTATAACTCCAGCAAAGTACATGCCAGCACCAATTGCCATACCAATACCCGCTGTCGCCCATATACCTGCCGCCGTTGTCAAACCATTAATTGTGTTTTTTCTGACAAATATCATACCGGCACCAAGAAAACCGATACCGGACACAATTGTGGAAGCCACGCGCGAAGGGTCATGCACAGCTATGCCTGCTTTTATCAAGTCATCAAACCCATATTTTGAAATCATCATCATCAGTGCAGATGCTAACGCAACGATAAAGTGCGTCCGAACACCTGCTTCTTTCATTCTGCTTTTACGCTCATATCCGACAAACGCCCCACAAATGCCCGCAAGCAAAAGTCGAATTAGAAATTCTATTTCCGAACAACATGTAACAATTGTATTCAGATTCATTATATTTCTCCTTTCAATGTTCTGGTTTTTTTAATCCCATCCAAAATAAATTGTTTTGCCTTTACCGCATCAGTTTTTGACGCGGCAGGAACACCCTTTAAGGGGTAAGGAATACCAAGTGAAACATATTTATCTGTTCCCATTTTATGATACGGCAGTATATCGAGTGCTTTTACATTTTTCAAACTTCCGATGAATGCACCGAGTTCAATCAAATCACTCGGACTATCTGTAACACCGGGCACAACAACATGCCTTATCCATACGGGAATGTTTTTCTTTTCGAGATATTTTGCAAAGTGCAGAATGTTGGAATTATCAAATCCGGTCAATGCCTTATGCTTTTGAGGCTGAATATGTTTTATGTCAAGCATCACAAGATTGCAGTATTGCATCAGTGTATCCATTTTTTTCATACATATAGTATCATTTGAATTAAAAATGATACCCGAGGTGTCCAGGCATGTATGGATACCCTTCTCATTCGCCTTTGTAAATAAGGAAATTAAGAAATCAACTTGAAGAAGCGGTTCGCCGCCCGTCACAGTTACGCCGCCATTTTTGTAAAAAGATTGATTTTTGCAAAATTTATCCAAAATATCATCCACAGAAACCTCTGTTCCTGCATCCATTTTCCATGTATCAGGATTATGGCAGTATGCGCAGCGCATAATACAACCCTGCATAAAAATCACAAATCTTATGCCAGGTCCATCAACCGTTCCAAAGCTTTCTATTGAGTGAATAAAGCCTTTTCGCGCATTATATCTTGTCATGGAAAGTCCTTGATATCACTTCATCTTGTTGTTCTTTTGTAAGTTTATTAAAGTTTACAGCATATCCACTAACGCGAATTGTGAGCTGCGGATATTTTTCAGGGTGTGCTTGCGCATCCAGAAGCGTTTCTTTTGTAAAGACATTGACATTCAAATGATGTCCGCCCTTCTCAACATAGCTGTCTAAAAGCGTAACTAAATTATCAATTTGATTTTGTGTTGCTGCCATGAATGTATCCCCCTTTTAGAATCGTAAATTACTCTTCGTCTGTATCAAGCCCCTCAAACAAAGTTGGAGATGTGCATGCGCCGCACTCACAAGCAAGATCAACTTCAATATCACCAACAAAAATTTGATCATCTTTCCCAAGTGCGTCCGGAATAATAGAGAATGTATTGGAAATACCGTCTTGTGCATCCTTAAAAGGCAACTTCGATACGGATGACAAAGATGCGACCGCCCCTTGTGTATCTCTTTTATGCATCGGATTTGCGCCGGGTGCAAATGCCTCTCCTTTTTTTCTTCCATCTGGCGTTGCACCTGTATTTTTCCCATAAACCACATTCGATGTAATGGTTAAAATAGAGGTTGTTGGAATACTATCACGATACGTGTGATTTTCACGTATATGCTCCATAAATCTGTGTACAACGTCATTTGCAATAGAATCCACACGATCGTCGTCATTCCCGTACTTCGGGAAGGCGCCTTCCGTTTCATAGCCTGTTACAATTCCGTTTTCATCTCGAATCGTTTTAACTTTTGCATATTGAATCGCAGAAAGTGAATCAGCAACAACTGACAGTCCTGCAATGCCCGTTGCAAACCAACGTGTTACGTCCTTATCGTGCAGTGCCATTTGTATTTTTTCATAACAATATTTATCATGCATGTAATGGATGATATTTAAAGTGTTGACATAGACGCCCGCAAGCCACTTCATCATAGCATCATAACGTGCCATAACCTCGTCATAATCCAAATACTCTGATGTTATGGGGCGGAATTTCGGCCCGACTTGTTTGCCCGATATTTCATCAACCCCACCATTGATAGCATATAATAAGCACTTTGCCAAATTAGCGCGCGCACCAAAAAACTGCATTTCTTTGCCGACTCTCATAGAGGAAACACAGCACGCAATTGCATAGTCATCCCCGTGTGTGTACCGCATTAAATCATCATTTTCGTATTGTACGGAAGATGTCTCAATTGAAACTTTTGCACAGTATCTTTTAAAATTATCCGGAAGTCTTTTCGACCACAACACCGTCAAATTCGGTTCAGGCGCAGGCCCAAGATTGGACAGCGTGTGCAAATAGCGATACGACATTTTTGTTACCATATGACGTCCATCAACCGAAACGCCGCCGATAGATTCCGTCACCCATTGCGGGTCTCCCGAAAACAAAGCATTATATTCAGGTGTGCGTGCAAATTTAATAAGCCGTAGCTTCATGATAAAATGATCTACAAGTTCCTGAATTTCGCTTTCACTATAAATGCCTTTATCCATATCTCTCTTTGCATATATATCAAGAAATGTGGAAGTTCTTCCCAATGACATTGCAGCACCGTTTTGTTCTTTGACTGCAGCAAGATATCCGAAATATAGCCATTGAATGGCTTCCTTGGTATCTTTTGCAGGTGTCGAAATATCAAAGCCGTAACTTGCTGCCATTTTCTTTAATTCCTCAAGCGCGCGAATCTGTTCCGACAGTTCCTCCCTGGTCCTTATGACTTCATAGTACATAACAGAACCCGTCGTGTTTTTTTGTTCTATCTTATCCGCAATCAAATTATCCACGCCATAAAGCGCAACTCTTCTGTAATCGCCAATGATGCGTCCTCTTCCATAAGCATCAGGCAGCCCGGTGATAATATGACTTGAACGACACGCCCTCATTTCGGGCGTATAGGCATCAAAAACGCCGGCATTATGCGTTTTTCTGTGTATTGTAAAAAAGTCTTTAATTTCCTCGTCAATCGTATACCCATTATCCGCACATGCCTTTTCAGCCATACGAATCCCCCCGTAGGGCATAAGTGCACGTTTGAATGGTTTATCCGTTTGAAAACCAACTATCTTTTCTTTGCTTTTGTCAAGATATGCAGGTGCATGCGATGTAATTGTGGAGACTGTTTTTGTATCCATATCCAAAACGCCGCCGGCTTCTATCTCTTGTTTTGTTAAGGATAAAACTTGTTCCCAAAGCTCTATCGTTTCCTTTGTAGGCCCACAGAGAAAACTACTGTCTCCATCATATGGTGTATAGTTATGCTTAATAAAGTTTGCGACATTTATTTCTTTTTGCCAGGTGCCACCTTCAAATGCATCCCACGCTTTAAAATCACAGTTCATTCCGTATGCCTCCCTATTTCACTAAACAGACTTTTGTGTTTTAAATTACTTATTTCATTATATCATAGAGTATTTTTTCTGTCAATATAAATTCGGCTTGCATTTTCTATAATTTTGTAGGTTTACAATAGATGTGTTACACTACATGCAATTTTGTTACGAGCATAGCTCATAACAGAAATTGCATGTTCTACAAAAAATAATAGCAAGTGAAACTTCTTTGTGTTATAGTTAATTCACCACAAACCAACAAAAA